>CAJEYI010000001.1 GCA_903994795.1 uncultured bacterium
AGAGGGTGGTGCAATTAGCCTGCGAACTTCGGTGCAATTAGGGTGAGAATTCACCTACCTTTGTTTGACTTATATTAAAATTAATGTACCATATTTTTGTGGCAATTCGCCATCTTAGAAATGAGAAAGGCAAACGATGAACGTTGGTAAGGGTGAAATGACAGATCAGCAAGCACTTAAAAGGGTGCGTCGCATGGTTAGTCGAGGAGAAATATATGCTCCGGCCATGCTGGGAATTCTTCGGAGGCTTCATGCTCCTGAAATATACGAGATGGCAGAGCTCCTAGTTTCGGACCAGAAAGACCATCCAGAACGTTACACAAAGCTACCCCGCCCAAAACTTATACACATTGCAGTTCAGGTTTTAGAAGAAAGAGAGATACAATCCCAAATTCCACAACAGGTGTTAGTGGTAGCAGTATCAGGAGGAATTCCTTTTTCTTCTGCAAAACTTCTCACGAGACCACAACTAACCATCTACAATGATGGGAATCGAGTATACGTGGGTAGGCAAAAACCGGAATTGAGGGATCCTTTCCTTTTTTCCCATCTATCCTATGAGCGTTTTTGCGGTGATGGGGAATATTTTAGAAATATCCGTATTCAGCATCTTGGCCACAGCCATGGACTCCTCGGAGGAATAGCTCATATAAGAATTACGAGTTGTACAACTCGTTGGGATATCCATTGTGAAGCAGAGAGATATTACTATCTGTACCAATCTGGAAGCTACCAACAATTGTATACTCACGATCTTTAGTTAACTTAATTATATAAATTCTTTCTAAAGGAGAAATGATGCATTGCAGATTTTCTCTTAATCCTCTACGGGATATGAAAAAGCTACAGATAGAAATACTACTGTAGCTTTTCGCGTATAGACATTCTCGCTTTGTCCACGTTGAGTTGGTATTTATTTAACTAATTAAATGTATTGCGCGCTATACTTTGTGTAATGCATGTAGCTGAAACAGATTTAAAAACATTCATACTTGATTCGGGACTTGTATCTCGAAAGGATGTTGAGAGCGCAGAAACAAAAGCGAAAGAAGGGAAGCAGTCGATGGGAGACGTTCTCGTCTCAGAGGGGCTGCTTTCTTCGGATGCACTTCGACGTATACAAGCGTATGTCCTCGGCATACCGTTTGTGAATTTAAAGGATAGTAAATTGCCTATAGAAATCCTCTCGCTCATTCCTGAGCCAATTGCTCGTACGCACAACATCATTGCGTTTAAAAAGACTGAAAACAATCTCGAAGTTGCGATGCTTGATACGGAAGATCTTGCGGCTATAGATTCGGTTCGAAAAAAGACAGGCTTCACGATTCAGGCACGTCTCACAGACGAGGATTCAATTAAGCATGCACTCATGCAATACCAGAAGTCTCTCAAGGAAGAATTCGGAGACCTGATAACAAAGGAGGCTGGAAATATTAAACTCGTAAAAGATACGAACGGGGAAGAGGTCTCAGGTGATGACCTTAAGAAAATGGCGGAGGACTTACCTATTGTCCGTATCGTCGACACACTTCTTCGCCATGCAATCATCCAGGGTGCATCAGATGTGCATATTGAGCCTATGGAGGAGCAGGTGCTTGTGCGGTATCGAATTGATGGAATTCTGCATGACGCGATGACTCTTCCTAAAGAAGCTGCTCCGGGAATCACCGCACGCCTCAAGGTGCTTTCGAATTTGAAGCTCGACGAAAAACGCCTTCCACAAGACGGTCGCTTCAAAATGGAGACTGAGGTTGATAAGGTATCGTTTCGTGTGTCACTGCTTCCAACGTACTACGGAGAAAAGGTGGTGATGCGACTTTTGCGAGAAACCGGAGAGGGCTTCACACTTGAAGGTCTTGGTTTTCATGGAAGCTCACTTGAACGAATTCATGAAGCAATGAAGCAGACAACGGGCATCATTCTTATTTCTGGTCCGACTGGTTCTGGAAAAACAACAACGCTCTATACTGTGTTAGATATTTTGAACACACCAGATGTAAACATCTCAACAGTTGAAGATCCTATCGAGTATCAGATGAAGCGCGTAAATCAAACGCAGGTAAATCCGGCGATAGGATTTACCTTTGCGAATGGGTTACGTGCCCTGCTTCGACAAGATCCAAACATCATCATGGTAGGAGAGATTCGTGATGCGGAGACAGCATCACTCGCAATTAACGCGGCTCTTACGGGACACCTCGTGCTTTCTACTATTCACACAAACAGTGCTGCTGGCGCGATACCTCGCCTTGTAGATATGGGAATCGAACCGTTCCTACTCGTCTCAACACTCCGTGTGGTTGTGGGTCAACGACTCACTCGACGGCTCACTGACTCAAAGGAGCAATATGCACTTGATAAATATTCACGAGCAAAACTGTTCCACGAAGAAAGTTACGAAGCCGTGCTTCGTGAACTCAAAGCAGAAAAACTGGTGAAGCCTGAAACAAAAATGGATGAGCTGCCGTTTTATCATCCGGCAGCAGGCCCTCAAGGAGAAGATGGGTACCACGGACGAATTGGTATACATGAAGTTCTGTCTGTGTCATCTGCAATTAAGGAGCTGATTTTGCACGGTGGAATTATAGATGATATTGAAAAGCAGGCACGATCTGAAGGAATGCTCACTATGCTCGAAGACGGAATCTATAAAGCAACTCGCGGAGTGACCTCGCTCGAAGAAGTTCTACGAGCTGTAAAGGAATAATATGAAGTTTCAAGTCGTACTTAAAAAGGCAGATGAATCAGAGGAGACTCGAACTATGGATGCCGCGTCGCGGTTTGAAATCTACGAATCGGTTCAAAAAGAAGGGGCTAGTGTTGTCTCGATCACCGAGGGACATAGTTCAGGAATGGCCTGGATGGATATCACAATTGGGAGTGGTGTAAAAACCCTTGAACGCATTACCTTTACCAAAAACCTTTCTGCGATGTTAAATGCTGGGCTTAGTCTTTCTCGTGCCTTAAATGTTATCGAGCGACAGTCAGGAAATAAAGTACTTAAGAAAATTGTTGCCGACTTACAAGAACGAATCAAATCAGGGATGTCATTTCATGAAGCATTGGCAATACATGCAAATATTTTCCCAAAACTTTTCATTGCAATGACCAAGGCGGGGGAAGAAGGGGGGACATTGTCTGAAACACTTAAGACAGTGGCGAAACAAATGGACAGATCAGAGACACTCAACAAGAAAGTGAAGGGCGCAATGATTTATCCGATGATTATATTGTTTGCCATTTTGGTGATAGGAATCTTAATGTTGATATTTGTCGTGCCTACACTTGCTTCAACGTTTGGTTCTCTTGGCGCGAAGCTACCACTCTCCACCAGAATTATTCTCGGAGCTTCGAATTTCACAACGCATAATGCAGGAATCGTTCTTGGAGGTCTTGCAGTACTCATAGTGGGCGGGGCGCTATTTTTTAGAACGAAAAGAGGTAAGGCACTCGTATTGTTTTCTTCGTTACGCTTGCCAGTTATTGGGGAGCTCGTAAAAGAAACAATGAGTGCACGAACAGCACGAACGCTTTCATCACTGCTGTCCTCAGGAGTCGAAATGCTAAATGCGCTTTCGATTACTGGAGAAGTTGTGGGAGATAATATCTTTGGGAAAGTAATTGCAGAAGCAGAAGCAGGTGTACAAAAAGGTGAGCCGCTTTCAAAGTCATTTATTGAACATCCAAAGCTCTACCCGATTTTCTTTAGTGACATGGTCAGCGTTGGAGAAGAGACAGGAAAAGTTTCAGATATGTTGGGTCAGATTGCTGACTACTATGAGACTGACGTTGAAGATCAAACAAAAGATCTTTCTACAATAATTGAACCGCTACTCATGCTCTTTATAGGAGCGTTCGTTGGAGTCTTTGCCATCTCGATGATTGCACCTATCTACTCACTTTCTTCATCAATTAAGTAGGTGGCGCGGTATTATAGAAGTAATGGTTTCTTTGCAAAGCCCACGAGGCATGACGTTGATAGATGTGGTGATTGGCACCGCGCTCGTTGTCATTATATTTTCAGGATTGTTTGCGACGTTACTTGCATCGATAAAGTTGTCTACTTATGTAAAACAGGAAGCGGCTGCAGACGCTGTTGCAAATAACCAAATGGAATTCATACGATCACTTTCATACGATCAAATCGGAACTGTAGGGGGTATTCCGAGTGGTGTTGTTCAGCCAACCAGCACCATTACTCAAGACGGTACGCAGTACGGTGTCACTACATTTATTGAGTACTATGATGATCCGGCAGATGGAACGAATGCAAATGATACAAATGGCATTACGACTGACTACAAGAAGGTAAAGATTACAGTGAATTATCAAACCCAAAATGGATTTAAGCAACAGATACTTGCTTCAATGTTTGCGCCACAAGGGGTTGAGACAACTACGGGTGGTGGTACGCTCCAAATACTCACTGTAGATTCGGCTGGGGCACCACTCGCAAATGCAGTTGTGCACATTGTAAATTCAGCAATTTCTCCCGCTGTTGATCTTACTGCGTACTCAGACCGCTATGGCTCAGTTAATTTGCCAGGTGCAGTCGCGTCTTCACAGTATCAAGTAACGGTCTCTAGATATTCGACTTATTCATCTGCGCGTACATATGCTCGTGATTCAACAAACCAAAACCCAACCCCTGGCTATCTGACCGTGGCAGCGAATCATACTACTACTGGAACATTTGCGATTGATTTATTAGCAAATCTAATTGTGAACACGTTCTCGCCAATGGCCACGAGCACCTTTAGTGATACCTTTTCCGACGCGTCAAAAATTAGCTCAAACTCAGATACTGTAGTTGGTTCTGGTGCAGTCACTCTTTCAAGAATCTCTGGGAATTATGTCTCGAGCGGCAGTGCGGTCACTACCTCTATATCTCCCGCATATCTTGCTTCGTGGGGTTCATTAGCAGCAACACTTGCGTTGCCTGCTGGGACAGATGCTTCAATACAAATTCTAGATCAGGCAGGAACACCATTGCCCGAAGGTGTGCTTTCCGGCAATGGTGCAGGGTTTAGGATATTTCCTGTAGATTTGTCCGGTGTTTCAACAACAACATATCCGTCACTCATGCTTTCAGTAAATATGTCTTCATCTGATCCTACGGTTACACCATCTCTGACTGCATGGAGTTTGCCGGCGCGTGTGGGCCCAATCCCATTACCAAATGTTGGGTTTACCCTGACAGGAGCGAAGACTGTGGGGTCAACAGGAACCGGTGCGCCGATTTACAAAACAACCGTAACCACAACTACTTCATCAGCAGGTACAAAAACACTGCCTCTCGAATGGGATTCTTATGCACTGTCTGTCCCCGGGTATGATGTGGTGGATGCTTGTGCGGCACCTCCGTATGCACTTACCGCTGGTTCAACAAACAGCGCATCACTTATACTCGACACACACACGACTAATTCGTTGCTTGTGACTGTAACTGATTCATCTGGAGTGGTTGTGCCGAATGCAACAGTCACACTCAGTCGATCTGGGTATTCTGCTACGGTTCAAACCTCTGCGTGTGGTACTGCATACTTTGGAAACATAGGGTCTGCAATAGATTACGGAGTCACAATTTCAAAAACAGGATACACTTCAGTTACATCGAATGGAGTATCTGTCCATGGTGAGCAATTTTATGAAGAGTCATTTTAATCTTACTTCTGCGTTTACATTGATCGAAACAATGACAGTCATTGCGATAACCACCATTGTGGGCGGAGCGCTTTCAATGATGATTCTGAATTTCTATCGGACGAATAGTTACGTTCTTCAGGAAAGCGCTGCTGTCCAAAGCGCACGTCAAGGACTTGGTGTGGCACTACAGAATTTACGAGAAGCTTCATATGGGGCAGACGGCTCATATCCAATTCAATCCGCAACTAATTCTTCAATAACTTTTTTCGCAGATACAAATAGTGACGGGGTGGTCGAACGGGTTCAATACACTCTTACCTCTGGGACTCTTTATAAAACGGTTACTACTCCTAATGGGAACCCTCCAACATATAATGGGCAGCCACAAATCACCACGATAATTGCGACGTACCTAATTAATAATGCCGGCACTCCATTATTTGCGTATACAGATTCATCTGGGAATCCAATTTCCACAGCAACGACAGTGGACACATCGCAAATCGAAACTGTAACAGCGACATTGAAAGTGGATGTAGATGTAAGTAGGTCCCCTGCACCGTATACTTTAAATAGCACTATTGCATTACGGAACTTACGCGGACAATAATATGTACAAACAACCACCACGAGGATACCTTATACTGCTTGCGCTTGTCTTTGGTGCAATTTTCGTTACGGTCCTAGGTGCACTAAGTAGTGTATTGATTTCGCAAAATAACCGCCAAAATGAAGTACAGGCCCGAAGCAAAACATTTAGTGCGGCAGAGGCTGGTCTTGAGTATTACAGGTGGCACTTGTCGCATTTTCCGACTGATTTACAAAATGGCACAGGGCATGCGGGCCCATACACTATGGCATTTAATGATCCTGTTACTGGATATTCGTATGGATCTTATCAGTTATCTATAGCAGGGAACACGTCTTGTGGACAAACAACCTCAATCGATATTACCTCCAAGGGTTCTTATTATAATGAGCCAGCAGGATCTGCAGTGACACTCTTTGCTCGATACGCGCTCCCTACGGTCGCGCTTTATTCATACGTAGTAAACAACAGTGTATGGGCTGGTGCAGACAGGACAATTTACGGCCCGTATCACTCAAATGGCGGTATTCGTATGGACGGCACTGCCAATGCTCCTGTCACGAGCTCTCTTTCATCATGGCTCTGTACTTCCGGATTTGGTTGTAATTCAGATACAACTGAAAATGGTGTCTTTGGTGCTGGACCGAATCAGAACTTGTGGAGCTATCCTACGCCGCAAGTAGATTTTTCTGCAATTTCTGCAAATTTCACATCACTTAGAACTGCCGCTCAGTCCTACGGTTTGTATTTGCCGCGGTATAGTTCTGGAACAGGTGTAAGTAATGCCTCGAGTCGTGGGTACCACTTGATATTCAATAGTAATGGAACTGTTACGGTAAAGACCGTGAGCAGTGAGACAAATGTGCCCTCGATTCCAATTGATAATCCATCAAATGTAACAACACCTCAAACGGATTACTCATTAATAAATACTGAATCAAATTATTCTTCAGTCCCTGCAAAAGTCACCAATGGTACATATACAATTCCAGCGAGCTGCGGACTTATCTTTGTTGAAGACAATGTCTGGATAGAAGGTGCCATTCCTTCTAAAATTACAGTTGTTGCTGCAAATGTAACAACTTCAGGCGTCAATCCAAATATTCTCCTTCCTGGTAATATCACCTACACAAATGCCACAGGTGCATCAGGCCTTACCGCTATAAGTGCAAACGATATCCTTATTACACCAAACTCACCAGACACAATGACGCTTAACGGTGTGTTTGTGGCACAAAGTGGTGCTTTTGGAAGAAATTACTATGGTGAAAGTTCTAATGGTCATGTGACTTGTCCCAATTCCTACGAACCGCGGACAACTCTAACTATTCATGGCACAACCGTATCAAATAAACGTACTGGTACGAAATGGGTTGGTGGATGTTCGTCAGGAGATGCTGGGTATCAGACGCGTATTGATGCATTTGATCGATTGCTTTCGACAAATCCACCGCCATTTACACCAACTGTTTCAAATACGTATCAATTCGTTGATTGGAGGCAGCAATAGCTCTTCCGAAAAGTAGCTGGTATCTGGTACACTAGCAAGATGAATCTTGGAAGCGATCATCTACAGTTGCGCAAGCGACTATACAAAAATCTTGAGCCGTACCCTCATCCTGAAGTATTTAAAAGGAATTTCGATCACGTAATGTTCGCAATAGGAACATTTGCTCCAGTCGCGCTCTTGCCACAAATCTTTCGCATTTTTGTATATAAGGATGTCGCAGGGTTATCAATATGGACGTGGATCTTCCTTGGCATGATAAATGCCATGTGGGCTTTGTACGGATACCTGCATAAAGAAAAGCCAATTTTAGTGGCAAACTCTGGGATGGCATTCTTCGACTTCCTCATTTTGTTTGGAATTTTACTTTTCCGATAGTCGTCATTGGCGAGTGCGTGGTAGCATAGAGGTATGCTTATCGTTGGAAATTGGAAGGCGTATGTAGAATCACAGTTAAAAGCAAAGGCACTCTTTGCTACGGCAAAGCGCTTGTCTGCACAGCATGATACAGAAATCGTACTCGCAGTTCCTACTCCGTACCTTGGTTTACTGTCTCCATCTAATCGATCGAAGGTTGCATTTGCTGCGCAAAACATTTCTGCTGGTACCGGAGGAGCGGCAACCGGTGAAGTAACAGCTGCATTACTTAAGGAATTAGGGGTCACGTACACACTTGTCGGGCACTCCGAGCGCAGAGCGCTCGGAGAAACAGATGAGATGGTATCTGATAAGGTTCGCCACGCACATGCAAATCAGATCATCCCTATAGTCTGTGTAGGAGAAAAAGAACGTGATCCTGATGCGCATTACTTACAGCTACTTCGTGCGCAAATTCACGCAGTCTTTGAACCACTTGCACAGAAGGAACGTCAACAGACCATTCTTGCGTATGAACCGATTTGGGCAATTGGAAAGACTGCATCTGAAGCGATGTCGCCACGTGACCTTACAGAAATGACGCTCTACATACGAAAGGTTCTCGGTGAATATCTTCCTGGACGTAGCGCATTGAAAGTGAAGCTTTTGTATGGTGGATCAGTCGAACCAAGTAATATTCGTTCACTCGCAGAGGGGACTGGGGTGGATGGTTTTCTACCAGGTCATGCAAGTGCAGATAGTGATATTTTTAGTGCACTTGTTAAAGCTTTAAAATAAATCATGAGAACAGTACGAGATATTTCAATACTTGATTCAATTCCGGTATTAGTGCGAGCAGCACTCAATGTGCCAGTTGCAAATGGAAGGGTCACAAACACATTTCGCCTACGAAAAGCTATCCCTACTATCGAATATCTTCAAAAAAAGCATGCACGCGTGATTTTAATAGGACATCTCGGAGAGCTTGGAACTGAAACACTGCAGCCAGTCTATGAAGCAATGAAGGAATTCATACCAAAACTTCAGTTTTGTCCTGTGACGACCGGAGAGGTGGCGCGAGACGCAGTACGAAAACTTCCTGCGGGTGGGGTGCTTATGCTTGAGAATTTGCGGCGAGACAAGGGAGAAGTTGCAAACAACACAATCTTTGCGAAAGCTCTTGCTGAATTTGCTGATGTATTTGTCGAAGATTCGTTCGATGTGTGTCATCGTTCGCACGCATCTGTTGTGGGAATACCACTGTTCTTGCCTTCATATGCAGGATTGCTCGTAGAAGAAGAAGTGCGCGAACTTACAAAGGCACTTACACCATCGCATCCTGCGGTCGCAGTCATTGGTGGTGCAAAATTTTCAACAAAAGAGCCGGTTATAACAAAGCTCCTTGAATCATACGATCGTGTGTTTGTAGGTGGTGCGCTAGGAAACGATTTCACAAAAGCCATGGGGTATGACGTAGGGGCGTCACTTGTATCGAGTGCTGATTCTAAAGTCATCAAGAGTCTACTCGGAAACAGAAAACTCGCCGTGCCACTTGATGCAGTAGTCGGGCATGCTGAAGCAAAAAAGCAGGAAGGGCATGTAGTCTCGCTCGATAGTATTCAGAAAGACGAAGTAATCCATGACGATGGGCCAAAAACGAGTGCAATGCTTGAGAAGATTGTGAAAGATGCGAAGACCGTGCTCTGGAATGGGCCGCTTGGAAATTATGAGAATGGTTACACTGATGCTACATTTGCGCTTGCGCGAGTAATAGCAAAAAGTTCAGCTCACTCCATAATTGGCGGAGGAGACACGGATGCGGCAATTGAGGAGCTCGGCATGCGAGATAAGTTTTCTTTTATCTCTACTGGAGGAGGTGCGATGCTGGATTTCATAGCGAAAGGAACGCTCCCAGGACTTCAGGCCTTGGAGCTGGGCACATAAATAGTCTAAGTTGACGAGCAATTCCAGAGGAGTATTATTTCAGTATGTCTGTAGGCGAAAGCCTTGTTCAGCCTCTAGTATTAAGCTGATAAGCAGACCAAATGAACTGAGCCCTCTTTATGAGGGCTCAGTTCATTTGGTATTTAATTCCATTATGCTCCAAAACGTTATCCTTCCTTTTCCAAGCTGTCGTAGTACCAACCTTACTTTTTTCTCTGGATTTTCACTTATCTTTGCATCAATGCCCCAGTATCTAGTGTTTTTAGTTGCTGCATATCTATGTGTTATGGGTAGGTTTGCCTTCAGGATTGGCATAATATTTGAAACCAATCTCAATCTGCGAAACTGCTCCGCAGGCTGTCTTTTGTGGCCGAGTCCATTATAAACAATATGATGAAATCCTTTAGCATTAAAAAATATTTTTGCTCGCACTGATTCGCACCAAATAGGATTTATAAACGCATTATATTGCTTACGAGCCGATTCTTTGAGTGCGCCTAATGATTTTGTTTCTTGTTCTGCATCCATAGATGCAGAACTGTAGCACAGTGAGATGAAATAAAAGTGGAATTTTTCTAAAGGTTTTCTGAAGAATATATAATCGCTAGTTGTTTAGGAGTTTGCGTATCTTTTGGGCTGTTTCTTTTGCTTGTTCCTCTGATACTTCTACCTTTGGCCAAAACTCATAGTTGCCTCTAGTGTGTCGAGGAATTATATGGAAGTGTAGGTGAAACACAACTTGGCCAGCTTCTGCTCCGTGATTTGAGTTTATGTGTACACCGTGGGCACCTACGCTGTCACGAACAGCTGGTGCAATTTTCCGTACTGTTTCCATGGTGTGAGACAAAGTTTCCGGATCGACATCAAAAATATTAGTCACATGCTTTTTAGGAATAACGAGGGTATGACCCAGAGAATTAGGCGCAATATCTAGAAATGCCAATGTATATTCATCTTCGTACAAGATGCTCTTAGGAATTTCTCTAGAAATAATCTTATCAAAAATGCAGTCTTGAGTGCTCTCGCTTGTATCAGTATTCATATATAAAGAATAGCATTTCTGGTACAATCAAGTTCTATGTTTCCGCTCTTTGAGACGCTTAGCGAAGAATTACGAAAAGAACTTGAAGAATATGATGATTTGACCGCCGCGCTTTTAGCGCGGCGGGGCGTTACCACTTCTACAGAGGCAGAAGCTTTTCTCTCTCCTTCGTACAACGATCATCTAGATGATCCCATGCTTATAAAAGACATGCCAAAGGCAGTCGAGCGCATTGTGCAGGCAATTAATTCCGGTGAACGAATTGCCGTATGGAGCGACTATGACTGCGACGGTATTCCTGGTGGAGTTGTGCTACATGACTTTTTTAAGAAAATTAATGCGAATTTTTGTAACTATATTCCACACAGACATCACGAGGGTTTTGGTTTAAATAATGGTGGTATCGACACTCTTAAGATAGATGGTGTCTCTCTTATAATTACTGTCGATTGCGGGATTGCTGATGTTGCCTCTGTCGCGTACGCGAACTCTCTTGGTATTGATGTGATTGTTACAGACCACCACCTACCAGGCGAGACCTTGCCAGAAGCATTTGCGATTGTAGACCCAAAGCAGGAAGGAGAAACGTATTCATACCGAGACTTTTGTGGTGGAGGTCTCGCATGGAAGCTCGTCACAGCATTGATTGGTCTCGAGACGAGTGAGGCGAAGCCATCTTTTAAAGGGCGCGAGCTTATTAAAGATGGTTGGGAGAAATGGCTTCTGGACATGGCAGGACTCTCAACAATTGCAGATATGGTTCCGCTCACAGGAGAGAATCGCGTGATAGCAAAGTATGGACTCATGGTGATGCGAAAGTCACAGCGCATAGGTTTTCAGAAGCTTTGCAAAGTCGCGCGAGTTGATCAGCGAACAATGACCGAAGATGATGTGGGTTTTATGATTGCGCCGCGTGTAAACGCGGCATCGAGAATGGGAGACGCAATAGATGCTTTCCGACTTTTCACAACTGAAGATGGGACGGAGGCAGATATGCTCGCAAAGAAATTAGAAGCAACGAACAGAAGTCGCCGCGCTTCCAGCGCGGCGGTCACCAAACGCGTGCATGAAAGACTCGAGGAACGAAAGGAGCAAGGAATACCTGTACAAGATGTAATAGTCATGGGTGATCCAGAATGGCGACCGGGCCTTTTGGGCCTCGTTGCAAACTCCGTTGCTGAAGAATATCAGCGACCTGTGTTTCTTTGGGGAAGGGAGGGAAGCAATATTTTAAAAGGCTCTTGTAGGGCAGGGCGACCGGATGTGCATTTACTTAAGCTTATGCAGGCGGTACCAGCAGACACTTTTATAGATTTCGGAGGTCATCGAGCATCCGGAGGATTTTCAGTACAGGAAGACGCAATCCATTCGCTCGAGGAGCGCCTAAATACTGCATACGCAACAATGTCGATGGCAGAGCTCGACGAACAGGAACAGGCAGATGGCGAGCTTGCGATCTCTTCCGCTACTCCGCAATTTTTAAAGATTCTCGATCGGCTTGCGCCATTTGGTATGGGAAATCCAAAGCCAACGTTTGTACTCCGTGAGGTTTTAATTGATGAGTTGTCATGGTTCGGAAAGACTGAAGAGCATTTGCGTATACGTGTGTCACCAGTTGGTTTAGAGTTTGAGACAAAAAGCATCGAGGGTATTACATTTTATGCGAAGCGCCAACTTGGAAAGGCTATCGATTCACTAGAGAAAGGAAAGAACACTACATTACTTGTGACTCTTGAACGCGACACGTTTACGAGAGGTCAGCCTGTTCGTTTGCGGATAGTTTCGATTGGGGGATATTAGTTATGCTCTGTTTATAGATACACCACATCTTCAGTAACATTACGGCATGATATCCTGTCCATAATGACGTCCGAACAAAAACAACAACTTATTCAAGAAGCGATGAAGGCACGACAGAATTGCTACCCAAAAGATTCAACTACTTCTTTTGCTGCAGCTGTCTTAACTGAAAGTGGAGCTATCTACTCAGCAGCTAACTATGCATCATATACTGGATCTTTAACATTGCACGGTGAACAGTCAGCTCTCGCACACGCTGCTGCCCACGGAGAAGGGGTAATTCTTGCAATGGCAACAGCTAGTACCGAGGAACTTACGCCAGGTGAGTTTACGGCGCCATGCCACATGTGTAAGCAACTTCTGTGGGAAAGCCGACTTCGTTCTGAGGTTCCGTTACTTATCATTCTTGCAAACAATCATGGAGAGACAAAGGAGGTGTATATAGATGAGTTGATACCACTTCCGTGGCCTGCGAAAAAAAAGTAATGTTTTTCTATTCCACTATATAAGATACTGTGGTATTCAAGACTGTCGAGACGTATACTACACAGATGCAATTTACGATTTTCGCAGATGGAGGTTCGAGAGGGAATCCCGGCCCCGCAGGGGCCGGAGCAATAGTTCGTGATGAAAAGGGAGCTGTGGTTGCAGAAATCTCAGAATTCCTCGGACACACCACAAACAACGTTGCAGAATACACGGGCATACTTTCTGCACTCGAAACACTCCTAAGTTTAATGGGAAGCGATGGAAGAGGGGAGGCCAGTGATGCCGTGGTTGTAGTTAAAATGGATAGTTTGCTTGTGGTGAAGCAAATGAATGGCGAGTATAAAATTAAGCACCCGAACCTGACACCGCTTGCTGCTCGAGTTAAGGCTCTCACAAAAGAATTTAAGTCAGTTTCGTTTGCGCATGTATATCGTGAGCACAATAAAGAGGCTGACAAGCTAGCGAACCTTGCCATGGATCGAGGGATGAATCGCTAGAGGCTTGGGTTTAGGATGGGTTTTGAAAATTCAGGAAAAGTTTATCTCCACTTTACTTTTTCTTCATAGGTAATTTTGTATCGTGAATAGATGATACTCGCGCTACGCGGAAAGCTGTTTTTTGTCTGCTCGGGAGTTTTTGCTGTTGGTATTGTGTGGGGAACAATTTCCTCAATCTCAATTCCGTATTTACTATTGAGTGAGTTTATTGGTGCGCTGTGTTTGCTAGTCGGGACGTTCATTTCAGATGAAGCCGAAATACTTGATGCAAATCTTGCGAAAAGAAAGATAGTACTTTTAGTGCTGGGTGTGATTTTCATTTCTACCCCAATTGGAGAAGTGCGTGCGGCATTAGCGCCACACGCAATCCAGTCATTTTTAGCAACTCAGATTAATTCCCAGGTCGAAATGACTGGTACGATAATTTCCGACCCAGACATCCGGGAAAAGAATCAGCAGCTGCTAGTGCGAGTAGGTCATGCCACAAATATTCTTGTTTTCGCGTCTGTCTTTTCTCACTTTACATATGGCGAGCAAGTGCATTTTTCTGGAGTACTTACTGTCCCGACTCCTTTTGATACAGGTAACGGACGAAGTTTCCGATACGATAACTTCCTTGCGAAGAAAGGTGTGTTTGCGATTGTGCCAAGGGCGAACGTATACGAGGTTGCTCCTGCTTCCGGCATTTGGAATACAGGTGCGGAGATGCTATTTGAATTCAAACATATCTTCGTGACCGGTGTGTCGCATGCACTCCCAAATCCATACTCAGAGCTTGCGCGAGGACTTCTCACGGGCGATCAACATGGGCTAGGTGACTCACTTGTAACAATACTTGCTTCGTCAGGATTGATTTGGGTCGTGGTGCTTTCTGGGTATCATGTCACGTTGATCGCGACAGGAGTATTAAAACTATTTGAAGTGCTTCCACGAAGACTAAAGTACATGCTCGCAGGCCTAAGCGTAATTGCGATAGTTTTTGCTACGGGTGCCAGTGCTCCATCTATACGGGGAAGTGTTATGGCGTGCTTCACGCTTTTTGCTGAGGCCACACACAGAAAGTACGACGCGTTGCGTGCTCTCGCTGTAACCCTGATTGGAGTACTTTTGTGGAGTCCGTTCTTGCTCGCGTATGACTCTGGTTTTCAGATGTCGGTTGTGGTAACTCCCGCACTAATTCTTGCGGTTCCGATTCTCGAATCGAAGCTTCTTTGGATAAAAAGTGGTTTGCTTCGAGAAATAATTTCAGTGAGCATCGTTGCACAGCTTGCATGCTTGCCACTTATTCTTTGGCAGACCGGTGAACTTGGTGTCTGGGCTATACCAGCAAACATGTTGGTGATGTCATTTGTGCCGGTTGCGATGGTCACAACATTCTTCGCTGGAGTTGCTGGAGTGGTCGTACCAATGCTTGCGCCGGTAGCAGGGCTACCGGCGTTTTGCATTCTCTATTATGTTTTAGGAGTTGCGAAGTTCTCCGCGGCGCTTCCATTCTCAGATGTCATTATTCCGCCAATTCCATTTATCGCAGTGCTCGGAATGTACGCATTCTTTATCTTTGTTCTTTATCTACTTACACGACTTCACTCAGAAAACGCTTCTCAATTACTTCCCAATTCACATTCTCCATAAACGCTTCGACGTAGGATTTCTTGTCTGCAGGTACGTAGTCAACCATATATGCGTGCTCCCACATATCGATGGCGAGAATTATTGGAAGACCTGCGAGCTGGCCAACTTCGTGGTCGTTTACCCAAGCCGTATGAAGTGATCGAGCTGCGGGATCATAGTACACAACTGTCCATCCGATTCCGCGAGTACCACACACTTCTTTGATGTGTGCGATAAATGTATCCCAACTACCATACCTCTCTACCGCCGCATCCATGAGAGGCCCTTCTCCTTGTGGACGTAGTGAGCCGCCTTCAAATTGCTCGAAGTAGTACTCGTGCATGCGCATGCCGTCGAACTCAAAACCGAATCGACGTCGGAGTTCAGTAATAAGGAAGGCGTTCTCTTCTGCGTTTTCTTCACGAAGTGCTTCGATTTTGCTTAGGATAAGGTTTGCGTGCTTTACGTATCCTTCATAGAGTGCGAGGTGCACATCCATCTGCTTTTGTGACAGACCTTTGAGCTCTGGAATGTTGAATGTTTGTTTTGTATACATCATAAAAATTTTATTATTTCTTTATCAGAATTATAACTCTTTTATGTATGATGGGCACATGAATAAAAGTCAGCTCATGTTTCTGCAACTATTTCCGTATGTTGCGATTCTTTTGTTTGTCATTGCGAACGGAACTACTTATTGGTTCGTGTTCCAGCACTACAACCAACCCTATCCGGTCGGCGTTTTGAAAGTATCAGTGCTGGATATCGGGCAGGGTGATGCGATTCTTGTGCAAGGCCCAACAGGAAAAACAATGCTTGTGGATGCTGGGCCAGATAAGTCAGTGCTTGCGGGTTTAGGCACAGAGCTCGGCCCACTCAAACGTTCGATAGATATGATTGTGGAGACTCATCCGGATTCAGATCATATTACGGGTTTCAAATACGTATTGCAGAACTACTCAGTCACACAATTTATGACTTCTGGTATTCCGGCCTCGACGACAATCGCAATGCAGATCGAAGGCGCAGTGAAGAGTGCGCCAAGCATTCAGCAAATTATTGCACGGCGAGGGATGCGGATAGATCTTGGTGGGGGAGCGTATGCGGATGTACTGTATCCCGATCGGGACATGTCGAGAGAAACCGTGACCAATGATGGCTCAATCACAATGCGAGTAGTATACGGAAATAATTCTTTTATGCTTACGGGTGACCTGCCATCGCCAATTGAAGGTTGGTTGATTAAGCTCGATGAAAAAGATGGTGAATTAAAAACAGACGTACTCAAGGCTGGTCATCATGGCTCGAAATATTCTACGAGTAGTGAATGGTTGAAGGCACTGAGTCCATCGGTCGTAGCAATCTCAGTTGGGAAAGAAAATACATATGGACACCCTGCTCCAGAAACGCTAACAAGGATTGAGGGGCAGGGGTCAAAGATTATAGAAACCGAAAACGTTGGCACGATTGATTTTGTAAGTGATGGAAAAGTGATTACGGAACATTCAGTTCGGTGAAATGAAAGGTTGGAAGTAGAGAGCATAGAAAAAGCCGAGACATGTCTCGGCTTTTTCTATTTTCTTTTTCTCCTTTAAATAATTCCAGCTTTCTTAAGTGTGGCGAGTGCGCCGTTCTTCTTGATGTGCTTGTATCCCTTAACTGAGACGTCGATTAAAAATGTCTTGTCGAGTTCAGGAACGAATACTCGTCGCTTCTGAAGGTTGGCCTTTCGACGAACCTTTCCAGTAGGGTTGAATTGAGTAGCACGCGTACGGTTTGAGTACCGTCCGCCTACTTGGGATGATTTTCCAGTGATTTCGCAACTTCGTGCCATAGTCCATGCATGCTAGCATATAAATACTAATTTATGCAACCAGACCTAACTCTCGAGATTTTCACCATTATAATTCTTATTCTTTCTATCATCATGCACGAGGTGGCTCACGGCTACATGGCATATGTTTTAGGAGATCCAACGGCGAAGCTCCAGGGTCGACTTACACTCAATCCGCTCGCCCACATAGATATGATGGGCTCAATTATTGTGCCTGCACTTCTAGTATTTATGAATGCTGGAATACTTTTCGGATGGGCGAAACCAGTTCCGTATAATCCGTACAATTTGAAAAATCAGCGATGGGGTGAGGCACTCGTAGGGGTGGCTGGAGTTGCTACCAATATTCTCCTCGCACTGCTTTTTGCACTCGTTACGAGAGTTGCTTTTGGATACGGTGCAACGCTTTTCGCAACTCTTGCATCCGAGATAGTGCTGGTGAATTTATCGCTCGGACTTTTCAACTTAGTTCCAATCCCGCCACTCGATGGATTCACCGTACTTCGTGGAATACTTCCGGCTCGATTTAGTCTAGTATTCCGCGATCTTGAAGCACGACTTTTTGGAAATAATATCCTGACACGATTTATCATTGTGTTTATTTTCGCGTATTTTTTTGCGACGCCGTTCTTCGTGATGATCGAGTGGCTTTTCAAGATACTAGTCGGGATGTAATTTATTGCGTATGAATTTTACGCCACTTCCAGAAAAGGGTTTTTACAAACATTACAAACATGACCCGGTTGGAGTGCCTTATAACTACATGTATGAAGTTGTCGGAATTGGGCGCAACACAGAAGAAAAAACACTTACCGTTCTGTACCGTCCGCTCTACAAAAGCGATTGGATGCCACCTGCCGATCTTCAATCAAGGCCACTTGAGATGTTTATGGGTATGGTACAAAAGGACGGAGTAGAAGTGTCTCGTTTCTCTAAAATAACCGATTCAGCACTTATTACTGAGTTAGAGATCGCAAGGAAAGATTTGTACGGATTTTAGTAAAAGTGAGTCACTCGAACCACTGAGTTAACCGTGGAACGTAGTGCGTATGCAGTTCCACGCTTTCAATTCGCTTGAACTAGGTCGTGGAATGACGTGTCATCAGTTTCGTACCCTAGAGCACTACTTCCAGGAGATGTATCTCAGGGGTTCGGTTTTCATTAGGCTTTTCGGGAAACGCTTCCCTCTTTTTCTGACATACATATATATAGTAAATCGAGTTTCACATCGGTAGACCACTTCGTGTACATCGAAGTGGTCTACCGATTCGATTTTTGAATAAGCACGTTCGTACCGAGCCCCGTGATGTCTACAGGGAGCATAAGTGGAGTCTCTGTGCGACTTGGAATGCTTGAGACAGGTAAGACTTTGAGTCCAGATTTCATAGTCGCAGTAGTCGGGATATTTGAGTACTCAGCACTAATGCTTTGTGTACCTTGCGAGTTGGTCGACCCGATATCTAGGAAGGTTAATCCGGGTTCGTATCCTTGTAGAGAAATTGTGTATGGTTGTCCCGTTGGAAGGTACACCTGCTTCTCGTCACCATGTACTTGCACAGAGCTTCCTGGAATCGATTCTTTTTTGTAATACACGTCAGTAGTTCCAGGCACTGGGAATATGCCACTCTGATTTCCACTCGCATCAGTCGCAATAATATTTGCAGATGCACCTACTGTCGCGGTCATCATCAGTGGTAGTGATGAAGAAGGAAGGCTTGTGCTTATGAACGGACTCAGGACTGGTTTGTGTTCGAGCATATCTTGTAGTACAAGTTGAATTGGAATCGCTGACGTAATATTTCCATGACCAATTTGTCCAAGTCGCGCGGATGCAAAGGCTTGCGCATTGAAATAATATTTTTCAGACGAGCTAGCGGTTACGCTTCTCGTAAGGACAGTATCGTCTCCATCAAAAGAATTTATTACAGCATGACTTGCCACATATGTGCTGCTACAGAATTTAGAGAATAGTGGAGGAAGTATACATTTTGCATTTTTAATAATCGAAGCAGAATACGAATACTGGATTGGCGTCGGATTACCCCAGCCCGCAATGGTCGAGATAAGAATAGTTGGTGGTGGTTGCCATGAGTCGAGTAGTGCGTGTGTTGCATTTTCTTTGACGAGTAATTGTCCAGATAAAGGGATGGGTACACGCAAGTCGAATGAGGAAAAATTTCTTGTAATATTTGCAGAGTCAGTCACGAAGCGTACAAAGTCGGCGAATGACTTTGTTGCGCTCCCATACGTGTTTGTAAAAATATTTGTTGTTGCGGTTCCTGGAAACAATACTGGAAAGTTGCTTTCAAAAAAGTATGAACTTGATGGAAGTAGTCCATACATACCTGGAAGTGTTTTGGAAACTTCGCGAACTGTTCCTCCGTACATAATGATTCCACCAGCGGCATCTGTCTGCCCGTCTCCATTTAGGAGAGCGCCAATACTTAATGGTGTGCCTAGTTGAGGGCTTGCGATTAGTGCAATGCGGTCGATTAAATTTAGCCTACGTTCTTTTTGTAATTCTATGGCGAGTGCTTTCGCAAGAAGTCCTCCATTTGAATGGGCAATGATTGTGACTTGTCCTGATGGAGAAGTTGAGGCAAGATTTTGAATAACGTCTTGCAAAAAGACACGTGATATTTTCCCTGTAGGATTTCCGACAAGTGTACCGTTTTGGATAATGTCCTGAACATCGTATCTCCAGTCGTACGGATATGCTTGCCATCTTGAAATTATTTTCTTCGACACAAGCCCGTCCATGAATTTCTCGAACGGCCCGTAGACGTCACCGAGTTTCTGAAGTCCATACTTGTAGTCAACCAAGTCTCTTGTGTAGATTAGTTTTTGACTTGTGCCGTTGGCATTAAGTACTAGGTTTAGTAAGCTCAGTGCACCCGAAGGTTCCCAGACGTTATTTTCTATTCCGAACGCATTTCTCATATAGAGGCGACTACCTTCGATGCCAGGCAGGAAGAGCACATTCGATGTTCGCACTGGAACGGAATTTGTCAGCACATTGAATCGAACTCCTCCGAACGCTGTCGGTAAGTATGGGAATGGGTCAGGCGCATCAAGTGGGAACGTGAAGTAGCTCCACATTTGCTCCAGCGTGTATGGAGGTGCGCAATCAATTTCCCAATTGGGATTGTTTGGGCACGATGCGTGTGGATCGATATACATACTGTCAGGAATCGCGACGACAAAGAAGTACGAATCTGCCTTTGGAAATGTCGCCAGCACTTGTCCTGAAACAGTTCTCGAAACTTCCCATGATTGAACAAGGTGGGCCGTGGTCGAGAATGGAGAACCTTCCCAAAGCGAAATAAAAATACGAGACTCTTTTATTGTCTGATCAAACGCACTCGCGTTATCTTTTGAGGAAAGGTTCGGGTTCGGCCAGGTTGGAATATTGCTAAATTCATACGTAATGGGCACAAGGTCTTCTGTCGGTATGGTGATATTGCTGGTACTGGAAGCTGCAATGCTGATGCCTGATATCTTAAGACTAAGCTTGAGTTGTTGAATACTTTCAAACGTAGGCGGTGTATATGGTGGAGCTACTAAGTCCGCATGAACAAGGCCTGGTGAATAAAATAAGCTTATAAATAGGAAAACAATCGTGTTGGGTATCTTTTGCATGCTACTATCGTAGCTAATTAGGTATGAAATAAAGCTAAAGCAGTTCTAAAGTTTTTCTGAGTTTTGGACTTTTTATATTTTTGGGTGCTTATAATTAGATATATGCAAATACCACATAAACTTGTATTGCTAGTTGTCACTGTAAGCACGATCTTCTTTGTTGCGGGATTATTTCTGTCAGCGCATGCAGAATCAAATAAAGGTGAGGTGGTTAGCGATTCTGTCGCCTCCAGCACTCCTGCCCACTCACATGAACATCACAGACATAAATCAGATATACTTCATTTGGATAAAGATAGGGCTTCAGAATACAAGACAGTTAATCCTAGCTACTATGAGCACTCTGGGGTACTGGGTGGCTCAGCCGCACTTTTGGTGATTATTCTGCTGGGCTGGGTTTACCATCAAAATCACGAACATGATAAGAGGACCAGGCAAGATGATTGAGAAAGGGCCAAAGAGTTTGCATTTATACGCGGTATCTTATATAGTCTCTAAAGCTCATCCAGAGGTATCTGGAGGGTTTTCGTTTCGACAAAACAGCCATATGGCAACAATCAACCAACTTACAAAAACACGTCGCAAAGATAAGTCCCGCAAAACAAAGGTGGTGGCTCTTTCTCGTGGCTTCAACGCCCTTAAGAACCGACCTACGTTCTACGCGTCACCATTCAAGCGTGGTGTTTGTACAAAGGTAACAACGAAAACTCCTCGCAAGCCTAACTCTGCTATTCGAAAGATCGCCCGCGTACGTCTTACAAACGGCATGGAAGTAACTGCATATATCCCAGGAGAAGGTCACAACCTCCAGGAACACTCAGTGGTTATGCTCCGCGGTGGTCGCGTGAAGGATATTGGTGTTCAGTACACCGTAGTTCGAGGTCGTCTCGATACTGCAGGGCTTGATAAGCGCCGACGCAGCCGTTCTCGTTACGGAGCTAAGAAGCCTAAATAGTCATATTTTATAATATTAAATAACTCCTATGCGCCGCCCTATTAAAAACAAGCCAGTTCGCCGCCCTGACCTCGTGTACCAGTCTGAGGCTGTATCTCGATTCATCAACACTGTTATGTGGGATGGAAAGAAGGATGTTGCCCGAAAGGTTGTATACGATGCAATGGATCTTCTCAAGAATAGCGAGGGAAATCCTGATGCTCTAGAGACTTTTGAGACTGCGATCCGAAATGTGGCTCCACTTATGGAAGTTCGTTCACGGCGTGTGGGAGGTGCAAACTACCAGGTACCTCGTGAGGTTCCTCAGCAGCGCCGAATTGCACTTGCATACCGATGGCTTATCAATGCTGCTCGAAACAAGAAGGGAAAGCCAATGGCTCAGAAACTAGCAGAGCAGATTCTACTTGCAGCAAAGAACGAAGGTGAGGCAATCAAGAAGAAGGAAGATATGCACCGCATGGCGGAAAGCAACAAGGCATTCGCTCACTTTGCTTGGTAGAGTACGTCCCAAAAATTCAAAAATAAGAAAAGCAAAAAGACTTCCGAATGGAAGTCTTTTTGCTTTGGCATGTAACAAATACTTTACTTCATCAGTATAATAAGTTGAGGCAACGAAAGTTGCTTTCGCTCTTTGGCGCATGCGCGTCGTAACTAATGGTGCACAAGTGGTTGATTCAGTTACCAATACTGAACCGAAACAATCAGGGGATTCTGAAAAGAAACCCGGAAGTCTGGTTCAGGAAGTTCCACACCCCTTCGAGGATCTCAAAAAGGGCGATTATGAGATGATTTTAGGAGATAGTGATCCGCGTGCTCTGATATCCCCTCTAGATTGCCTGGTCTAAATCACCAAGTCCCCGCGTTGCCTCTATGGCTGCGCGGGGCTCGATTTTTATTCGAGAGTCTCATATACTGTATGGACAGGGAATATTATTCTTTTATTTTAATGATTATGGAAGAAATGAAACACGGAGAAAGTATTATGGACAAATTGCCTCACATGCACAACCATGAAGGACCAATGGGAGCTTTAAAGGGTATGCTTTGGCAGAATAATTGGAAGTCACCAGTGGCTCTCGGAATTTTCCTAGCAACATCAATGTTTGGTCTCGTAATGCTTATGTACGCGCTAAACCTTGCAGCAGCAGCAGTTCAGGCAATGCGTCCAGAACAGCAAAGCCAGGGACTATCACAGCAACAGCTTCAGCAGATGATGCAGCAGCAAGCTCCTGCAACTTCAGGCGCTTCAGCAGGTGCAACTCAGTAAACTCAGGGAATTAAAGAAAACGAACAAAACCGCCTCAAAAGCGGTTTTGTTTTGTATATATAAAGTAGTCGGCGTCGCCCCAGCCTTAGCTAGAACGACGCCGTGGCGGTCTCAGGATCCATCAAGATCCTATATGCCGTCATAAGGCAAAATGTTTGCCATGTATTCACCTCCTTTCTATCGTGACTAAGCTTCGTAGCTCAGTCGTTCGTGTCCGGGTTTTGATCCGGGCGCGGGGTGGGCAGTTCATCATCCTCATAGCCGTTTGGCAAGTGGACTCCTTTCCGTCAGCAATGTCTGACCCAAATATGCTAGCACAAATACTAAAATGTAGCAGGAGGATGGGTATTCCTCGAGTAACGCAGTACCGAAGGCGGAGCATTTTGATTGGAGTTGCGCGACAATCTTAAAATGCGACTGGGCCGTGCCTCGGGACGAGTAACACCGAGGACATACCCAACTCCCTGTCTCGTATTGCGTTTTAGCCTATTTATCAGTATTCTGTAGAAAACGCTCTGGCGGCTTTTATTTTATTTACTCAGCCAAATAGTAACCATTACTTATTACTTTATGAACCGTGACTATCCTCTAGAGAAAGTGCGAAACTTCGGAATTGTGGCCCATGTGGATGCAGGAAAGACAACAACGTCTGAACGCGTGCTTTTCTACACAGGCTCACAGCACAAGATAGGTGAGGTGCACGAGGGAGAGACAACCACAGACTGGATGGAGCAGGAGCGAGAGCGCGGTATCACTATTACTGCAGCTGCTATTACTTGTTTCTGGACCAAGTCTCAGGAACCAGACAAGAAAGACACTGCCAAGAAGTACCGATTCAACGTGATCGACACTCCAGGACACATCGACTTCACAGCTGAGGTGAAGCGCTCTATGCGTGTGCTCGACGGAGCTATTGTGGTATTTGACGGTGTTGCTGGAGTAGAGCCACAGTCTGAGACTAACTGGCGCTATGCTGACGAAGCTGGTGTACCTCGCGTATGTTTCATCAACAAGCTCGACCGAACAGGTGCGTCATTTGAGGACTCGTACCAGTCAATCCTTGACCGTCTTTCAAAGAAGGCAGTTCGCGCGCAGATCCCAATGGGAGCAGAGGGTGATTTCGAAGGAGTGGTAGACCTTCTCTCAATGAAGTCATACACATTCACAGGAAACATGGGTGAGAACGTTATTGAGGGTGAAGTACCAGCTGAATATCTCGAAGAGGCTAAGAAGTACCGTGCAGAGCTCGTAGAGCGAATTGTGGAACACGATGAAGAACAGCTCGCCGCCTTCTTCGAAGGAAATGAACCATCTCTTGCAGATCTAAAGAAAACTCTCCGAAAGGCAGTTATTGCAAATGAAATTTTCCCTGTATACACAGGTTCTGCACTTAAGAACAAGGGTGTACAGCTCGTACTCGATGCAGTTGTGGACTACCTTCCATCTCCACTCGATCTTCCAGCAGTAAAGGGTATCAATCCTAAGACTGGTGAAGAAGTAGAGCGAATGCCTTCAGATGAAGAGCCATTCACAGCACTCGCCTTCAAGCTTCAGACCGATCCATTCGTGGGAGCTCTTACGTTCTTCCGTGTGTACGCAGGAACAGTATCTGCAGGTTCATACATCTACAACGCCAATACTGGCACAAAGGAGCGCGTAGGACGTATTGTGCGACTTCAGGCTGATAAGCGCGAAGAAGTGGATCAGGTGTTCACGGGAGAAATTGCCTCATTTGTTGGTCTTAAGGACACAAAGACTTCTCACACACTCTGTGACGAGGCAAATCCAATCATTCTTGAACAGATTAAGTTCCCAGAGCCAGTGGTATCTCTCCGAATCGAGCCAAAGACAAAGGCTGACCAGGAAAAGATGGGTATCGCGCTTCGAAAACTTTCTGATGAAGACCCAACATTTAAAATCACTTCTGACGAGGAAACAGCTGAGACAATTATCTCAGGAATGGGCGAGCTTCACCTCGAAATTCTTGTGGATCGTATGCAGCGCGAGTTCAATGTCGGAGCAAACGTAGGAAAGCCACAGGTGGCATACCGCGAGACAATTATGGGAAGTGCAGATGTAGAAGGAAAGTACATCAAGCAGTCTGGAGGTAAGGGTCAGTACGGTCACGTGAAGATCAAGATGAAACGAATGGAGCCAGTTGATCCAGAAGCTAAGGTCGCAAAGAACGTTACGCGTGATTCAAACTTCGAATTCATCAACAACATCAAAGGAGGTGCTATTCCAGGTGAATACATCCCAGCTGTTGAAAAGGGAATGCGTGAATCAATGCACCGAGGTGTCCTTGCAGGATTCCCAATCGTTGAAATCTCAATCGAGTTGTATGACGGTTCATACCACGATGTGGACTCTTCAGAAATCGCCTTCAAGATCGCTGCATCTATGGCATTTGCCGAAGCAGCAGCAAAGGCGAAACCAGTTATTCTCGAGCCTATTATGCGCGTAGAAGTAGTTATTCCTGAACAGTTCCTTGGAGACATCACAGGTTCTCTCTCAGGAAAGCGTGGATCTATTGATGCTATGGAGGAACGAGGCATGAATAAGGTTGTAAATGCTAAGGTTCCGCTATCTGAAATGTTCGGATACACCACAACTCTTCGTTCTATGACAGAAGGTCGTGGATCTATGACAATGGAATTCGATCATTACGAAGTTGTTCCAAACAATGTTGCTCAGGAAATTATCGCAAGCAGGAAGTAATTTAAGAAAATTAGAGGAAAGCAAAAATCCCATTTTAAATGGGATTTTTGCTTATATAAAACCCAAATACTTGCTATGCTAGAGGTATGTCAGCTGAACAGCCTTCACAGCCAAGGAAAGAAGTCTTGTCTTACGTTCCTGAAGACGTGCAGACAATTGATTGGACAGAAGTTGGGCAAATAGAAGATAACGAAACTGAAGAGTTCTTGGCACATAAGGCAGTAGTAAATACTCGCGAAAGTATTGAGTACGAAGATGCAATAAAAGAACCAGAATCAGTGAAAATCCAGACTGAAGAGAATTTGAAACAAGTACTCGCTAGACTGGAAGAGAATAAAATTAAGTGGGGGAGTACTGAGATAAATCCAAAAGAACCAGATTTAGTGCTAAAAGAAACCGTCCCAGCAACTCCTGAAAAGACTACCTTAGGTTCTGAGACAGTTGAAACACCAAAAGAAGCAGTAGGTTTGGAGATAGTAGAGAGTAAGGAACATCATGAGGCCCATGAGCATCCAAAAGATAGCGCTACTGAGAAAGTGAAAGAACCAGAAATTACAGTGCACGCAAAAGAGGTTGAATCTCATAAGGAAAAACCCCACGTCGCTGGAGGTCATGGGCATGACGAGAAAAAGACAAAGCCTTGGGGACTTAAAGACTGGGGAACCACAGCTGGTGCAGTTCTTGGTGGATTCGGTGTTGGAGCGGCTCTTACATTGTGGGGTGCGCCCGCCCTTACATCGTTCATTGGTATCCAAACAACCATCGTTAGTTCTTTGGCTACAGTTGGGCTAACTGGGTTCATTTGGGCGGGTTTAGGGGCAACAGCAGTGTTAGGATTTTTGTTTATGATTGGAAAGGCAATATATGATGAACGCGGAAAATTCCCCGGTATGAGTTTTCTTGGTGGCGGAGGAGGAAGTCATACGTCAGCACCTAAAAAAGCTGCTGCTGCTCCGGCAGCTCACGGACACTAAATTACTTGACCTTTCAAGTCGCGCGCGGTACCTTTACCTATAACGCGAGAACTGCGTTCTTTTTGTCGTCTACGGTAGTAAAGGGCAAAAGGAATGCGCGCCGCGGCAAGTCATCGTCACACGTCTTGGTCACCTGTCGCCATTTTCGGATCGCAGGCAGGCGCGGCGATTTCCTTATTAATCTACCCGTAATTTTACAACTATATGGCAGCAGAAGCTTTTGATCGCAGCAAGCCGCACATGAACGTAGGAACCATCGGTCACGTTGACCATGGAAAGACTACGCTCACAGCGGGAATTCTTAATGTTCTCAACCTCAACACTGGTCTTGGATACAAGGCTCGTGCAGAGAACGTCGATAACATCGACAACGCTCCTGAGGAAAAGGCTCGCGGTATTACTATCGCACTTCACCACTCAGAGTACGAGACACCAAATCGTCACTACGCTCACATTGATGCACCAGGCCACGCCGACTACATCAAGAACATGATTACAGGAGCTGCCCAGATGGACGGCGCCGTACTCGTGGTTGCAGCAACTGATGGTGCTATGCCTCAGACACGTGAGCACATCCTTCTTGCAAAGCAGGTTGGTGTGCCCCGCCTCATTGTCTTCTTGAACAAAGTAGACATGGTAGATGACCAGGACATGGTTGACCTCGTTGAGGAAGAAATCCGTGAACTTCTAACCAAGCAGGGATTTGACGGTGCAGCGACTCCAGTTATCAAGGGATCAGGACTTAAGGCTCTCGAGGCTACTTCAGCTGAGGACCCATGGGCTCTAAAGGTTAAGGAACTTGTGGACACTATGGACACATACTTCCCACAGCCAGAGCGTGACCTCGACAAGCCATTCCTTATGCCTATCGAAGACATCTTCTCAATTGAAGGTCGCGGAACAGTTATCACTGGCCGTATCGAGCGAGGTATCATCAAGGTTGGTGATGAAGTAGAAATCGTTGGTCTTCACCCTACAGCTAAGACAACTGTTACTGGTATTGAAATGTTCAATAAGCAGCTTCAGGAAGGTCAGGCAGGTGACAACGCAGGTATTCTTCTCCGAGGTACAAAGAAAGAAGATGTACACCGTGGACAGGTTCTTGCAAAGACAGGTTCTGTAACTCCGCACACAGAGTTCGAAGCGGAGGTATACATCCTCTCTAAGGACGAAGGCGGACGACACACTCCTTTCTTCTCAGGATATAAGCCTCAGTTCTACATCCGAACCACTGACGTTACAGGTGAAGTTACTCTTCCAGATGGAAAGGAAATGGTTATGCCAGGTGACACTGTTACCTTCAAGGTAAAGCTCACAGCTCCTATCGCTCTTGAGGACAATACTCGCTTCTCAGTTCGTGAAGGTGGAAAGACTGTTGGTGCGGGTGTTGTTACAAAGATCACTGCGTAAGCAATCATTCCTAATCTTTTACTCATGGCAACTGCAACCAAAAAGACAACAAAGAAAGAGGCAACAGCTCCAGCGGAGCCAAAGCTTCGGATTCGGGTGCGTGCCTATGAGCACAAGATCCTCGATCTCTCTGTGAAGCAAATCATGGACACAGCTAATCGCTTCGATGCGAAAATTGTGGGCCCAGTACCGCTTCCAACAGAAATCAAGCGCTGGACAGTGAACCGATCGACATTCATCGATAAGGATTCACGCGAACAGTTCGAAATGCGTATTCACAAGCGCCTCATTGATATCATGAGTCCATCAGGAAAGGTGATTGAGGCTCTCACGAATCTCAACCTCCCATCCGGTGTGACTATTGACGTGAAGATGGTGTAAGCTTGTAGTAATACAATATTAGAAAAACCGCCTATTTGGGCGGTTTTTCTAATATATTTATAAAACTTATGCACCTCTCGGGATTCAGACGTATGAAAGGCGTGCTATAAAGAGGGTGGGATGTACCCGAATTACAAATTGACTTATTCATCAAATTTATAAAAACTTCTTTATGAAGATTCAAAAAAAGTTTTCAAAGCAAATGACCATGGCTTTTATACCAGGTATCGTGGTGGTTATCGGTCTTTTGCTTGCTTCAGGTGTGTATGCTGCAGTTATTTTAGATAAAATTCCTCCAGCAGCGCCTACTGCTCTCGCTGGTTCCGCTAATAGTTCTGCAAAGGTTACCCTCACTTGGGCTGCTGCAATTGATAATGTTGGTGTAACTGCTTATCAGGTTTACAGAAATGGTCTATTGGTGGGAACTGTGGCAACTCCTGGGTATGTAGATACAGGACTAACTCAGAAAAGTGTATACAGTTACAGCGTTAGGGCAGCTGATGCAGCGGGAAATATTTCTATACCCAGCAACACAATCACTGTACAGACACCTGTGGCGATAGTAGATAATACTGCTCCAACAGCACCTACTGCGCTTAAGGGATACGTAAATAGTTCCACAAAAATTACACTTGCGTGGACTGCTGCAACAGACAATGTCGGTGTTGATAAATATCAGGTCTTTAGAAATTCTGTATTAGTTGGGACTTCTGCCACTCCTGGGTATGTAGATACAGGAGTAACTCAGCGAAACCACTATACTTACAGCGTAAAGGCAGTTGATGCTGCGGGAAATGTTTCCCCAGCAAGTAATGTTATCGACATGCAAACAATCTCAACGACCTCACCTGGACCTGAAGTATTTGTTCAAAGTCAACAGGTCGTTACTGCTGTTAATGGTACTACTGGTTCTGCAAGCATCTATTGGAACACCAGTCCGTACAACACTGCCTCAAGTTCAGTGGCATATGGAACTGCAATGAATGCGCTTAATTCAAAGGTTGCAGGTTCTAATAATGTATCTGAACAGACTGTACAGTTAACGGGTCTTAGTCGAAACACAACGTACTACTACCAGGTTACTGTTACATTCCAAGTACCTCCTCCAGCACCACCAGCCGGAGTTAATGTACCTCCAATGGTAGCTCCAAGCATATCAATGCCAGGACCTATTATGTCATTCAAGGTAAATTAACCTTAGGTAAAAAGCATTAAGCAAAAAGCACCTCCGAAATGGGGTGCTTTTTGTTTTTCAAGTATAGTTTTTAAATAGGTGTGTTACTGACAGAGAGAATGTTTGCATACTACAGAAAGGTAGTGTACAGTGCTTCTATTCGCTACGTACGGCTGACGGCCGGACCAATGGTCAAGGATTCCTAGGAATCTGGCGCCAAAAGGCGCATTTTTACTTTACTTATGAAATTTATCCTCGCCCGCAAAGGCCGCATGACTCAAATCTTCCAGGAAGATGGTCGTGTTAAGGCTGGAACTGTACTTGTTGCAGGTCCAATTACTGTTACTCAGGTGAAAACTCCTGAAGTAGATGGATACTCAGCGGTGCAGGTCGGCTTTAGTCCCCAGAAGGCCGAGAGAGTAAATAAGCCACAGCGTGCAGACAAGGCATATATGTTTGTGAAGGAATTCCGTGCTGAAAACGCTTCAGACATTTCTGCCATGGGAGATCTCGTAGTTGGAAGCGAGATTACTCTTGATACATTTGCTGTAGGCGACGGTGTAACAGTAGTGGGAACAAGCAAAGGACGTGGATTCGCTGGTGTTGTTAAACGACATGGTTTCCATGGAGGACGTCGCTCACACGGTCAGAAGCACTCAGAGCGTGAGCCAGGTTCTATTGGTGGAGGTGGTCGCGCTGGAGGTCGTGTTGCAAAGGGTCTACGCATGGGTGGTCGCATGGGTACAGACCGCGTAACGGTGAAGAATCTTGAGATTCTACATGTAGATGTGGCACGTGGTGAAATTATCGTCTCTGGAGCTATTCCAGGAGCGCCTAACTCTCTTGTTGAGATTGTGTCTAAATAAACTTTTATGTACATCAAACCTAAAACAATCATCAAGACAAAGCCAATGCGTACTCCCGCAAAGAGTAACCAGCGCAAGCGCACAACTCCTAAAGTAGTTGTAGACAAATTCCCTGCAATGCCAGGTGAGGCTATCGAAGCAAAGATCTGGAGCGTAGACGGAAAGCAGTCTGGAACAATCACACTTCCACCTGAAATCTTCAGCATGCCTTGGAATGCAGACCTCGTACACCAGGTATTTACTGGTATGCGTGCAAACGCTCGACCAACTGTTGCGAACACTAAGTTCCGCGGTGAAGTCTCTGGAGGTGGTAAGAAGCCATGGAAGCAAAAGGGTACTGGACGTGCTCGACATGGTTCAAACCGTTCTCCAATTTGGCGCAAGGGAGGTATTACTCACGGACCTCGTGCAGAGCGAGATTTCTCAGTGAAGATCAACAAGAAAATGCGCGTAGCAGCACTTATGTCAGTACTTTCTAAGAAAGTACGTGATGGTGAAGTAATCTTCGTAGACAAGCTTCTCTTCACAGAGCCAAAGACTCGAGACGCAAAGGCAATGCTTGTAGCAATTGCAGCAGCAGCTGGAGCACCAACACTTGCAACAAAGCGTGTAAACGCTGCAGTGGTAGCATTCGCAAAGAAGGACACTATTGCTGAGAAGTCATTCCACAACATTGGTAGCGTTATCTCTGAGGAGGTTCGAAACTTGAATACGGTAGATCTTCTCAACAAGAAGTTCCTCGTTATCGAGAATCCTACTGAGGCATTTGCAGTTCTCAAAGCACGTCTCACAAAGAACACGGCTGAAGCCGCATAACCAATACGCCTATGCCACTATTTTCTAACAACAAAAAAGAGACTAAGCAGCAGATGATTGCATCAGCTAAGAAGCTTGGAAAAATCACTGCAGAGGATGGACGACATCACTCAGTGCTTCGAGCACCTTGGCTTTCTGAGAAGGCACTTATCGGCACAGAGAACGGTGTCTACGTATTCGAAGTACCACCAGCAGCTACTAAGTATGAAATTGCAGCAGCAGTTGAAGCAATATACAAAGTAACTCCTCGCCAGATTCGTGTTGCTAATCTCCCTGCAAAGAAGAAAGCACTTCGCACTCGCCGTGGATTTGGAGTACGTGCTGCTCGTCACAAGGCATATGTGTACCTTAAGAAAGGCGACACTATTCAATTTGCATAGTCCTAGCCAATAGCTTATGAAAACATACAAACCAACCTCAAAAAGCCGACGACAGATGACAACCGTGACATATCGCGGTGTACTTTCTGGCGACAAGCCACACAAGGCTCTCCTCAGTACTAAGAAGAATCGTGCAGGACGAAACAATCAGGGTCGCATCACTACTCGTCACCAGGGTGGAGGTCACAAGAAGCGACTTCGCGATGTAGATTTCGCATACAACAAGAAGAACATCCCTGCAAAGATCGAGACTATCGAATATGATCCATACCGAACAGCATTCATCGCTCTAGCGCTTTATGCAGATGGAGAGCGTCGATACGTAACAGCTATCAAGGATATGAAAGTTGGAGATACATTCATCGTTGGAGAAGATGCTCCTGTAAAGCCAGGAAATCGTATGCCTCTCGGCAAGATTCCTTCTGGAACATTTATCTACAATATCGAGCTTAAGCTCGGAGCAGGAGCTCGCCTAGCGCGCTCTGCTGGTAACTACGCAGAAGTTGTGGCTCATGACTCAGGATACGCCCAGATCAAGCTTCCTTCTTCTGAAATTCGTAAGGTGTCTGATCTTTGCTACGCATCTATCGGTGCAGTAAGTAACGAAGAACAGCGACTTGTGAACTATGGAAAGGCTGGAAAGTCACGATGGATGGGTATTCGCCCTACAGTACGTGGTACAGCAATGAACCCTGTTGATCACCCACACGGAGGTGGTGAAGGACGTCAGGGACGTGGTCTACGACGCGCAAAGAGCATGTGGGGCAAGCCTACAGGAAAGGGTCAGAAGACTCGAACTCCAAAGAAGTACTCGAATTCATTTATCGTTTCAAGACGAAAGGTTGGGAAGAAGCGGTAGTAGGCCTCTGGTAAAAAGAAGTTCGCAAAAGAATACGAAAAATGGCCCTCTAAATTCTGACGGGCCATTTTTCGTATTCTTTTTGCCGTACCGAAAAGTTATCCACAGGCTTTATTTTCTCACTATTTTATTTTCATATTTATTTCAGCTCGCTATGCTACATTCTTGCCATACCAATTTAACGAAATACGAATATGGCACGAAAAAACCAAAGCACTCATACAACAGAAGTATTCATTAATAACAATCATGCAGGCTACTCAGAACACGAGCATCTTTTGGAGCATGTTCATTTCCTAGAAGAACGAACTACCGAACTAGAAGAGAAAGTAGACTTCTTTCAGACGATTTTCCAGGATTTACTAGATGATGAAGACGACGAGGATGAGGATACAGAAGATGAGGTAGGAGAAGATGAATACGAAGATGAAGAAGACCTCTTCGAAAATGGCCTGTGTGGCCATTCGTGTTGCTGTGTGTGGAGTCGTGTGGTGAGTTAGGGGTGTTTATAACCAAAAAATCACCATGATAAACTTACTACTATGACGGCGGACACAGAGCTAATTATTACTGAACTCACAAAAGTATTTGATTCTAAAATCGATCAATTAGGTAGTGAAATCAATGGAAGGTTCGAGCTGATGGACACAGCTTTTGCTGATTTAGCATCTGCGATGCAGTATGGATTTGAGAAGGTTTACGATAGATTCGACGAGGTCGATGAGAGATTCGAGAATGTTGAGGGTAGATTAGGTAGAATCGAAGGCAGATCGGATAACTTTGAGAGCAGAATGAATAGAATCGATGAAAGTATCGAGTATTTGAAAGTAGAGATGAGAGACGTAAAGACGAGAGTCATTCACCTGGAGTCCTCTATGGAAGAAGTGCAGGAAAGTCTTGCAAATCTTGAAAACGCTGAAGAAAAAGACGCAAAAGCTACTATTAATCACGAAACACGTATACAGAAGCTCGAAAAGGTAAATAAAATCAAACCGAAACCAGTGGCGCACTTATTGAATATATGAGCAGGAGAGGGCACAAGAACCCTCATAAAGCCGTCATAATTTGACAGTCTGCCTCATTTCGTATAGATTTTATCTATCCCGCGTCGCGGGCTTTTACTTCTCATGTCACGATCACTCAAGAAAGGACCCTACATCGACGTTAAGTTGATGAAAAAGGTAACAACAGCAGGAAAACCCTCAACTTCAGGGGTTATTAAGACATGGGCTCGTAGAAGCCAAATTGCTCCGGAAATGGTTGGTTTCACCTTTGGAGTTCATAATGGTAAGTCACACGTTGACGTACTAGTGAGCGAAGATATGGTTGGTCACCGACTAGGTGAATTCTCACCAACGAAGAAATTCGTTCGTCACGGAGGAAAGATGCAGAAAGATCTCGAGCAGAAGCGCCAGGCTTCTGAGATTGCAGCAGCTAAGGCTGCAAAGGCAGCACCTGCGGCTCCTGCAAAGAAGAAGTAGCCCCAGTAATCAGACCTCTCACTTTCACCAAACTCTTATGCGCGCAATACTAACCAGCCACAATCAGCCACCTCGCAAGGTTCGTCTTGTGACAGAGCTTGTAAAGGGAAAGAATGTGTCTGAGGCACTTGCGATTTTGTCGTTCTTGCCAAAGCGCGCATCTCAGCCAATTGCAAAGCTCATTGCTTCAGCTGCTGCAAATGCAACAGTGAAGGGTGAGGATCCTGCAACTCTACGAGTGAAGAACATCACTGTAGATAGTGCTGGAATGCTCGTACGCATGATGCCTCGCGCTATGGGACGTGGAGCTCCTATTCGCCGTCGAAAGAGCTCTGTGACTGTAACCCTCGACACTAACGCGAAGATTGGAAAGACTAAGAAAGTCGCAAAATAGATTTTAATACCATGACACACACCGTACATCCTTACGCACACCGACTTGGCATCATTCGCGATTGGCGAAGCCGATGGTTTGCTGCAGACAAGAAGACATACCGCGAGAACGTTCTCGTAGATCAGACTGTTCGCGTATTCCTCAAGAAGCGCCTAAAGGGAATGCACGTAACTGAAATCGAAATCGAGCGAACACAGAGCGAGGTTCGTGTGCTTCTTCACACTGCTCGCCCAGGTCTCGTTATTGGTCGCTCAGGTGAGAATGCAGGAAAGCTCCGCAAGGAAGTTACTGATGTCATCCGAAAGGTTGCTCCTCTACACGGCCGAACAGTTAAGCTCGACATCATGGAAATCCGCCAGCCTGAAACAAGCGCAGCTATCGTAGGATTTATGATTGCTGAAGGGCTTGAGAAGCGTATGCCATTCCGACGTGTACTTAAGCAGACACTTGAGAAAGTAATGGCGGTTCGAGAAGTTATCGGTATCCGCGTGGTGATCTCAGGACGCCTTGGAGGTGCTGATATGTCTCGCACAGAGCAGATGAAGCGAGGACGTGTGCCTCTTCAGACATTCCGTGCAAACATCGACTACGCACAGGTAGAGGCAAACCTTCCATACGGTGTTATCGGTATCAAGGTGTGGATCTACATGGGTGATCAGTTTAACGATCGCGAACACCAGGCAACTCAGGCTCCTCAGCAGCAGGCAGCACCTCGAGCAATGTCACGCCAGCCAGCTGGTCGCACTTCATAATCAATACGCTTATGTTATTCCCTAAAAAAGTAAAACACCGAAAATGGCAGAGTGGCCGCAAGAGCGAAACAAAGCTCCAGCGTCCTGAGACTCGTGGTACCAAAGTATCTTTTGGTGCATACGGTCTAAAGGCTACAACTCCTCACCGAATCACTTCAAACCAGATTGAGGCAGCTCGAAAGGTTCTCTCTCGTGCAACAGGAAAGGGAGGAAAGATGTGGATCCGAATTTTCCCAGACCGACCAGTTACTGAAAAGGCAGCAGGTCTAAAGATGGGTAAAGGAAAGGGAGATCCTAAGCACTTCGTATTCGAAGTTCGACCAGGACGAGTGATGTTTGAGATCGATGGCGTAACAGACGCAGTCGCTCGTGACGCAATGCGACGCGCTGGTTCAAAGCTTCCTGTTAAGACTACTGTCGTGACTCGAGTATAACCAAAACTATTATGGCTACTAAAAAAACAAAACTAACAGAGAAGAATCCAGCAGAGCTCACAGCATTGCTTGCAAAGCAGCGTGAAGAAATGCGCACTCTCCGATTTGCATCTGCAGGAGGACGTCCAAAAGACAGCGCAGCTCCAAAGAAGACTCGTCGAAACATCGCACGAATCCTCACAGAGCTTCATGCCCAGAAGACAGCTTCAATGCTCGGAGCAAACGCATAATACTTTTTATGAAAACAACACCTACAACAAAAAAAGAAACAGTAGCTAAGCCACAGACATTCCGTGGTGTGGTTGTGAAGGCCGCAATGAAGGACACTGTAACAGTTGCAGTATCTCGCTATGTAAAGCACCCTAAGTACAAGAAATACCAGACCCTCACAAAGAAGTATCTCGTAGAGGACACGGGAAACAAGACTCAGGTTGGTGACCAGGTTACTATCGTAGCGTGCCGCCCACTTTCAAAGCTTAAGCACTTCACTATTTCTGAAGTAACTTCAACTGCAACAGCAGAATAACCAAACCCTAATTACCCGCTTATGATCCAAGACCAAACAATCGTAAAAGTAGCAGACAACACTGGAGCAACCGTTGCTCGCGTCTTCAAAGTGCTTGGCGGATCAAAGCGTCGCTATGCAGAGCTTGGTGATGTTGTGGTTATCTCAGTACAAAGCGCACAGCCTCGAAAGGCTGCAAAGAAAAAGGACATCTACAAAGCCGTAGTTGTACGTCAGGTGAAGCCATTCCGACGCGCAAACGGTTCATACGTATCTTTTGATGACAACGCAGTAGTGATTATCGAGAAGCAGGGAAAGGAAATGGGACCTAAGGGTAACCGCGTATTCGGTCCTGTACCACGTGACCTTATAGAGCGCGGATGGGGAAACATTGCGTCTCTCGCACCAGAAGTTGTATAACGACTATTTATATGAAAATGAAACTAAAAAAAGGCGATCACGTAGTAGTGGTATCAGGAAAGGACAAGGGTAAGACCGGAACTATTGAGCGTGTTATCCGAACAGATGGCAAGGTAGTAGTAGAGGGAATTGCACTCGCTAAGCACCACACAAAGGGCCGACAAGGTCAGTCTGGACAGATTATCGAGAAGCCTCGCGCTATCGATGCTTCAAACGTGATGTTTGTAGAGCCAGAGTCTAAAAAGCCTACTCGCATCGGACGTGAACTTCGCGACGGAAAGCGCGTACGTGTGACTGCTAAAGGTAAGAAAGTACTGAGCTAGTCTCCACATAACCAAATTTTTATGATTACCAAACAACAACAGCAATCAACATTCGAAACTCTAGGAAAGGAGTTTAAGTACACAAACGTAAATCAGTCACCAAAACTGATGAAGATTGTTGTGTCTTCAGGAGTTGGTTCAGCAAAGGACAAGGCACGCATCAAACTCGTAGAAGACCGCCTCATGCGCATCACAGGACAGAAGCCAGCAGCACGACTCGCAAAGCAGTCAGTTGCGCAGTTCAAGGTCCGTCAGGGCGATACAGTAGGCTTCCAGGTAACACTTCGCGGTACTCGCATGTATGAATTCCTTGATAAGCTCATCCATATCGCACTTCCTCGTACTCGTGACTTCCGTGGTCTAAATGCTACAGCAATCGATGACATGGGAAACATCACTATCGGTCTCAAAGAGCACTCAATCTTCCCAGAAGTAGCAGATGAGGACCTCAAGGACGTCTTCGGAGTAGCAATCACTCTCGTAACAACAGCAGGATCAAAGCCCGAAGCAGAAGCATTCTTCCGCCACCTCGGAATTCCCCTAAAGACTGCGTAAGTTTAAGTAAAGAAGTAGTAGTAAAAGCGCCCGAAAGGGCGCTTTTACTTTATAGATCAAACTTGGGGATTTGCTACGTAGCCATTGCTTGGTGGGATGCTAGTATTTACATATGAAAATTCAACCGCTCAAAGTATTTGTTTCTATGCCATTTACAGGTAAGACTTGGGAGAACCTTACTCAAGAACGTAAAGACCTGCATGTGCTCGCAGAGAAATACGGCATGGAAATGGTAGAGCAATTTATTGGATATCAAGGAAAGGAAGATTTCGAAAGTAAATCTTATAATCCTTCATTTATTTTAGCGAAAGATAAGAATTTTATAAAAGAAGCAGATGTAGTAATTGCTGACTTCTCGTCACCTTCAGTTGGAACAGATTGTGAGGTAACTATAGCGAAAGAGTTATTTGATAAGAAGATTTATGGTGTGGTGCCACAGGAAAAGCGTCGACACATGTGGCTCATTTTCTATTGTGATTACTTCTTTGATACGGTTGAGGATGCTTTTAAGCAAATTCAGAAAGACTTTGAAGGTAAGCACCAATTAGCACGTCTAGATAAGCGTCAGTATGACCCAATTGCAATTGAGTACAGACTAGTTGAAGAAACTCCTTCACAGAAAAGTATCTATGATCCAGCAGTAATCGAGTTTGTTCAGAAAGAAGCCGTAGGGAAAGATGTCATCGTTCTCCATGACGGTAGCGGATATCGAGCACGTCTCGCAAAGAAAAACGGCGCAGCAAAGGTAATCGGTATTGATATATCATTTAAGCAAACGCAAATTGCTAAAGGTGAAGAGTTACGCGAGCCCCTTGGTATTGAATATCTAGTGCTTGACCCATACTCCCGAGACTTTGATACGGCAGTTCCACAAGAGCTAATTTCATCTGCAGATGTGGTACTTGGAGCTTTTCTGCTCGATCACGCAATGGCATTGGATGAATTGGAATTAGTCGTTAAACACACAGCAATGCTCCTAAAGTCAGGAGGAAAGTTCTTTGGACTCTCTGATCACCCAGATGCACACATACCCACGGAGCCTAAATATGGAGTAGTTGTGAATCTTGATGAAGAAATTGAGAATACAGGTGATGGTACTCCGCGCCGCATATCAATATTTCAAAGTGTACCTGGGGGACAGATGGAAGTGCTACATTTCCATAATTTCCTTTGGACCAAGGAAACAGTTACACGTATTCTAGCTGATGCAGGATTTAAGGATATTGAATTCCACGTACCTGAGGTATCAAAAGAAGGTATTGAAGCAAGTGAGCCAGAATTCTGGGACGCGTATAAAGAGCATCCTACAACTATAGCTTTTACAGCAGTAAAGAATTAATAACTAAAATGACAACGCCCCCGGTCTCATTTGAGACGCGGGGGCTTGAGGCCGAGTGACCGAGTGAAGCTCACTCGGTCGGGGGATTTGGCGCTGAAACGAGGCGCATGGCTTCGGGACATCCCGCAACGCCGATGACGCCGAAGATGATGGCTATCCAGCCGAAAAGGATCAGCTGGCCGGAGGTGTTGTCGAGTAGCACGGGCTGATGGTGAAAAATCTGCCACTGAATCAGGCCGTGGTCGAGAAGCTTCCCGACGTTCTCGGCAATTGCGCCGCCGGCGACTCCGATGAGGGAACCGGTAAGGGTCTTGGACATCATAGCTTGTCTCCCGGCTAGTATCGCCTAATTGCGAACACCTAGCTCTAAGTATTATATATATCATAAATATTAATATTGTCAAATCTTTTGCAGGTAACACGTGCCACCTTAAAAAGAATCACTTATTTAAGATATGCAGAAGTAAAAATACAAATGCTTAATAAATTCTGTAATTTGACTTTAATATAGCTTTCAAACACTTAGTAAATTGGTGAATTCGCGAGGAGCTACGCAGTGCTATTTTTAGGGCTCTCGGAGCGCCACGGCGCGAGAGCGAGCTGATTTTCTAGCAAGAAAATACAGCGTACCCAAAAATGGCGTAGGTGCGGGCGAGCTACTTTCACCACGCCACTCTCGAAGTTTGACAGCGTAAACGCTTACTGATACATTACTTGAAGCTCCTCGGAGCGCTTTTTCGTATGGCTAAAACCTCACAACTCGCTCGCAACCGCAAGAAAATCAAACTTGCAGAAAAGTACGCTGAAAAGCGGGCTGCTCTTAAGGCTGCTGGTGACTATGAGGGCATGCAGAAACTGCCTCGAAACTCATCCCCTGTGCGTATTAAGAACCGTTGCGCCATCTCAGGTCGAAGCCGCGGATACCTCCGAGCCTTTGGACTCTCACGTATCGTATTTCGTGAACTAGCTCGAGAAGGAAAGATTCCTGGTGTTAAGAAGGCTTCTTGGTAAATCTGAACAACTAACTACTTTATGATCACTGACCGCGTAGGAGACTTCATTATTCGACTAAAGAACGCTGGTGCCATTGGCAACCAGATCGTCTCTGTTCCTTATTCAAAGCACCTAGAAGCTATTGCAAACAAGCTTAAGGATCTAGGATTCGTTGAACGAGTAGAGGTCTCAAAGAAGGGTCATGGATCACTTGAGGTTACCCTTGCCTATGACGCACAAGGAAAGCACAAGATTCACGATGTAAAGCGCATCAGCAAGCCAGGTCGTCGTATGTACGTACCAGCTCGTGAGGCTCACACTGTGAAGAATGGTCTTGGAGCTCGCGTCCTTTCTACTCCAAAGGGAATCCTTTCTGATAAGGAAGCTCGAAAGGTACGTGCTGGAGGTGAGACACTTTTTGAAGTCTGGTAATTCATTTCTATACTTATGCCATCACGACTAGCTAAAAAACCAATACAAGTACCTACTAAGGTTAGCGTAACTGCTGGCGACGGTATTCTTTCTGTAACAGGACCAAAGGAAACTCTCACAAAGACATACCACCCTTCAATTTCAATAGAAGTAACTCCAGAGGGAGTTGTGATCACTCCAAAGAACACTAGCCGACTTGCACACGCTCTCACAGGAACATTTGCAGCTCACCTAAACGCGATGATGGCTGGAGTTGAGACACCTTTCAAGAAAGTGCTTATCCTAAAGGGTGTTGGATACAAAGTAGAACTTAAGGGAACAGACCTCGTCTTCAACGTAGGATTCTCACACCAGGTAACTCTTGCAGTACCACAAGGACTCACTGCAGCAGTTGAAAAGGGAACTATCCGCATCGAAGGAGCTGACAAGCAGCGTGTAGGACAGTTCGCAGCAGAAGTTCGTGCAGTGAAGCCACCTGAACCATATCTCGGAAAGGGAATTGCGTACGAGGGTGAAGTTATCCGACGCAAGCAGGGTAAGAAGTCCGTCTAGTTCTGAAATCATAAAATTTTTATGCCACAACTTCCAACAACAAAACTCAGCACAAAGAAAGAACTACGTGATCGTCGTCACGCTCGTGTTCGCGCACGTATCTCTGGAACTGCAGAGCGCCCTCGCCTTGCTTTCTCTAAGTCAAACAAATTTGTGCAGGCACAGATTATCGATGACGTAGCTGGACGCACACTCGTAGCGGCTCATGGTCGTGCAGTAAAAGGTTCACTTTCAAAGCAGGCTGAAACAGTTGGTGCAGAGATTGCAGCAAAGGCAGTAAAGGCTGGAGTAACAGCAGTTGTCTTCGATCGCGGAGGCTTTAACTACGAAGGACAGGTAAAAATGCTTGCAGATGCTGCCCGCGCAAACGGACTACAATTTTAATATGACTGACACCGAAACAATTATGGATACAGAAACAGCAGCACCAGAAGTGGTAGTTGAAGCAGTAACTGCACCAGAGGCAGCAGCAGAAGCTCCTGCAACAGCAGTACGTCAGCGTCGCAATGGTCCTGGAGGCCGCACAGGTGGACGCCCACGTGAACGAGCTCCTCGTGAACGAAGCGAATTTGAGCAGGCAACTCTCGACGTACGTCGTGTAGCCCGAGTTATGGGTGGAGGTCGCCGTTTCTCTTTTAGTGTTACCGTAGTTATCGGTGACCGAAAAGGTCGCGTAGGTGTTGGTCTTGGAAAGGCTGCAGATACTGCACTTGCTATTGATAAGGCTGTACGTGCTGCAAAGAAGAACCTCATCACAGTTCCTCTAACAGCTGACAAGTCTATTGCACACAACGTAACAGCTCGATACGGCTCATCTGACATTGAGATTCGTCCTTCTCCAGGTCGCGGTCTTGTTGCTGGTTCTGCAATGCGTATCGTTCTTGAGTACGCTGGCGTAACAAACGTTGTTACTAAGATTCTTAGCCGCACAAAGAACAAGCTCACTATTGCTCGCGCAACAGTTATCGCCCTCGAATCACTTCAGAAGCGACCGGCGAAAGTAGTTCGCGAAGTAGAGGCAACAGAAGTTGCAGCGTAATCAATATTTTATGCAAACAAACACACTTAAACCAGCACACGCAAACATCACTAGTCCTCGAGTAGGACGTGGAGGAAAGCGCGGAAAGACTTCCGGTCGCGGAACAAAGGGACAGAACGCTCGTGCAGGTCACAAGAAGCGCCCAGAAATGCGTGACCTTATCAAGAAGATTCCAAAGCTCCGAGGTCATGGAAAGAACCGTTCTCGAACAGTTCGAAACAACCCAAGCTACACCCCAGTTAACATCGCAGCTCTCGAGCTCGCATTTAACGCAGGAGACGCAGTTACTCTCGCAACACTTACTCAGAAGGGAATCACGAGCACTCGTGGAGGTCGCGTAGGAAAGGTTAAGATCCTCGGATCTGGAACACTCACAAAGAAGCTCGACCTATCTGGTCTTGAAATCTCAGCTACCGCAAAGGCAGCAGTTGAAGCGGTAGGAGGGACGGTTCTGTAGGAACCAATTACCTGCCTTGATCAAACACTTTTTACACCATGATTACAAAGGCACTACACAAACTAAGACTCGTCTTCACTGACTCGGCTATCCGCGCACGAATGCTTTTCCTTTTGGGAGCACTCGTCGTCTTCCGTTTCCTTGCTGCTATTCCAATTCCAGGAGTTGATAAGAATGCACTTGCTTCATTCTTCCAGAACAATCAGTTCTTCGGACTCCTCAACGTCTTCTCTGGAGGTGGTTTTTCACGACTTTCAATTGTGATGCTTGGTGTTGGCCCATACATTACATCTTCTATCATCATGCAGCTTGCAACATTTGTATTCCCTCAGCTAAAGGAAATGCAGAACGAAGAGGGTGAAGCTGGACGCACAAAGTTCATCATGTGGAGCCGAATGATTACTATTCCAATTGCAATTCTGCAGGGCGTAGCATTCCTTTCACTCCTTGAGTCACAAGGAATTATCGCAGGACCACTATCGTCACTCGCATTTGCTGCAAACGTCTTCCTCGTTGCGGGTGGATCAGTACTCCTTATGTGGATTGGTGAGCTTATTACTGAGTTTGGTATCGGAAACGGTGTTTCACTCATCATCTTCGCAGGTATCGTTGCTCGACTTCCAGAAGGCATTTCTCAGACACTCTTCACGGCAACAACTGCTCAGATCCCTGCATACCTAGGATTCCTCGTTGTGGCAATCGCTGTCATCTACGCAGTGGTTGTGGTATCTGACGCTGAGCGATCAATTCCAATTGCATACGCACGCGCAAACCGAGCAGCAGCGCTTCAGAATGGTGGTGAGACATACCTCCCAATTCGTATTCTTCAGACTGGAGTTATTCCAATCATCTTCGCGCTTTCTCTACTCCTTCTCCCTCAGATGGCATTTACAGGCCTTACTGCAATCGGTATAAAGGGCCTCGCAGGAGCTTCAACATGGTACGCAGCATTCTCTGCAAACCTTCTTGAGTACGGTATCGTCTACTTCCTTCTTGTTATTCTATTCACCTATTTCTACACAACAGTTATCTTCGAACCTACACGTATGGCTGATAATCTCCAGAAATCAGGAGCATTCATTCCAGGTGTTCGTCCAGGAAAAGAGACTGAGAAGTACATCAGTGCAGTTGTGAACCGAATCACGCTTCCAGGAGCAGTCTTCCTCGGTTTCGTGGCGGTCATCCCATTCATTATTCAGGGTGTTACTGGTATCAGCGCTATTCTTGTGGGAGGTACAGCACTGTTGATTGCGGTGCAGGTGGTTCTCGACCTTGTGCGAAAGGTGGATGCGCAGGCATCTTTGCGCGAATATTAGAATGCTTTAAAGATATAGAAGGGTAAGTAAAAAGCCTGAACGATTTCTCTAAATTCTGACGAAATCATTCAGGCTTTTTACGTTGCCTCACAGTTTACTTTTATTACGCTTCAAGCCAGTTTTTGTATGAGTTTGTAATCATTTGAGCGACCTCTACGAGGGGGTATTTTGAGGTATCGATAACTAAGTCGAAAGGTGTTAAATCAAGCGCGTCTACATTATAGAGATTCATGTAACGTTTCTGCTCGCTGGTTCGGCGGTCAATTATATTGTTGTAAACTGCGTCTACAGAATCTCCACTCTCACTTACACGACCAGATTCTTGAATTTGTTTGTAAATTCGTTCAGCTGCGATATGTGGGTCTAGGGAAAGATAGACTTTAAAGGAGTTCGGCATCCAGTGATATGCCATCCGAGAGTCGATAAGTAAATCAGATTCGTTCGCCATGTCTTGCAATTTCTTGTCTACCGCATGATCTATTTCGTGCTCAAGCTCTGCTTGCTGATTAATTTCTGTAATTGATACGCCTCGTTCTGCCGCAATTGATCTAAAGAGGTCTCCTGATGAGAAATGTCGGTATTCAAGGGTGCTTGCTACTAATTTCCCTGTGGAAGACTTTCCGCTTCCGAGTGATCCGGCAATTGTAATGATTTTTGTTCTCATGGTGCGATATTATGAATTTATTGCTATCATAACGGTATTCATGGAACACGTAAATACAATACTTTTAATGGGGCGACCAGGTTCGGGAAAAGGTACTCAAACAAAGCTTTTATCAGAAGAGTTAAAGTGGATGCGAGCATCAACGGGAGACCGCATGAAGGAGATCCGAGACGGCAACGAGCCATTCTCTCCTCGCGTGCGAGAAATGTACGACAAGGGTATTTATTTGCCTAACTGGTTCGCTGACTATCTGCTCGAAGGGGCGCTTCTCGGTATAGACTCGCATGTAGGCATAGTGCTTGAAGGTTTCGGACGTACTGTGGAGCAGGCAGAGCACCTGGTTGAAATCGTCTCGTGGCTTGGACGAAAGCTCGTGATCTTTAATCTTGAGGTCTCAGAGGAGGAGGTGTTGAGGCGAATGCTTAAGCGCGCCGAGACTGTGGACCGACCAGACAGTAGTGATGAAGAAAAGGTCCGTGGCCGACTTCGTCAGTATGATGAGAATACCGCTCCTGCTGTCAGATACTTCAGAGAGTTTGGCTTGGTGGTGGATATAGATGGTGAGAAATCTCCTGCGGAAATTGCTCAGGAAATCGAGAAAGCGCTCGAAGGATAATTATGATTGCGCAGCAGAGTGATATAGAAGGACTCAAAGAAGCAGGAAGACGCTTTGGGTCGATTCTCGATGCGGTCGCGGCTGCGGTACGACCTGGAGTGACGACTGGCGAACTCGATGCGCTTTCAGAGAAACTCATTCGTGATGGTGGAGACATTCCGTCTTTCAAAGGATATCGACCAGAAGGTGCTCCGAGAGCATATCCTGCGACGTGCTGCATATCCGTGAACGACGAAGTCGTTCACGGTATTCCTGGTTCTCGAGTATTAAAAGAGGGCGATCTAGTAACGCTCGATCTCGGATTAACGCATGACGGGTACGTTATGGACTCAGCAGTGACTGTTCCTGTTGGAAAAGTCTCAAAGGAAGCCGAGGCACTTATGCGAGCGACGCAAGCGTCGCTCGAGTCTGCTATCCTTGCGGCGCGCCCTGGCGCGCGTATCGGCGACATTTCTCACGCCACAGAGCTCGCCTTCAAAGGCACAGGCTTCTCAGTCGTTAAGCTCCTAGGAGGTCATGGAGTGGGCGGAGCAGTCCATGAGGAGCCATTTATTGCGAACGCAGGCCATCCTGGAACAGGTCCAGAGATTGTTCCTGGTATGGTTCTCGCGCTTGAGCCTATCGCAAATGCCGGAAAGGCAAGTGTATTCATTGCTCCTGACGGCTTCACGTATCGCACAAAAGATGGATCCATTTCAGCTCACTTCGAGCACACCATACTCGTACTAGACAATGAGACGATTGTTCTTACACGCCGCCCATCAGAAGGTTAGTGCTCGCAGCCTGTTTGCCTGGTATCTTCAGTTTTTTCCTTTATACTGCCTATATAAACGCCACCGGCGATTTTTTATTCATTTATAAAACCTTATGCCCATTCCTCATCCAAAGACAGAACGAACATTCGTTATTATTAAGCCAGATGGCGTTCAGCGCTCACTCATTGGAGAAATTATTAAGCGTTTTGAGCGTTCAGGCCTAAAGCTCATTGGTCTCAAACTCACAACTCTCGATTCAGACCGCATCTGGAAGCACTACAACAAAGACGATGCGTGGTTTATTAAGAAAGGTACAAAGATTGCTGAAGACCGTGCTGCTGCAGGACTTTCAGCTGAGAAGGAGCCAATTGAATACGGAAAGGACATCATCCGCGCTCTTGATAAGTTTATGACTGCTGGTCCTGTCGTCATGATGGCATGGGAAGGAAACTCTGCTGTTGGCGTAATCACAAAGCTTGTTGGTGGCACAGAGCCTTCAACATCAGACGTTGGAACAATCCGCGGAGACTACACAATTGACTCATACAATATTGCAGCAATTGATGACCGTGCAGTTCGAAACCTCATCCACTGCTCAGATACTCCTGAGAACGCAGAGTCTGAAATCGCCCTCTGGTTTACTCCTGAAGAGCTTCTCTCATACCGCCTCATGGTTGATGAAATCCTCTATGATGTAAATCTAGACGGGATAATGGAGTAGGATATAATTCAAGCAGAAGCCAGTCGTTAAAACGCAACTTGCTTCAATTTAGGGAGGTTTATATCCCGCGAACCCGCAAAGTTTCCTTAGAAACTTTCAAAGGCGCGCGATGCGACCACCCACGTGGCACCCAAAAGTTGCCACAGACGGCTGGCTTCCGACAAAACCCGCACTCGAAAGAGCTGTGGGTTTTGTCGTTGGCAGAATAACTTTGTGACATTGACATTTTTATATAATATGTTTAATATGTATGCAACCACAAACCCGTGGTAACCACTATTGCTTGGAGGATTGCATGGAAGTTCTTTCGGAGCTGGGTGCCTTGTACATCAATCTGGCGACGCGCTGGAACGAGTTCGCCGACAGGCACACTGTCGAAATAACGGTGTGCCTTGGCGAGCTCGCGCAAGCGGCTCTCGCTGGGTTCTTGTGGTATTGCCACAAGAACCCTTGCCGTACCGTCAACCGCCGCCCGTATCATCATCAGTAGTCGCGCACTCGTCGCCGGTCTTACTGAAGCCCCGGCTCTCTGAAGTCAACCGCCGACAAGGTCTAACCTTGTCGGCGGGTTTCATTTTGTTATTGAAAGTTATGCGAATATGTTGAAATTTTTGGTATATGATGAACTTATGAGATTCAACAGTCCAGAAGGATTTAAAAAACTACAAGAAACAAAACCAATTCGAAAGACTGAAACAAAAACAGTATTCGAAACCGATGCACATGGTGGCCCTGTGATCGAAGTTCTTGGTCCTAGACCCAAAGCATATTCGTTTCAAGTAGATACTAGCTATGAAAAGAAAACGCTACAAAGTCTAAAGGGAACTTTTTACTTAACTAAGATACTGCATTTACTAAGACCAGGCAGTGTGCCGGACATTAGGCAGTCCGGTGAAACAAGAGAGGGTGAGCAGATTATTGATCGGGAATCGTATACGCGCAAGAAAATAAAAAAAATAGGCATAGCTGGAAAAGTACATGAAGAGATGCGCGATATTGGCTTAGGTAATGCACTTGCACATAAGCCAGAGAATTATAACGAAAATGGTGACGGAAGTATTTCCTATTTAGAGGAGTTTGAACCATGGATAATTAATCCAGAAACAAGGACAGTGGAATGGAACTTTGATAGAGATTCACTAATAGCAGCTATAGATGCAGTACAAGACCCTGAAGCGCAGACGAGGTGTAGGACTTTTTTTGAAAGACTTGAAATCCTGCATAACGAAGCACAAGAAAGTTTTGCCGATGCAGAGATTGCTCGGACTAAAGAAGCTCAAGAGCTTACGGAAAGGCTTGAGAGAATAATGGACGAATTTGAAAAAAAACACGATCTCGATTTGCTATTAAATATTAAGACTAAGGAAGAAGCAGAAGCGAGTAAGGAAAGAGTTGCTGCGCATGAGGACTTTAAAGCCATAGAACCAATCTTAAGATTGTTAGTTGTTCCGTATATTTCTGATGAAAAAATGCAGGAATTAACGGCCAGGAAACTTATGTTTTCGAATGCAATTGGGGGCATAAATAATATAACTGGTTTAATGAACCGTAGATAAAGTCACAAACGATACTATTAGTTTTGATATACTAGAATTATGGAAAAGAATATCGAAGTCGAAATACGGGGACTACTTACACCAGAGGAATACTCGAAGCTGAAATCCTTTCTTGATAAAGAGGGTGAAAAGACAGAGGAAAAAGATAGAATTTTAATTGACTACTCCACATTTCTTCCTGGGGGAGTTGAGGAACGCAAGAAAGATATTCGATTGAGGGTCACGAATGGCGTGCCAGAAATTGTGGTTAAGCTTGGGGAATGGGGCGGAACAGAGCAACGCAAAGAGCTGTCAGTTAAAACAGCGCCAGGAACATTCGACACACTGACTGAAATTTTTGAAGCACTAGGGTACGAGAAAGGGGTGCTAGCAGTACGCAAAAGTCAGGTATATATGTACAAAGATATAGAGTTTGCTCTCGTAGAGGTGCCTGGTCACAGTTATTACTTCGAAGCAGAAAAAATGGCACATGCTGAGGAAAACGCAGATGAATTACTTGAGGAGATGCAGGCCGTCTGTAAAGAATTGGGACTCTCAGTTTTTTCAAAAGAGGAATTCTTTGCGTATGTTCAAAAATTAAACAAAGAAGCGAACGGAGTATTCGATGCTTCTATGGCTGAGCCGGACTATTTCAAAAAGAATTATGGTCTTGAGTAAAATGTACGTGAATTTACTCTTCGCGATAGATACGTACATTATTTAAATAATATGAAAACCCGCCGCGGTCCGGGGACAACGGCGGGCGCTTCCAGAGTGGAAGATTTCTCAGGGCCTGCGGACTGACCGCGGGAAGAGCCTGGACTCGACCCAGTCGTAGGCGCGCTCGCCGACGAGGCACGTTGAGAGACACAGGCAGGAGGAGATCAGAGCGAAGCTCACTCCCGCCACAATCCTATGGGCGGCGGCCCACGTATCGAAATCACTCATCGTCTGTCCTCAATTGAGTCACGCGGGATGCAGTGACTTCATGCTATATTATACATATTTCAGTATATTGTCAAGTACACTGTTTAGTATTAATATATACAGATGGCAACATACTCCCGGCAATTTATAAACGATAAAGGTGAGTCAGTCTCTGTGCTTGTAGGGGATGATGACCGAAATGGAGTGAAGGGTGTGAGAATCTATGTGACGGCTCCAGACGAAGATTCAGAGATATTTGTTTCACGACAAGAGGCAGTTGAGGTGCTTGAAGGGCTTTCTAGGATAATGCGCACCAAGAATCCTCGCTAGTTGCTATAGAGGGAGAAATTCGATTCGCTCAAAGTCCGCCGCGCGTTGTTTGTAGTATACGTTTGCACGGAACTCCTCACCTGCTACTGCTTTGGAGAACCATTCTCGATCTGACTCGAGCATGCGATCAAGAGGAAGTGCGTCAATAGGAAACCATTCAGGAATCATATCGACTGTTTCAGTTGGTGTGCCGGTGAATTCATGTGTGAGATATACGTGCACTTCAAAGTCTGGCTCGCCTGCTGCAAAGAATGTAATTATGGAGATGAGCTTGAGGCTCTCAGGATGGAGTGTAATACCAAGCTCTTCGTCAGTCTCTCGAATAACACATTCAACTGTAGTCTCGCCTGGTTCGACTTTTCCACCTGGACCGTTATAGGTTTGGGTACCAATCTCACCTTTTTTCTTAAGACCCAGCAAGACTTTGTCTTGCTGGCGAATAATTGCAAGTGTTGCGACTTTCATATGTCTAATAGTATAGCAACGAATTGCGTTGGGATTTGGTGTGGTAAATTTAAGAGATGTCACTACGTCTCACTTGCTACGGCGCTGCCGAAACTGTAACTGGTTCTAATTTCTTAGTGGAAGGTCCCAAAGGAAAGATTCTTATAGATTGTGGTATTGAGCAGGGAAGGGACTTTGTGGAGTCAGAAATGTATAAGCCGTTTGCGTATGATGTTCCTTCAATAGACGCACTCGTCATAACGCATGCACACCTCGACCACATTGGTCGCGCACCGAAACTCATAAATGAAGGCTTTAAGGGTCGAGTGTTCACAACAGCTCCAACACGAGACCTCACCGAAATAATGCTTCGTGATACCGTGAAGATATTGGCGGAGACTGCTAGAGAGCACGGCCTCCCACTTCTCTATACAGATGACGACGTAACCAAGTTCCTTGAGAAGATTGAGGTCATTGCATATCACGAAGAAAAAGAAGTTGCTCCAGGGCTCTCAATCTTCTTGCGTCAGACCGGTCACATACTTGGTTCTGCAAGCGTGCGCATAAAAGATTTATCTGACGATACATCCCTCGCTCTCACTGGAGACATTGGAAATATGCCATCGCCATATCTTCCTGACTGGGAAGCGATCACTGATGCAGATGCGGTGCTTATGGAAAGTGTGTATGGAGACAGGGTAAATGCGGATAAGGAGGATCGTGTCGCGCTTTTGCGCGACACGATCAAGAAGTCCGTCGCTCGCGGCGGCGTCATTCTCATACCAGCATTCTCTATTGAGCGCACTCAGCTCATGCTCTACGAATTTTCAAAGTTAATGGAAGAAGGTGAGATTCCTCATGTGCCGGTGTATCTTGACTCACCACTCGCCATTAAAGCTACAGAAGTATATGAGAAGTGGGGGAGCGAATTCTTCAAGTCTGCTGCAGAAGAAGAGTTGCACCGACGACATGATCTATTTAAATTCCCATTTCTCATGGAGACCCCTTCACGCCAGGATTCTGAGGAAATTGCAAAAGCACCTAATCCTAAAATCATTATGGCTGGCGCTGGCATGTCGCATGGTGGCCGTATCGGACATTGGGAGCAAAAATACCTTCCAGACCCAACGACCACACTTATCATTGTGGGCTATCAGGCTCCAGGAAGCCCTGGACGCTTGCTTCAGGATGGTGCGCCCCATGTACGTCTCGGAGGTGTAGATGTGCGTGTACGAGCCAAAATAGAGACTTTTGTGGGGTGGTCAGCACACGCAGACAGAGACGGATTACTTGATTTTGCAAAAGCGGCACTCCCAGAGTCAGGAGGACGCACGAAGAACTTCTTCGTGGCACTCGGCGAGCCGTCCTCGGCTCGCTTCCTCGCGCAGCGAATTCATGATTATCTAGGCACGAATGCCATAGTGCCCACACAGGGAGAAAGCTTTGAGATCACAAAAGATAAGATTAAGCGACTATAAATCGTGATTCGAAGTGCTCTTCCAGTGTCATTAGGTCATCTTTGGTTGCATAGTTTTCTTCTATAATATCGAGCTTTTCTTCAACGACATTGATTTTATTTTCAATAACGTCGACCTTGTTCTCAATTACGGTAACCTTTCGCTCTATAGCGTCAACTTTTTTCTCTACAGTATCAACCTTGTCCTCAAGTACGTCGAGTCTATCTTCGACAACTTGGAAGTTTGCAGTTACTTCTGCAAAGCCTCGCGCAGTTATGGCTGCGAGTTCGTCTATCTTTTCGTCAATTTTTTGATCTACCTGATCAAATCGTACGTTCATTTCCGTACTTAGTGCGCTGAGTTTGTTATCAATATTCCCAATTTGTTCGCTTAATGTTTCTAGTGTCATCATGTTGTTAGTAGTATCGTCTTAAATAAAAGTCGGGTCAAGCACTCGTGAAAGTATATAAATTTCATGCTGAAGAATACCTCAAGGAGTTCTAAAATATTTCTGAGTTTTGCTAGAAAGGAAGGGAAGCAGTGTTCAGGGCGAAAGCATAAAAGAAAAAATCCCGTCAGAATTTAGAGGGATTTTTTCTTTTATGCTTTCGCCCGTTCACTCGTTACTTTACGCTTCTACCTGCTTCGCAATTCTTGTGAAAATCTCTGGGTGCATCTGTGCGAATTCAGAAAGTACCTTTCGGTCGAGTTCCATTTCCTTTTTCTTCATGTTTGCAATGAATGTGCTGTATGACTTGAAACCATTCTCACGAATAGCAGCATTGAGACGTACGATCCAGAGGGATCGGTAGTTGCTCTTATTATCTTTGCGGTGAGCAAAGGAGTTCTTTCCCGCGTGTACGAGGGACTCTTTCGCTGCTCGCTCTTTAGTTGAGCGACCATGACGATATCCCTTCGCGCGCTTGAGAACGCTGCGACGTCGTTTTAGTGAGATGACTCCTCCTTTTACTCGTGACATACAAAATTGCTAAAGATTAATAAGTTATGCTGCAGGCTGTGTGCCGGAAATCTTCTTGCCACCATTTCCAGGAAGGAAACGTCGCATGATAGCTGTGGTGACGTTAAGGCGCTGCATGCCACCTTTGTTGTGCTTCTCGCTACCAGACTCAAGGGCGTTGTAGTGATCCTGACCAGGGCGGCGTGACATAAGCTTCCCATTTCGGGTAACTCGGATGCGCTTGCTGTATGCTTTGTTTGTTTTCATAAGGGTTATTGTTCAGGATTTACTTCTACGGTTGCTGGTTTTGGAGCGGAAGCGTTAGTTGCAGCTTTCGGATCTCGTTCGAGAATCGCAGCGAAGCCTTTCGGAGCTTTGGTAATTGGCTCGGCAATTCGGTACGGATAGGGGATAAGAAGCATGAATTTCTCGAGGCGAGCCTTGAGAAAAGCTTCTTCCATTCCCTTATAGCGGCCCTTGAGGAAGAGCTCCATACGTACTCGGTGCCCATCAGCAAGCCATTCGGCAGCTTTCTTGGCTTTGAGACGCATATCATTCTCTCCAGTGCCCACTTTTATCTGTACTTCCTTGGTTTCTGAGACTTTTGCCTTCGCTCGGGCAGCACTTTCCTTTTTCTTCTGCTCGTACTGAAATTTACCATAATCCATGATTTTCGCAACGGGGGGCACGGCATTTGGTGATATTTCGATCAAATCTAGCTCAACTGCCTGGGCAGCCTTAAGCGCATCGGCAAATGACAATACGCCAAGGTTTTCACCTTGTGCACCGATGACGCGCAGCTCCGCTGCGCGTATTTCCTTATTAATTCTGACTTTCTCGGTTGTACTCAAAGCAATTTGGTTCCTTATACTGTACCACGTGAATGCTTAAGTCGCAATGAATTTACTACTCGTTTGCTGATTATACTGGAGGTCCTACACCTTCATTAGAGTAAGTATGAATTTTTTCATGATAAATTTATCTAATGATAAGAATATTTTTCTATATAAGTTTATGTATTGGCATTTTGTCAGTTCTCGCAATGTGTTACTTTCAATCTGCTGCATATGGAATTTCTCACCCACAGTTCTTCAGTGGCATCCAAGAACTTTTGTTAGCCTTTTTCATATTTGGAATAATGACTGTGTGGTGGGTTATTTATTTTGCAATTACAAAGGACTGGAAACAGTTATGGGTTCCACTCATTTTAATTTTTATCATAGTTGGTGCTGAAGTTAATTTTCGCATACGAGCAGCAATTTTCGAGAATAATTACCAAACATCTCTGGATACGTGGTTTGCCACAACGCGTCTTCTAAATTTTGAGTCAAAGAATCTCGGTATATCTTTTCAGTATCTTTCGAGCACTCCATTTGGAGGAGTTGTGTCAGTAAAAGAGGAGGGAGATACGATATTTGTTGGAGATACGGTTTCCAAAACTTCAGATGGAGGTGCCATAAAGGTTTTCAGTAAAGATCCATCCTTGACTCTCCTTGAGTACCTAAATAAGAAATATAAAAGTAACTACCCATCATGCATATTTACAGACATATCTTCGAGTACCTCAACCAATTCGATGGTTGACATGGATAGAGAGCTTGGTGTGGGTGGAGATTATTTGTGTCCAATAATAGGTATCGAAGTTCCTCATCTTGCCTCAAGCTATAATTTCTTTATATCAAGCAAAACGCATTTAGATAAATATGCATTTGTATCTATTCCTGATGATCCAGTCGCTGGAGTTCAGCCTAAAGATCGATTAGATAGTGGAGATAAAAAGTGGTTTCAAACTATTGCTTTTCATTAAATTCTTAAGCATATACTCAAAGAGTATATAAGTTAGAGTGATAATTATTCTACGTTAATTACAAAGCACTGGCTCTGTACCATGTGGTAGCTTCTGTGCAAACCACTTCTGTACTTCAATCTGTCCACCAAGCTCGTCAATAAGTCCTGTACCAATTGCGAGCGCGCCAGTTAGCGACCTGCCATCAGCAAATGCCTTAACGGCATCGGGTGACATGTGCCTATTTGCTGCAATTTCTTTAATTAGTGTTTGATATTCATCATCTACGTTTTTCTGAAGGTACGCCTTGCCCGCGGGTGTGAGTGGTGCGTTTGGATTACCGACATCTTTGTAGGTCCCTGCTGAAATTTGTTGAAACTTTGAACCGCTCTGTGTGTTACTTCCAGACTGATCAAGATATGAGCCTGTTACTCCTATGTCCGCAACATCAGAAAATGCCGAAGCAATAATTGCTGTTGCGCCAGTTGATGCAAGGTATGCTGCAGAGTCACCTGAGTCAGTTATCCAGGCGACTGAGGGTTTGCCAAGAGTAGTGAGAGCATTTGCAATCATCTCGCCTCCAGCTGGAGAACCGCCTGGCGAATCAACACGGAGCGCAATACCTACTATTGAAGGATCATTCTTTGCTCGCTCAAGAGATGCAAGAATTGCCTCGCCAGAACTGTTTGCGGTGCTGTCGTATTGAGTCTGTGCATCTGCGTCTGCTTGAGTTGCCCAAAGTTGGCCCGTGAGTGGAATGACTGCAATATTACAGTAGGCACCGGTGGCTGTTTGGTAGGGAAGGCCTTCGTATGGAATGTCGTTTGCGCGCTGGAGGAGGTAGTCACCGACCAAGTATGTAATACATCCGGTAATGCCAAGAAGCACAGTTCCCACGAATAATAATTGAAGTGATGTCAGGAATTTCATCGGTATATTATAACAAAGCTAGTTCATATTTATTGGAAAACGTATAGAAAAGTGAAAATGCCCCGCGGGGCATTTTCAGGTAGCTTGTGCTTCGGTGAAGGAGAACTCCACTTACTCGGTTGAGCTCCACACAAGACTTACACCTAATATAGAATTTTAGGGCTTCTGAACTGAAAGTCAAATGGATAAATTTTAGAGAGTTAGCTTCCGAATTTTCCAGCAGGAAATTTAATTGAATCTTTTACTTTCAAGAGATTATAGAGATGGTCTTTGTCTTGCATATATTTACTAAAAATAGTATTTGCAATAAGGTCAGCAACTTGAATTGCCCGGCATGCTTTAGAGTCTAGGTATTGGAGACTTATTGGGTTCCTTACACCCCAATCAAAATAAGCTTTGGCTTTTATATAGTCCCCAAGAGAGTTTCGTGAACCAACACGTGTCGAGTGATTGTCAGTAATAATGTTTAGACTTTCAGTTGATGATTTGGCAATCGGTTCGATTACCCATTGATAGATGTAGTTATAAAGCAGGTTCTTATCATTAAAAAGAATTGGATCAATATGATTTTTATCAGCAACGACATAACTTATTGAATAATCTTGAACTGAGCCTATTTTTCTTAAAAGAGTTTCTTTTGCAGGAAATGTAAGGTTATAAGCTTTAATTTCAACAGTTCCATTATCAGCACAGTGATGCTTAACAATATTATCAAGCCTCTTTTTATTATCTGGCGATATAGCAGCAATTACAAAATATCTGCTGCCCTTTTGTCCCAAATCTCCTGATTCGTCAATAAAAATACTCGCCATACTCTAAGAAGGTTTTATTTGTCAATTGTATTCTGTGACATGAAAGTCTCTGACCACAATATCGTCACAATCTCATCTCTTTGTTTTTCTGTAATTTTAGTTGAATAAGCTAAGTCCTGACACATGTTGCGAACTCCGTTCCATAGTCCATTTTGGTTTGAGAATAGTAGGTGATCTACACCAAGTATGTTCTTTATAGACACAGTAAAAATAGTTCTTTGGGTCACAGTCTGAGGACCACCTTCAATTTGGGAAATCATTTTGATAATCGAGGGTTGACCTATTTGCGTGACCATTCCATTAATAGGAGAAAGGGCTATTTTTGTAAGTTCGCAAATTTTATTCTGCTCATTTAGCGTTAATTCTTTCATATCAATATTTTAGCACTTAATTAAATTCGACGTGTCGGTGAAAAGAGTCGCCCCACGACTCTTGCCCACCTCCACCAGATAAACAAAAACCACCTATCGGTGGCCATGTTTATATCTGGTGGAGGTGGGGGTAGTTGAAACCCCGTCCGAATCCGGCTTTGAGAGCGAGTCTACGACGCGTAGTTCATATTAGTGTTTCAGAATGAAGGTAAAAACAGGAACGAAACCCTTCACACCTACGCCCGTTTTTTAAGAGACTTATGTGGGCACATGAATCTTCCGATCCCATAGAGAATTCCGCCCAATCACCCAGCTATGAGAACCTGGAATGATGAACGTCGCTCAGCGAGGCGAGCCGAAGCTCAAGCCTGCTTACGCGAACGCAAAGTCGCTCGGAGTAAAATACCTCGAAACGATGCTCTTTGCGCTTGCAACTGTAGTGTTAGCAAGTATTTGTGCTTGTGGGATTTGAGTGTCCAGCAAGCTTGCACTGCGTCGCACGTCTCTCAAAGAGCAGACCGTCAAAACCGGTCACCCCCGCGCAGAACCTATCAGGAGATCGGTTCTGCGCGCGAGCGATCGATTACTATCTTCGTTTCATTGCACGCTCAATCTCACGCTGATCATCTTTCTTCTTCAAATCTTCCCGCTTATCTGCCTTTCCCTTACCTCGTACTATAGCAACTTTCACCTTAATATACTTGCCTGCAGTATACAACTCAATTGGGACTAATGTCAAGCCCTTTTTTGCTTCTCCTTCTGCAAGCTCTACAATTTCTCTTTTATTGAGGAGAAGCTTGCGAGGATGCTCAGGATCGTACGATACTGGCGTATTTGCAGACTGATATGGGGGAATTGTTGCTCCTACGAGGTATGCTTCACCACCTCGCACAACAACTCGTGACCCTTCGAGGCTTCCAAGCTTCTTCCGAAGCGACTTCACTTCTCCACCAGAAAGCTCTATTCCTGCCTGGAACGTTTCGAGTACTGCAAATCGCAGGTGGACCTTTTTGTTTTGGATAAGTGACATGGAAAGTAGACGGATTTCGAAGGGATTTCTTACGAATGCTTATTATTGTATAATGTATCAGCTATGCCTCCTACTGAAAACAAACCCCCAAAAATCAAGAAAGTAAAAGGAAGAATCGAAAACCTTACCAAGGATTCAGAAAAGTCACCTGCAGGACCTCAACCAAAAGGTCCAGTGAAGCCTGGAAATGGCTTTGTGACAAACTTGCTCACAGTCATAGTGATATTCCTACTCCTTATGGGAATCTATAGCTATGTCGCAACAAGTGCGAAGTCAAAAGCTGTCGTTTCACTTTCACAAGTCGCAAATGACATCAGAGCAGGGCAGGTGACTGCAATTAAAGTCACAACAAATGACCTCCTGCTCACGTATGCAGACGGAACACAGAAGACTTCAATGAAAGATCCAAGCGATGGTCTTCCTCAGACGCTCGTGCCATATGGCGTGACTCCGGATGAGCTTTCAAAAGTTTCACTAACTATCGCAACTGATACTGGGTTTGGGTATTGGTTTATGCAGCTTGCGCCGCTCCTCATTCCTGCGGTTTTGCTCGGTGCGCTCTTCTGGTTCCTTTCACGACAAGTTCGTGGTGCTGGCATGCAGGCGTTTACATTTGGTCAGTCGAAGGCTCGCATGATTGATCCTGCTGACACGAACTCTCGTGTAACATTTGCAGACGTGGCTGGGGCAAAGGAAGCAAAGGAAGAATTGATGGAAATAGTCGACTTCTTGAAAAATCCTAAAAAGTTTCTCGATATCGGCGCACGTATTCCAAAAGGTATTCTCTTGATGGGAGCGCCTGGGACAGGGAAGACACTTCTTGCACGAGCTGTGGCGGGTGAAGCTGGCGTGCCGTTCTACTCAATTTCAGGATCAGAGTTTGTCGAGATGTTTGTGGGGGTTGGAGCATCACGCGTGCGTGACCTCTTCCAGATGGCAAAAAAATCAGCACCAGCAATTATTTTCGTAGATGAAATCGATGCTGTTGGGCGTGCTCGAGGAAGCGGCGTGGGTGGCGGAAATGATGAGCGTGAGCAGACTCTCAATCAGATCTTGGTGGAGATGGATGGATTCGAGCCAACAGAGAAGGTTATCGTGATGGCTGCAACTAACCGTCCGGACGTTCTAGATCCTGCACTTCTTCGTCCGGGACGATTTGATCGTCGCGTGACTATCGACCTTCCTGATCGAAAGGATCGTGAAGAAATTCTTGCAGTGCATGCGCGGAAAAAGCCGTTTGGTCCTGATGTAAATTTCCCACTTATTGCAGAACGAACACCCGGTTTCTCTGGTGCCGAGCTCTACTCGCTTATGAATGAAGCGGCCATTCTCGCTGCGCGCGAAGCGCGCAAAGAGATTACACAGTTCGATCTCATCCGCTCAATCGAGAAAGTCATGCTCGGTCCAGAACGGAAGAGTCACTTGCTCTCAAAGAAAGAGAAGCGCGTCACTGCATATCATGAAGCTGGTCACGCGCTCGTCTCCTCGATTCTTCCGTATGCTGATCCTGTGCATAAAGTTTCCATCATCAGTCGTGGAACAGCAGGAGGATATACGCTCAAGCTTCCATTCGAAGACAAGAAAATGCCATCAAAGAAAGAGTTCATCGATGACATCGCTACGCTTCTTGGCGGATACGCTGCGGAGAGTCTTATCTTTGACGACGTCACAACAGGTCCTTCAAACGATCTCGCCGTAGCAACAAACGTCGCTCGCAACATGGTTGCTCGATACGGCATGAGTGATTCAATTGGTCCTGCTGCTTTCGCATCAGATCGCGCGTACGGGCCTGAGTCATACTCACAAGAGCTTGCTGCGAAGATTGATGGGGAAGTTGCACGAATTGTTGAGGATGGAAAACAAAAGGCGACTGAAGTCATTACAGAGCATCGCAAGGCACTCGACGCAATCGCAGCAGCACTCGTAGATGTTGAGACACTCGAGCGAGAAGACTTTGAAAAGATACTTATCGTGAATGGCATTACCCCAAAGAAGAAGGAAGACTATACTGATGCGGTGACGATAGTTGGATAGTTGGTCGGACAAAATTCAGTTTTTCTTTAGAGTTTCTTTAAAACTCCTTCAGTCCCTTTTTGCTACGCTTACCGCATGGCAAAAAGAGAGTTACATGCTAAGGCAATAGAACTGCGAAAGCAGGGTATGAGCTTTACGCAGATCAAGGAAGTGGTTGGTGTGAGTAACAGTACTCTCAGTGTTTGGCTACGCGACTACCCACTTTCAAAAGAGAGGATTCGCGAATTACGAATAGTTACTGACCAACAAATTGAAAGAACGCGGGAAAGTAAATCCAAGACTAGGAATATCAGGTTACTTGCAGTTCGGTCAAAAGCAGAAAAAGAAATCGGTACGTTGACTGAAAGAGATTTACTGATTGCAGGATTTTTCCTTTATTGGGGAGAGGGAAGTAAGACGTCTCATGGAACTACATCAGTTTCAAATACTGATCCAGCGGTACTCAGAGTTTTTATGTCATGGCTTACGTTACTAAAAGTACCGAAGGAAAGATTACGAGTTAATCTCCATCTATATAACGACATGGACATCAATTCTGAGATTAGTTTTTGGTCTAATGAATTAGGTCTTCCAATAAGTACATTTAGAAAGCCATACATAAAGAAGTCACTAAGAGAAAACATTACGTTCTTTCAGAGGTTTACGCATGGCACGTGTAATGTAATTTTTGAGAATAGAGATATCTTCGAGTATGTTCAACAGGGGTTAGGATATCTGAGAGACACATTTGCTGTAATCCCCACAACGTGATTTCATTAGGTTATACGCGCGTAGCTCAATTGGTAGAGCACTGAGCTTATACCTCAGCGGTTGCAGGATCGTGCCCTGCCGCGCGTACCAAAATTACTTCGGAAATACATCCAAAAGAAGTCCTGAATCGTAGAACTGGAAGGCCAGACCGCCGAAACTATAGTCAACGCCATTTACCGTGATTTGCGCGCCACCCACTTGTGGATTTGCATTAGGGGTTGAGTGCTCAAAGCCGATATTGTAAAGCGTTGCGAGAATGTCGGGTCGATTATCAATTGGAAATCCTGCATTTTGCCACTGAGTTTCGAGTTCTTTGAGATAGAGCGATGCGTAGAGGTAGTTGTAGTAGTGGTCGTGAGAGTTCGTCATGCGAGTGAAGCGCTGTTCGGAAATGGTGCTCGAAGCATTCGCAGGATTGACTGGCGCAAAGTCCAAGAGGTGTTCATACTGTGAACCAAGGTAGTACGGAGACGCGGAGTCTTTTAGATTATTTTCTACCTGCACAGCAGTTGCTTCCTTCATGCCCATGACGCCCCACGAGAACTGAGTTTGTGAGCCAAGAATTTTAAGGGGAGCAAAGAACTTTTTATAAAAGGCGCGCTCTGTGAAGAAGAGGCGGAGTTGCTCGACGATCAAGTCTTCAACTAGAAGTCGAGGCTTAATATCTGCGATAGCTGCGGCACGATTGATTGCGGGTGCATCAGTTGTCGCGGCTGCTGAGAGGACCTGCCACTCTTCAGTATTTTGCCACGGCGTGCCATTTGGGTATTCAGGTGCCTGGGTAACTGCTGTGGTCGATGTGGCATTTCCTAGAAACGTCTCGCGTTGGAGGTCAATGATGCCAGTGGTGTTTGTGAACCCAAAACGCACTGCGAAGTACGTAACCACGAGCCCAAAACCAATTGCAGCAAAAAGATAGACCACAACGGTCCAGATGATTTTCACTACACGCCACATTTTTTCATGATTCATTCTACTTACCATATCGCGCCTCCTGCTTGGTGTAAACTAACTACGTATACGTAAGCACATATCCTATGAGGCACATACTTTACTCGCAAGACGTAAGCATAGAAGAAATCAATACCATATTTGCCAGCGCGACAAAATTGGAGTACGAGAAAGACGATTCAATGAAAGGAAAGATTATGGCATCGCTTTTCTACGAGCCGAGTACCCGAACACGGTTTTCATTTGAATCAGCGATGCTTCGTCTAGGTGGCAGTGTCATTACAACAGAGAACGCTCGCGAATTTTCATCTGCAGCGAAAGGTGAGACTCTTGAAGATTCTATTGCTGTTGTGAATTATTATGCGGATTTGATCGTAATGCGTCACTACGAAATGGGTGCATCCGAACGCGCTTCGAAAGTATCAAGTGTGCCGATTATTAATGCGGGAGACGGCCCGGGTCAGCACCCAACACAAGCATTGCTAGATTTATATACGATCCAAAGGGAACTTGGGCATATTGATAACATCACAATAGCCATGGTCGGGGATTTAAAGAATGGCAGAACAGCGCGCTCACTTGCATATTTATTAGGAAAATATACAGGAATTACGATAGTTTTCGTATCACCACAGGAGTTAGGTATAAGTCCAGACATAAAGAGTTATTTAGAAAAGCATAATGTTGCATATTCCGAAGTTGAAGATTTGGAAAGTGCACTTCCGGATGTTGATGTTGTGTACCAGACAAGAATACAGAAAGAGAGATTTGAAAGCGAAGAAAGTTATCTGAAGCACAAAGGGCGCTATGTCATCACATTAAAACAAGTCGCACTACTCAAGCCAACGGCAATTATTATGCACCCTTTACCAAGAGTTGATGAAATCGCGCCGGAAGTTGATGGCTCACCACATGCTGCATATTTCAAGCAAGCAAAGTACGGAGTGCTTGTACGAATGGCGTTGCTTAAGTTTGTGTTTGAGTAGAGTGCCCGTGTTACTCAATGTGGATTTTTTCAGTTTTTGATTCGAGAAGTTTCTTGAGGAGTGGATGAGAGTCGAGCGAAGGGTCTTCCGTAATGAGCTTTGCGGACTCGGTCCGCGCTGCTTCGACGAGCTTGAGATTTTTGATTGCTTCCATGGTTATATCTGAGATACCCCATTGTTTTGATCCATAGAATTGTCCGGCGCCACGGTTGAGAAGATCGGCTTCAGCGAGCTTGAAGCCGTTCTTTGCCGTTGCGAGAGCCTTTAGGCGGTCTTTAGTTGCTTGTGGAACTTTCTCAGGAAGCACAAAGCAGTATGCTTGATTGTTTGAGCGAATAACTCGACCACGAAGTTGGTGAAGTTGCGAGAGGCCGAAACGTTCTGCGCCTTCAATTAAGATGACTGTGGCGTTTGGAACGTTTACACCGACTTCAACTACAGACGTCGCTACGAGTATATTTGTTTCGCCGGCTTCAAACGCACGCATCGACTCTTCCTTTTCAGCAGGAGTCATTTTGCTGTGAAGAATGCCGATAGTGGATTCAGGGAAGACTTCATTTTGTAAACGCGTAGCTTCTGCTTTTACGGACTTGGCAATAATCGCCATTTCTTTCGTTGGGTCGGGTTCGTCGATGCGCGGGCAGATTACGTATGCTTGGCGACCAGCTTTGAGCTCTTCGCGAACTCTTGCGTATGCGAGTTCGCGCTTCTCAGGTCCAAGAATTTCTGTGATGATTGGTTTGCGACCGACAGGCATCTGATCGAGAAGTGAGAGATCGAGGTCGCCATAGATAGTGAGTGCGAGGGTGCGGGGAATTGGTGTTGCAGTCATTGAGAGTAGGTGGGGGGAGAGGCCGCTCTTTTGCGCGAGCGAATGACGCGCGACTTTTCCGAAGCGGTGTTGCTCGTCGATAATTGCGTATGCAAGTGTTTTGAATTCGAGTGATTTCTGAATCAAAGCATGCGTACCTATGACGATAGGAATTTCTCCATTTGCGACCCACTTACGAAACTGCGCACGAGAAATTTTCGTTGAAAGTTCGCGATTGATTTTAGAAGGAAACTTCCGGCACTCGCTTCCGGTGATGAGACCTATTTGTATTGGATGGTCTTTAAAGTATGAGACGAATGTCGCAAAGTGCTGCTTTGCGAGAATTT
>CAJEYI010000002.1 GCA_903994795.1 uncultured bacterium
GGATACAGGACACCTTTAGAAATCTGGAGTGGTGCAATTGAGAGTTGAATGTACCTTTTTATATATTGACAAGCATATAAAAATGATGTTATTATTTTCCTGGTAATTGTCCGGGTCCAGATTGCGCCAATCTGGGATAGCCCATTAACAGCTGGGCGCAGGAAGTGAGGCCGTATGACGACACCACAAATTATGCAGACAGCCCACGTGGCTGTCTACGTTGTCGGAACTCTTGGTTGGGTTCTGATTTGCTACGCCATCTGTCCGACTGAGATAAAGGGCTGGGCAAAGGCGGGGTTCATCGCCAAATTCCTTTTCTTCGGGACGAGGTCTCGCACAAAGATCCTCTGACCGACCAGTTCACCGCAACCGGACGACTCGTCAAATGTTCCTCAGGAACAAATGATGAGTCGTCCGTCGCCAATTTATATAAGATATTATGTACAAAACAGCGAACTTGGTTCGCTTTTGTCATTTTCCACAGGTTCGCCCGCTTTTAATACTTTTGGGCTTGACGGCTCCTGGCCATTCGCGCTATATTTAGTGAACGAGATTGAGTAACGATTGGGGTTAAGGGATGGGCTGTTCTACAACTAGAAAAGACTTTATCAGCGCCTTGGAAAACAAGAGACGCTGCTCACACGTTTGTGTGAGCATTTCGGCGTTTGTACACCGACGGATCTTGTTTCCGAACTTTCATACAAAACACACACATGTCAACTGACAAAACCATGAGTGCCACAAGAGGACCGGGCGGACACGGAACACGTGACGCAAAAAGCAATAAAGGAGAACTAGTACAGAAGACATTTGGAGCATACAGCGCACCTCGCGTTGAATTTCCTGACTTGGTCGCTCACCAGCGATCGTCTTTCGAATGGCTAGTTAAAGATGGACTTCGTGAACTCTTCAAGGAGTTCTCACCAATCCCAGATTATTCTGGAAAGAAGTTTGAACTACGCATCGATGGATTTGAAATCGGTGAACCAAAAGGTGATGAGGAATACGCACGTGAGAACATGCGCACATACGAAGCACCGGTAAAGGTTTCGGTAACACTTCTTAACAAGACACTTGGTACAGAAAAGACACAGGATCTATTCCTCGCAGACATCCCTATGATGACTCCTCATGGGAGCTTTATCGTGTCTGGTGTTGAGCGAGCAATCGTTCCTCAGCTAGCTCGATCATTCGGAGCATTCTTCATTGCAGAAGAACTAAAGGGAAAGAATATGTTCGGCGCAAAGATTATCCCATCTCGTGGAGTATGGATTGAGATTGAGTCTGAGGCTGACGGATCAATCAACGTAAAGATTGACCGAAAGCGAAAGTTCCCAATCACAAACCTCCTTACAGTTTTTGGAGCAGGTGACAAAAAGGCAATCCTCGAGCACTTCGCTCAGGACCCAGTTGCATTTGCTGCTATCCAGGCAACTCTTGCACACGACACAACAAAATCTGTCGAAGATGCATATGTAGAAATCCACCGCCGCATGCGCGATGGTGACCTTGCAACACCAGACAATGCTAAGCAGTACGTAAATGCACTCTTTACTCCAGAGCGATACGACCTTAATAAGGTTGGACGATACCGACTCAATCAGCGCTTTGGATTCCCAACAAACGCAAAGGCTCTCGAAGAAAAGACTCTTTCACTCAAAGACCTCCTTCTTATCACTGCAGAGATCGCTCGTCTCAATGTTGACCCAAGCGCTCGACCAGATGATATCGACCACCTCGGCTTCCGTCGTGTGCGATTTGTCGGAGAACTTCTTCAGGCACGTATGCGCGTCGGTATGTCTCGCATGAAGCGAAACATTCAGGACCGTATGTCAACAATCGAGTCAGAGACTTCGCTTCCGATGGCATTCATTAATCCTCGTCCTCTTCAGGCTTCGATTCGTGAATTCTTCACAGCGAACCAGCTCTCACAGTTCATGGATCAGCAGAATATTCTCGCTGAGCTTGAAAACATGCGAACACTTTCTGCGCTCGGTCCCGGCGGTCTCACACGTGAGCGCGCAGGTTTCGAAGTGCGTGACGTGCACCCATCACACTATGGCCGCCTTTGTCCAATCCATACTCCAGAAGGTCAGAACATCGGACTTATCCTTCGTCTCGCGCTTCATGCTCGAACAAATGAATTCGGTGTTATTGAAACTCCATACACCGTTGTGAAAGATGGAAAAGTTACTGAAGAAATTCAGTACTTGAATGCGCTCGAAGAAGAGGAATTCGTTATTGCTCACGGTGCTACACCAGTAGACGCAAAAGGTCACATCGTACCAGACTCAATTGAGGCACGACGTGGAGGAGAACCAGCATTGGTCAACCGAGACGAAATTCAGTTCATCGACGTATCCACATACCAGATGTTCTCAGCAGCTACAGCGATGATTCCTTTCGTGGATCACGACGATGCAAACCGCGCACTCATGGGTTCAAACATGCAGAAGCAGGCAACTCCGGTCCTCATCCCTGAGGCTCCGCTTGTTGCAACAGGCATTGAAGGACATGCAGCTCGAAACACTGGCCGACTTATCATTGCAAAAGAAGCTGGTGAAGTTACGTATTGTGACGCTCGAAAGATTGTAGTCACTCCTGCAAATAGCAAGGACAAGCCTCACGAGTACAAACTCCAGGGTCTTACTCAGACAAACCAGAACTCAGCATTTAGTCAGCGTCCCGCAGTTAAGACTGGCGACATGGTAAAGAAAGGTGACGTACTTGCAGATGCATCATCATCTGCAAACGGACAGATGGCTCTCGGTCAGAACGCTCGCGTGGCATTCATGTCATGGAACGGTGCAAACTACGAGGACGCTATCATCGTGTCTGAGCGAATGGTTGAGAACTCTAAGTTCACAACAGTACACATCGAAGACTTCGAGTGTGCAGTTCGTGATACAAAGCTCGGTGCAGAAATCACAACGCATGACATTCCAAACGTTGGAGAACTTCGCTTGAAGAACCTCGACGAAGAAGGAATCATTCGCATCGGTGCTGAAGTACGCCCAGGAGACATCCTCGTCGGAAAAGTAACACCAAAGGGTGAGACACAGCTAACTCCAGAAGAGCGCCTTCTCCGATCTATCTTTGGAGACAAAGCAAAAGACGTGAAGGACACATCTCTCCGCATGGAAGGAGGAAAGCGTGGTCGCGTTATCGGTGTGCGCGTCTTCTCACGTGAGAAGGGTGATCAGCTTGAGAGCGGCATCATCAAGAAGATCGTCGTAACAGTTGCGCAGGTTCGAAACGTTTCTGTCGGAGACAAACTTGCTGGTCGTCACGGAAACAAGGGTGTTATCTCACGCGTGCTTCCTGTCGAAGACATGCCATTCGATAAGGACGGAAATCCTGTCGACGTCATCCTCACACCGCTCGGAGTTCCGAGCCGTATGAACCTCGGACAGATTCTTGAGCTCCACCTCGGACTTGCTGCAAACGAAATGGGCTATCAGGCAATCGTGCCTCCATTCGCTGGAGCAACTGCAGACGAAATTCGTGATGAGCTCGAAGAAGCAGGATTTAGCCGATCAGGAAAGATGCAACTCTATGATGGCCGCACTGGTGAAGCATTTGCACAGCCGGTATCAGTTGGATACATGTACATCTTGAAACTGCACCACATGGTGGAAGACAAGATTCACATGCGCTCAATCGGTCCATACAGCCTCATCACTCAGCAGCCGCTCGGAGGAAAGGCACAGAACGGTGGTCAACGTTTCGGAGAAATGGAAGTGTGGGCGCTCCTTGGATATGGAGCTGCGTATACTCTACGCGAAATGCTCACAATCAAGTCTGACGACATCACTGGTCGCTCAGCAACCTTCGATGCCATCGTGAAGAATGAACCAATCAGCCACTCGGGCACACCTGCTTCGTTCTCCGTACTTACTAACCAGATCCGCGGTCTTGCGCTCGACATTGAGCCATTACAAGAGCGTGGTGACCTTAACTAAACTTATATGTCACTACCTCAAAACACATTCCCATCAAACAAGCGACCACAGCAGAGCAAGTCCTCTGACTGGAATGCGCTTCGTCTCTCGCTTGCGTCACCAGAGCGCATCCTCGAGTGGTCACGTGGGGAAATTACAAAGCCAGAAACTATCAACTACCGCACACAGCGTTCAGAAAAGCACGGACTCTTTGATGAAAAGATCTTTGGTCCAGAGCGCGACTATGAGTGTTACTGCGGAAAGTACAAAGGTATCCGTTATAAGGGTATTGTCTGTGATAAGTGTGGTGTTGAAATCACACGCTCAATCGTTCGACGCGAGCGCATGGGTCACATCGAACTCGTCACACCAGTTGCACACATCTGGTTCCTACGTTCAATGCCATCTCGAATGGCACAGGTGCTTGGTGTCGCTGCTGCAGATCTTGAAAAGGTTATCTACTTCGCTGGCTACATCGTTACTAAGGTAAACGAAGAGACAAAGAAGCGACTTCTCAACGAGCTCGATAGCGAATACAAGACAAAGCACAAAGCAATGGAGAAGGAGGCAGATCGTGATGCACTCAAGGAGCGCATGACAATTGCTCGCCAGGAAATTGATAGTGTGGTTGTCGGAAAGGTTTTCGATGAAATCATGTACCACCGCTTCTCAGTGAAGTACGGCACACTCTTCGAAGCTAAGATCGGCGCAGAAGCTATTTATGATATTTTCAGAAGCCTCAAGCTTGATGCGCTGAAAGATCAGCTCGAAGAGCGTTATGCAAAAGTTGGTGCAGCAGAGCGAGAGAAGCTTGCAAAGCGTATCTCACTCATCTCATCGATGATTGTCGCAAACGTAAAGCCTGAGTGGATGTTCCTCACAAAGATTCCGGTCATTCCACCAGCACTTCGACCAATGGTTGCTCTTGAGGGTGGTCGCCATGCGACATCTGACCTCAACGACCTCTACCGCCGTGTGATCAACCGAAACAATCGTTTGAAGAAACTCATGGACATTCATGCTCCAGAAGTGATTCTTCGAAACGAGAAGCGCATTCTTCAGGAAGCAGTTGACGCACTTATCGACAACTCAATCCGCAAGACTGGTGCAAACGCAGGAGCACTTACTCCCGCACAGCGCCGACCACTTAAGTCTCTTGCTGACTACCTAAAAGGAAAGCAGGGATACTTCCGACAGAACTTGCTCGGAAAGCGTGTGGACTACTCTGGTCGTTCAGTGATCGTTGTTGGTCCTGACCTCGAACTCGATGAGTGTGGTCTTCCAAAGCACATGGCGCTTGAGCTCTTCCGCCCATTCGTTATTGCAGGACTTCTTCAGCGTGAACTCGCCTTCAACATCCGCGGCGCAGGTCGTTTGATCGAAGACTCAGTTCCTGAAGTATGGGAAATTCTCGAAGAAGCAATTAAAGGAAAGCACGTACTTCTAAACCGTGCCCCTACACTTCACCGTCAGGGTATCCAGGCATTCCGCCCACGACTTATCGAAGGAGACGCTATCCAGCTTCACCCTCTCGTATGTCCAGCCTTTAACGCTGACTTCGACGGAGACCAAATGGCAATCCACGTACCGCTTTCAGAAGAAGCACAGTGGGAAGCTGCAAACGTCATGAGCGCAAACAAGAACATCCTCAAGCCAGGATCTGGTGACATGATTGTTCTTACACAAAAGCCTCTCGACATCGTGCTCGGCTGCTACTGGCTCACAAAAGACGTTGCTGGAGAAAGGGGCGAAGGAGATTACTTCTCTTCACCAAACTCTGCAATTCTTGCACGTGACCTCGGCGCAATCAGTGTACGTGCAAAGATCAACATCATGCCAGTACCTGGAAAGGAAAAGTATGCTGCATACAATGGTCAGATCTTTGAGACAACAGTCGGACGACTTCTCTTCAACACAGTGCTTCCTGCTGACTATCCATTCGTTAACGACGCAATCACTACGAAGGTCCTTCAGGCAATCATGAGTGACTGTATCGTTCGCTATGGAATCGATGCTGTTCCAGCTATCGTGAACAAGATTAAGAAGTTCGGATTCGAGTACGCTACAAAGTCTGGAGTCTCATGGAGTCTTGATGATGTGCAGGTCCCAGTTGAGAAGAAAGCAATCATCGAGGAAACTCGTACAAAGGTTGCCGGCATCGAAAGCGACTACCGTGACGGTCTCCTCTCTGAAGAAGAGAAGCGACGAATGGTTATCGAAACATGGCACGCAACAAAGACAAGTGTTGAAAAGGTTGTTGAAGCCGCACTCGATCCAGCAGGATCTGTGCACGACATGGTACGTTCTGGTGCTCGAGGATCTATCGGAAACCTCACACAGATGGCCGGTATGAAGGGTCTCATCCAGAACACTGCCGGAGAGACTATCGAAGTGCCGATCGTGTCATCTATGACTGAAGGGCTCAATCCAGTTGAGTACTTCATGAGTACGCACGGTGCTCGAAAGGGTCTCACAGACACAGCGCTTGGAACTGCTCGTGCAGGATACCTCACACGTCGTCTCTTCGACGTTGCGCAGGACTCAATCATCACTGAGCACGACTGTGGTACAAAGCGTGGCATTGCAATCAACCGTGTGTCAGCATCAGGTATCCGCACTGACTTTGCGAAAGCAGTTCGAGGACGAGTACTTTCAGAAGCAGTTTCCGCAAACGGCGAAGTACTCTTCAAGAAAGGTCACTACCTTACAGCTGATGATGCGAAGCTCGTGAACGGTGCTGATGATGTCACAACAATAAGCGTACGTTCAGCAATGTCATGTGAGACTCGCTACGGAATCTGTCAGCTCTGCTACGGAATGGACCTCACTACTCAGGAGCTCGTTGATCTCGGAGAAGCAGTAGGAACAATCGCAGCGCAGGCTATCGGTGAACCAGGAACACAGCTCACAATGCGTACATTCCACGCCGGAGGTACAGCGTCAGTTGGTGGAGACATCACTCAGGGTCTCCCTCGTATTGAGGAAGTCTTCGAGAAGCGTTCTCCAAAGAATCCAGCAATCGTCTCAAAGATCGACGGTATGATTACCGACATCAAAGAGTCAGGCCGCGAGAAGATCATTGTGGTACAGCCAGAAGCAGGACAGGGCAAGAAGGACGGTTCAGCAACTGAATACCTTGCAGTCTATCCTCGTCAGGTGCATGTGAAGATTGGAGACAAGGTTAAGAAGGGCCAGCTCCTCACAGACGGATCTGCAGACCTCGACGAACTCTTCGACTTCGCAGGACGCGCTATGGTTCAGGAATACATCATTACTGAAACATCAAAGATCTATGAACTTCAGGGAGGTTCGGTTTCTCGAAAGCATCTCGAAGTTGTCGTGAAGCAGATGTTCTCACGATCGAAGATCACTGAGACTGGAGATTCTGATCTCTCGGTAGGTGATGTGTTCGAACACTGGGAATTCGAAGAAATGGTTAAGGAAATGGAAGACGGAGGCAAGCTTCCACCAAAGGCCCGCGAAATGGTTCTTGGTATCAAAGAGTCTGCACTTTCTCGTCGATCATTCCTTTCAGCTGCGTCATTTGAGCAGACGACAAAGATTCTCATCAATGCGTCACTCAAGGGATCAGTTGATACACTTCGAGGACTTAAGGAGAACGTTATCCTTGGTCGCTTGATTCCTGCCGGAACAGGTTTCGCAGGAAGCAAGAAGCGTGCTGCAATCGACGCACTTCAGAACACTCGCCGCATGAACGCTGCAACATATGCAGCAGAGGAAGCGGAGAAGGAGTTGGCGGATGCACAGAAGGGAGCTTAGTTCTCTTAGTTAAAGAGATGAAAATAACAACAGTCCCGCTTTAACGGGGCTGTTGTTATTTTCATAAATATTTTATCTTTATTTTAAATTCATTTTAACTACTTCCTGTACAATGCCTGCTAATGCAAAAGTCAGGGAATAATTATGCATTCATAGATAGTCAGAACTTGAACCTTGGAATTCATACACAAGGTTGGGATTTGTCGTTTATAAAATTCAGAAAATACTTAAAAGAGAAATATGCAATCACCAAAGCATTCGTGTTCCTTGGATATATTAGGGAAAACGAAAGTCTTTATAAATCCTTACGGGACGCAGGATTCTTATGTGTATTTAAGCCGACAATTAAGCAAAAAGGAATTGTAAAAGGCAATTGCGATGCTGAACTCGTACTCCAGGCGATGATTGAATACGATAACTACGACAAAGCAATAATAGTGAGTGGTGATGGAGATTTCCAGTGTCTTGCAAGATATCTGCAAAGTACTAAGAAACTACTAGCATTACTGATTCCAAATCGCCACCAGTTTTCTTCGTTACTTAGATATAAGATATTTAGAAAATACTTGAGATGTATGGATGAATTAAAATCGATTCTTGCGAGTGATAAGGAAATAGATCCAAAAGAAAAGGCCTCGTAGGGACGGGACCCTACGAGGTGATCTTTTCCGATTTCAACCATCTATATCTTAGTACGAGTAGATATTGTAGTCAAATCAATGTTCTCGAAGATATAATCAGACGATATGCGCATAAGTATTATTGGATTACCAGGCAGCGGAAAGACTACACTTGCAAAGATGCTACGTGATAGGTTTTCTATACCTCATATCCACATTGATCAATTTTGGTTTGAGGCGGGTGGCACCAAGGGAAGTCGAAACACTCATCCGGAAAAGTTAGAAGAGATCAGGGCGTACATTCGAGAAAAGGTCGGACCTCTACTTTTAGAAGAATCATGGGTTTCAGATGGTTTTTATCCCCAGATTCAAAAAGATATTGCGGAACGTGCAGATATAATCCTCTTTCTTGATATTCCACTTTGGCGACGTCTCTTAAATCATATTCAGAGAATGTGCAAACCTTCTGCTCGACACAAACAGCTTACAGTGTGGGACGACATCACTTTCATTCCAGAAATTATTCGAAGGACCATTGTGAATAAAAGTAAGTATGATGGGTTTATAGGAGAGTATCGGGATAAAATAGTCACGTTACGTTCCCGGAAGCAAATCAAGGATTATCTTAATAAATTAAGCTAAAGATCATATATTTATAGATAGTCAAAAAGTCAGAAAAATTTTATCTTACGTTCAGCTTTTTTCAATATTAAATACGTAAAGTATAAAGATGGATGAGTACGTAAAAGACTTTGACTCGTGGGGTGAGGAGAAGAAACGCATTGAAGCATTTGGATATCATAAACCTTGTAAGGAAGGAGAAATTTGGTGGTGTATCCTTGCATGTTCCTCTATATACGAGAAATCGCTAGAAAATTATTCTAGCGATTTCTCAAGTATCCCCTTGCGGGGTAGACATGAACTACATATCCTTCTTCCGTTATGAAGGCGGGAGGTAATCTCACGATTCCTCCAGACATCTCTTTCGAGATAGATCCGAAGACCCAAGTTGCTTCCTCACTTGAAGAGAACAACTTATGATTGAATTATATTCTTTTGAAATTTGTAGTCAATTAGTTGAAACAGTAAAGCCTTTTGCAGACTCTAAATTAAGCTATAATCTCAGTATGAATCAGAAGCGTCTAATATTAGCGTCTACATCTCCTCGCCGAAAGGAGCTTCTCGAGAGCACCAGCTTTGCTTTTGAAATTATCGGAAGTGAATACGAAGAAGACATGACGCTCCCAATGGAAGCAAAAGACTTGGTAATGTTCTTGTCAAAAGGTAAAGCGGAAGTTGTGGCTAAATTACATCCTGATGCCGTGGTTATTGGTGCGGACACATTTATTGTATTTAACGGTAAGGTACTTGGGAAACCTCATACGCCGGAACGAGCGGAAGAAATGCTTAAGGAATTGCGAGGTTCAAAAGTATCGATACTTAGTGGCTTTACAGTAATTGAAAAATCAACAGGAGTATCTGTGTCAGATGTAGATGAATCATTTGTGTATTTTAAAGACTATACAGATGAAGACATCCTAAAATATATTGAAACAGGTGAACCACTTGATAGGGCAGGAGCCTTTGCAATACAAGGTATTGGAAAAATATTAATTGATAGGTTTGAAGGCGACATAGAAGGTGCAATGGGTTTGCCATTAAAGAAATTAGTTCCTATACTCCATAATTTTGGAATATTTCCTAATCTGCAGGAATCAAATTAATGTATGAATAAAAAGATTCAATATCTACATTCGTCAGTGAAGACGCTTTCATTTGCCTTTGCGCCAGTACGCACGGGATATATGGTCTTGTGGACACTTGCTATTCTCGGGAATATCTTTTCGTATTCACTCCCGTATGTTTTGAAAATCATGGTTGATAAAGTGGGCGAAGTAAAGACGGGACTCGTCATGCATGATTTTCTTCTGCCGATCATACTTGTAGCGGTGATATTTATTTTTCAAGAAGCGCTCTACCGTATTGCAAATATTATAGAAATTGGAGTTGCCACGAAGTCGTTTCGACATATAACCCAAGATCTGTATTCAAACTTACTTAAGCGACCGACCTCATACTTTGAAGATAAGTTTTCAGGTGATTTGTCTCGACGTATTCAGCAAGTGAATACGGGTGTTTTGTATTTCGCGAGTGAATTTCCGTGGATGGCGAGCTGGATTGTCACTGCCATTGTCATGGCCGGTATACTCCTCGGTATCACAAATCTAAGTCTCTTATACATATATCTTGCATGGTTTGTATTCTTCCTTTTGACATCGATTCCGTTGCTGCGATGGTTTTATGTGTCGTCTGAAAAGACCGCAACAGTGCATGCAAAGCTAAGTGGAAACATGATTGATTCATTTGGAAATGTTTCGCTCGTGCATTCCTTTGGTGCGATTCTGCATGAGGAAAATTTAAACGCAAAGACTCTAGACGAAGTTGTCGGAGCTGAAGTTAAAAACAAATGGATTGAAGTATTCAATAAGTTGCAGCAGGGAACATGTCTCGCAATTCTCGGCATTGCACTTATCTGGGAAAGTGCGTATCTCTTCACGCAAGGCTCTTTCACTGTTGGTGACTTTGTCGTCGTGGCCTCGGTTATCCCTACGCTCGTCGGAGTGGTGTGGAGCTTTGGTGAAATTATCATGCGTGCCACACGACAATTCGGAGAGCTCTCAGATGCACGGAAGGAATTAGCCGATGAGCAAGAGGTGCTAGAAGGTGGAGACATTCATGCGCATGATAGCGCGTATGATCTTGAATTCTCAGATGTATCGTTTCAATATAAAGGCACAGACGACGCTGTATTTAAAAAGTTTTCACTTAGTCTCGCGCAGGGCGAGCGCGTTGGAATTGTTGGGACTTCTGGAGCAGGAAAGAGTACCCTTATGAAATTGCTGCTCCGGCAGTACACACCGCAGTCCGGCTCTATAACTATTGGAGGAGTTTCAATTGAACAGTTTTCGCTAAGCGCACTGAGAAACCTCATAGCGTATGTTCCGCAAGATCCATCACTATTCCATCGAACCCTCTACGAAAACATTCGCTACGCAAGACCTACGGCCACAGATGCTGAAGTTGTTGAAGCGAGCAGGCAAGCACATGCTCATGAATTTATTGAAGCTATTCCCGAATCATACAGTGCAATGGTAGGAGAGAAGGGAATAAAACTTTCCGGAGGCCAGAGACAACGCATTGCACTTGCACGCGCAATTCTAAAAGACGCTCCCATAATTATCTTGGACGAAGCAACCAGTGCACTCGACAGCGAAAGCGAATCACTCGTGCAGGAAGGTCTCGAAGAGCTCTTTAAAAATCGTACCGTAATAGCAATTGCTCATAGACTTTCAACACTTCGAGCTATGGATAGAATTGTAGTGATTGAAAACGGACTAGTTGTCGAAAGTGGCACACCACACGAGCTTCTCACAAATGACCAGAGCATCTTCAAAAGAATGTGGGAACACCAGAAAGGAGGCTTTATTTAGTGATTCTATTGCCGATGGGATATGTTTGCATTTGTATAATTTCGTGGTTTACTTATAGGCATACAAGCTCGTAATATACTTATGATACAAACTACTACTCAAACAATAGCTAAAGCACTAGTGGCTTCTGGAATTCTGTCACTGTTTGTCCTGATCGCGCCCTCAGCTTTTGCTCAGGAAAATGTAAATATACAAATTCCAGGTATCTCAGTTCAAACGTCTGAGGCAGGAGCAAAAGTAAATGTTGGAGGATTGATTAATGTGGATACTACTAAAGGCTCAACGAGTGTTAGTAATGCTGGCACAAATGTAAATATTGGTGGAGATGGAATTCTCATTAACACCAGTAACGGCACGGCTGTATCGCTTGGTGCAAATGGTGAAAATCTTAGTGTTGTTGCAAGCACAGGACTTACCGCGCCTAGTGTAAAAGCAGTTGTGTCTCTATCAGGAAATCCATCTGCATACATAAAGACCGATGCTGATACTCAGGCATACAATAAGCTCGTCATGACTGCAACTCCAGCGGTTCAGAGTATCGATTCAAATAATCAGAAAGTGAGTGTTTCGTACAAGCAACAAGGAAGACTCTTTGGGCTTTTCAATGTGCAGATGGATGGAAAGGCAAATGTTGATGCAAGTGGAAACGTATCAATAAACCTCCCATGGTATAGCGTCTTCGTCGTAAAGAATACAGGTGATATCAAGACTTCAATTAAGACTGATCTAAATGCTGCGAAGACCTCAAACAAAGTAAGTGTTTCGACCGGCACACTTGCACCAGTTGATCAGGCGCAGATTGTGCACGTAGTTGCGAACTCAATCGCAGGAAATGTGAGTGTGGAAGTTAATGGCGAAAATACATCTGTACAAACAGGTGGGACTTCAGTAAAAGTTAACGAAGGGAATTAAGTCAGAAGAAGAGGAAGCAGGCCGCAAAAAGATAATCTAACAACAACAGCCACGCGAAAGCGTGGCTGTTGTTGTTTTTACGTACAAGCAGTTTAAAACTCAGAAAATCTTTAGAAATACTTTAGCTTTCCTTCAGCGTGAATTTGTCATTATTCCTTTATGGAAAAGGATTTTGATGCATGGAATAATCAAAAGAAGTGGATCCAAAAGTATGGGAGGCAGAAATCATATAGAGAAGGAGAAATATGGTGGTGCTATTCAGGAACAAATATCGGATCAGAACAAGATGGTACAAGTCACAGATTTCAACGCCCTGTATTGATCTTAAAAAGCATAACTAAGAATTTTTGTTACATTCTTCCACTGACCACATCTTTGAAAGAACATTCATATAACATCCCAATCGGAAAAATTGATGGGAAAGAAGCCATGGTAATTTTATCTCAGCTCAGAACTATTGACACAAAAAGACTATCACGCAAAATTCAAGTTATTGATCCATGCATGTTTCTTTATGTACGAGAAAACACTAGAAAGTTATTCTAGTGTTTTCTCAAGTTGTCCCCTTTGATAGGGGTAAATGCCCGAAGGCACAAATCACCCTCTAATTGCAGGGCGGATGAAACCTCACGATTTCACCGTGTCCTCTTGCGAGGTATGGTCCGAAGACCAAAGTCCATACGTTTTACGGCAGAACTTATAGAATAAGTATATTCCTGAGATTTTCGCCGTCAATAGTTCGGGCCGACGGAGTTCGTGCTTCGGAGCGAAAGGGAGTAAAATTGAGGTAATGGCTCAGGAGGACTCACACACCACTCAACAACAATCGCCCCATACTCAGGCATCTGGTCAGGGTGGAGACACTGTACAGAAAGTGAAAGACAAGCTCTCAATAATCGAGGTGGTGACACCGTACGTGAAGCTCACGCGGGCAGGGAAGTACATGAAAGGTCTTTCGCCATTCACAAAGGAAAAGACGCCGTCATTCTTCGTGAACGCAGAGCGCGGCAGCTACTACTGCTTCTCAACAGGACAGGGAGGCGACATGTTTACGTTCGTTCAGAAGATGGAAGGTGTGGACTTCATGGGTTCGCTCAAGCTTCTCGCAGAAAAGGCTGGAGTTGAAATCACCACTGACCGTGTGTCGGCAAAAGACCGTGGTCGCACAGATCGACTTCGCGAAGCGATGTCGCAGGCGACGCAATTCTACTCATCGGCACTTGCCGCGAAAAAAGAAGACGTTAACTCCGGCGTGGCCGCTTCAGGCGCAGCAGCGCACACATACGCAATTGATCGCGGACTCACTGAAGAAACAATTGCGTCATGGAGTTTAGGATTTGCGCCGGACACATGGCGCGCGCTTCTCGAAGATTTGCAGGGCAAGGGATTCACAAATGCCGAGCTCACGGCAGCCGGACTTATAAAGGAAGCTGATGGTCGTCCGGGTACGTGGTATGACCGATTCCGCAATCGGTTAATGTTTCCAATTCGAGATATTGCTGGGCGCACGGTGGCATTCACTGGACGTGCACTTTCAAAGGACGATCAGGCTAAGTATCTAAACAGCCCAGAGACAGAACTATTTCATAAGTCAGAAGTGTTGTTTGGAATGGATCGCGCGAAGGATGCTATTCGTACGCGCGGGTTTGCGATTCTCGTAGAGGGGCAGTTTGATTTGTTGCTTTTGCACCAGATCGGTTTTCAGAATACTATCGCGCTTTCGGGGACTGCACTTTCGCACCAGCATCTTTCGTCTATTAAGCGATACGCAGAAAACTTGATGCTGTGCCTCGATGCTGATAAAGCTGGACTCGCTGCAAGTGCAAAAAATGCAGAGGCCGCGCTTCGCGCGGGCATGCGCGTGAAGGCCGTGCGACTCCCGGCCGGGAAGGATCCCGCAGATCTTGCGAGCGCTCCTGGAGGTGCGAAGGATTTCGCAAAGCGAGTTGCAGATGCTCAAACAATTGTGGAGTTCTTTTTGTCAGTACTCACTGCAAGCGAGAAAGATCAGTTGCGTTTGGTGATGGCAGCAGAGAAGACCGTGATGCCACTTATTGCTGCAATCCAAAGTCCACTTGAACGCGAACATTTTGTGGGTGTGACTGCGCGAGCACTTGGGCTCACGAGTGAGGCAGTCCGAGCTGCCGTGCCACAAGACCCGAACGGGAGAGCCAGCACTGGAGGGCTTAATCACGGCGCGAGTCATACTGGAATCAGTTCAGGTGCCGGCAACACTGCCGACCCTTTTGGTCGCAACAAAACCACTCCCGCAAACGTACTATCTAGTGTGACCGCAACTTCTGTCAGACGAGGGGACTTTCTTCTCGCGCTTGCAGAGACTTATGCAGATAACCCCCTTGCGGAAACCCTTAAAAGCGAGTATTCTCGTATTATTGGCGCTGTTCCAAGTGAACCGATTTCAGAGCGCGCCCTTTTTGAGGCTGGACTTGCCTACGGGGAGCCGCCTACAGATTCAGAAATAGCAGATCTCATACGTGTATTCGCACGCGCAGTTCTCACTGAGCGATTAAAGGTGGCAACTGACGAGCTCCGACGAGCCGAGCTACAGGGCGATAGTGAAGCAATCAAAACATCAGCAGCAGTCTGTAAGGAAATCAACGCGAAACTTTCCGCACTTCACTAATTCTTCATACCGTTTCTATTTCATTTTCATAACTAACACTACCTATGCCTACAAAAAAATCACCTGCAAAAAAACCCGCCAAGAAAGTTGCCCCTAAGAAGGTAGCGAAGAAAGTTGTTGCAAAAAAGTCTCAATCTAAAAATCTTGCTAAAAAGGTTGTTAAAAAAGTCGCACCTAAAAAAGTCGTAAAGTCAGCAGCAAAGAAATCTGCAAAGCCAGTATCAAAGTCTAAAGTCGTAGCGGTAGTTCGCGCAGCAGCAACAGGTGCAAAAGCAAAAGCCCTTAATGACCGCGACGTAAAAGCAGAAGTGCTTATCAAGAAAGGTCGCGAACGCGGATACATTACATACAGCGAAATCATCAAGGAGTTCCCACACATCGAAGACGATGTATCATTCCTCGATGAGCTCTATGAGCGATTCACCACGACAGGCATCGATATTCTCGAAGGAGGCATGCTTGAAGACAATGCCGACGAATACCTCGCAAGCCGCAACATCAAAGGTCGCGACGCGGCAGGATATGACTCAATTCAGATATACCTTCGTGAGATCGGTCAGTACCCACTTCTCACAGCTGCAGAAGAGCGAAACCTCGCACAGCGCATCGAAGCAGGCGACAACGAAGCCCGCATGCTCCTTATGCGTGCCAACCTCCGCCTCGTGGTGTCGATCGCAAAGAAGTACGTAGGTCGCTCTCCAGACCTCACACTCCTCGACCTCATTCAGGAAGGAAACCTCGGACTACACAAGGCTGTTGATAAATTCGATTGGAAGAAAGGGTATAAGTTTTCAACATACGCAACATGGTGGATTCGCCAGGCCATTACACGTGCACTCGCCGACCAATCCCGCACCATCCGCATCCCGGTGCACATGGTGGAAACCATTGCGAAGTACAAGCAGGTCTCACGACGTCTTGCACAAGCACTCGGTCGTGATCCACAGCCAGAGGAGATAGCGGTAGAGATGGGGGTGGAGGTAGACAAGATCTATCAGATCGAGAAGATCAACCAAGACACGCTCTCACTCGAGAACCCAATCGGTTCAGACGATGACGACCGCTCAACACTTGGTGACTTCATCGCAGACGACAAAATCCCTTCACCGGTGCAGGAGTCGTCAGAGCGTATTCTCACAGAACAGGTCCGCGACATTCTCGATGACTTGAGCCCGAAAGAGCGCAAGATTCTCGAAATGCGGCACGGACTACTCGATGGTGTGTACCATACACTTGAGGAGGTAGGGAAGGAGTTTGGCGTCACCCGCGAACGTATCCGCCAAATCGAGGCGAAGGCGCTGGAGAAGATAAGAACGCATGAGAAGAGCCGACGATTGAAGAGCTACTAAATACGAAAGAAAGCGTCCAAATGGGCGCTTTCTTGTTTAAGTGATATTATTTATCTACTTATGGAGAAGAAAAGAAACAACTATGCGTTTATAGATGGACAAAATCTCCACATGGCTACGGCGAAAAGGGATGTAGATCCATGGAAGATTGACCTCACTCGTTTCAGAATATATCTCGAAAGGAAATATGGAGTTTCAAAAGCTTACTATTTTCTCGGTTTCTTAGATGAGACTCAGCAGAAATTATATGAGAATATTCAGTCTGCGGGATTTATTTTAATATTCCGAGAGCACACATCGTTAATGCTTGGAAAAAAGAAGGGAAATGTGGATTCAGACATTATCTTACATGTCATGAAAAAGCTTTATCAGAAAGAGGTCTTTGACGGTGTAGTTTTGGTCTCTGGTGACGGGGATTACAAGCAACTCGTCGATTTCCTTGTGGAAGAAAAACGACTCGAAAAGATACTTTTCCCAGATGGGAGTCGAGCTTCGTCCTTATACAAAAAGCTAGGGGCCCCTTGTTTTGCAGCACTGGATGAGCCTGGAACTCGCAAGAAGATAGAATTGAAAAAGGCTCCTTAGGCAGTTAGCCGTTCGGAACCTTTCTCGTCGTGATAGCTAGATTGTACTCTGTCGTATGTGAAGAGTCAATGATACGCAAGGGAAGTGTGTATAAGTCATCATTGTCAGTATCTCGACATTAATTGTTGACTATATGACGCTGACTCTATATACTGGGTCTATGACCCAGTATATAGAACACCTTAAAGAACTACGTACAAACAAAAGACTTTCCCAGGAAGTAGTAGCGCAAGCTATTGGCGTGTCGCGTCCCACATACAGTGCAATAGAAGCTGGTACGCAGGAATTGAGTCTCGAGGAAGGTAAGAAACTTGCTACTCTATACGGCATTGGTATAGATGAACTTCTCTCTGGAAGCATTCCAAATATTGAGAAATACAAGCATATGATACTTGCGTACCTTCGCATGAATATTTCTCGAGATGGAAAGATCCCAAAAACAAAGCTTGCAAAGATGCTCTATCTTGCTGACTTTGCATGGTTCTATGAACACATGGAAAGCATGAGTGGTATGCCATATCGAAAGATCGCGTACGGTCCTGTACCAGATACGTTCTTTCGTGTGCTTGATGAGCTCGAAGAGTCAGGGAAAATCATCGTTGACCGGAAGAACGCAGAAGGAAAAGACATGCTTCTTATAAGTGAGTCAGAGAGTAACAAAAACGAGAAGATCCGAACACTCACAAAAGAAGAAGTCTCCCTCATGCAGAAAATCGCTAAGAAGTGGAAAGATAAGAAAACTAACGAAATCGTGAACTTTACCCATAACCAGTTGCCCTACGTGCTTTGTCGAGATAACGAACTCATTCCCTATGAACTCATAACTCAGGAGGATGTGGAGGCAGTGTATTAGAAAAGGCCACAAGTATTACCCCCTACATATGATTATCATTATGGTAATTAACAGACGCAATGTTGTCATTTGACATGCGTAGCATCTAAGGAGTACGATAAATGAGTTAGTGCTAGATTATGGGTTCAACATTATTTATTGATACAGATTGGGACTAATCTTAAACCGTTACGCGGGGATTTTTTCGTTCGTTGATAAATAAATAGTAGGCAGTTCAGGGACAGCGCGGAGGCAACGGGAATCGAACCCGCGTCGCAACTTTAACGGAGAGGCGCTCTACCATTGAGCTATACCTCCGCGCTATTCCCGAACTGCTTATTATATTGTCAAAATTGAGAACTGTTTCTAGGAGAGAAATGTTTTTAATAATTAAGGTCTATAGCCGACTACGTGACGAAACGGTGGTTTCCTAAAGTGTGGTGGAATGAATTTGCCTGTTGAGGGCTGAACATATCCTTTCACGAGCTTACTTGGAGCTAACGGATTCTTCTGTGGTGCATAGATGGGTTTCAGCCCCATTTTTTGCGCTTGCTTTTCGGTCATATGGATTTAAGTTAGTTTCTCTCCTAGAAACAATTTTCAAAGAACAAATTTGATCAAAAACCTCGCAAAATTTAATGCGAGCTTTTTTGTAAAAACAAAAAAGCTCACGTTACTGATTTGAGAGGGTCAGGATAGAAGTCATCGTTAGAGGACAAATACCCGAGCCTTTGCAGAGGTGTTCAGGGTTTCCCCTGACGCCTCTCAAATCAATACATGAGCTTTTGTTTCGGACATTAGGAACTCGGATAATGATTTCTAGAAACTAAAACACCTCTGCATATATAAATATATCATAAGTACAAAATTGAAAGCAACGTGTTGATAAGGAAACTGTGGACAATGATACTTCATTACTATTTTGCAGTATGCAATACATACAGTGCAAAACGTGCGCAGCATGTCGACAAGTCATGATCCTTACTGGTTTTGAGTAGGGCTGTTATAATAAAAATATGGTCGAAAAATCCTCAAACAATAATTTGCATAACGCCAGCAAGGCTAAAAAGGATGAGTTTTATACCCAGCTCATCGATATCGAGAAAGAGCTCAAGCACTATAAAGACCAGTTTCGCGACAAGGTAGTATTTTGCAATTGTGATGATCCAAAGGAAAGCGACTTTGTAAAATATTTTAGTAGAAACTTTGAGCATTTAGGACTAAAGAAATTAATTGCCACACACTTTAAAGAGGCAAATTTGTTTACTAAAGAATTGCCATATAAATTAGAATACACCGGTGATAAGAATGGTAGTCGAATGCCTGATCCTGATGAATTTATGACCGAGATGATTGGTACAGGTGATTTCCGAAGCGATGAATGCATTGAGTTACTGAAAGAAGCAGATATAGTAGTAACCAACCCACCCTTTTCTTTGTTTCGTGAGTATGTCGCGCAACTGGCGGAATACAACAAAAAGTTTCTTATTATCGGCAATACTAATGCCATGACCTATAAAGAAATTTTTACCCTATTTAAGGAAGATAAAATCCGTACAGGCTACACAAATTTCAATGTAGGTATGTTTTTTATTGTGCCTGATGATTGGGAACTTTTTCACCATATAGATGAAAATGGTAAAAAAATTGCGCGAGTTTCGACCTCGTGTTGGTTTACAAACCTTGATGTTGAAAAACATAAGGAAAATGTCACATTATATAAGAAATATAACCCTGAGGAATATCCACATTATGATAATTACGATGCAATTAATGTAGATAAGTACACTGACATTCCTTGTGATTATGATGGTGCTATCGGCGTTCCGATTACTTTTTTGGATAAATATAATCCTGAGCAATTTGAAATCATTAAGTTTAGAAAGGGGGACGATGATAAAGACTTAATAGTAAATGGTAAGTTTCCTTATTATTAGGATAATAATAAAGAAAAAATAATATGAAAATCGAACTGCATCAAATTCCTGTACGCGAAGTAATTGCAAACTACAAAGATAGTGCAGAGGAAGGTGTCGTTGCATACGCTGGCAAACTTGATGTTCGGCCAAAATATCAACGTGAGTTTGTATACAATGGTAAACAGCGAGATGCGGTAATTGAGACAATTAAAAAAGATTTTCCTTTAAATGTATTGTATTGGGTTAAAACAGATGAGGGGAAATATGAGGTTTTAGATGGGCAGCAACGTACTATCAGTATAGGTCAATATGTGACCGGAGAATTTTCACTTAATGATTACTTCTTTCATAATCTTACTGACGAGGAGCAAGATCAGATTTTGAATTATGAATTGATGATTTATTTTTGTGAAGGAACAGATAAAGAGAAGCTAGACTGGTTCAAGATTATCAACATTGCAGGAGAAAAACTTACAGAACAAGAGTTGCGTAATGCAGTGTATACGGGTCCATGGCTTTCTGATGCAAAACTCAAATTCAGTAAATCAAATTGTGCTGCGTATCTGCTTGCAAATGATGGTGGACAGTTAGTTAGTGGCTCCCCAATTCGACAGGAGTATTTAGAGACTTCTCTTTCGTGGATTAATAATGAGAAGATCGAAGATTATATGGCTAAACATCAACATGATACAAATGCTGATGAGCTTTGGGATTACTTCCAGAATGTTATCTGGTGGGTAAGGACTACATTTACAAGCTATCGACGTGAAATGAGTGGCGTTGAATGGGGTGAACTATATAACGAATTTAAAGATGCGAAACTGAATTCGGAAAAACTCGAGGTTGAAATCAAAGAGTTAATGCAAGATGAGGACGCTACAAAGAAGTCTGGTATCTATCCATATGTATTAACTCGAAAAGAAAGATACCTTTCGATCCGTGCGTTTACAGATAAAATGAAACGCGAAGCTTATGAACGACAAAATGGGATATGCCCATTTTGCAAAGAACATTGGGATATTTCAGAAATGGAAGCTGACCACATTACTCCTTGGCACGAAGGGGGCAAGACAATTGCACAGAATTGCCAGATGCTTTGTAAGCAAGACAATAGAACAAAATCAGGTAAATAAATTTATGAACGAAATTATATGTCCGCATTGCGAGAAGGCTTTCAAAATCGATGAGGCGGGATTTGCCGATATTCTAAAACAAGTCCACAATCATGAGTTTGAAAAAGAACTGAATGAGCGTGTGGAAATCCTCAAAAAAGATAAGGAAAATGCCATCAAACTTGCCGAGGCAAATATTGCAATTATATTGCAAAAAGACCTCACAGCGAAGGATGCTGAGCTGGCCGAGATTAAATCCAAAATCAGTAATGTAGAGCTTGAAACAAAACTTGCAGTCACCGAAGCAGTAAATAAAATTGAGAAAGAGCGTGACGAACTTGCTGGCCAACTGAAAAGTAAAGATGCTGAGAAGCAACTGCTCGAAACAGCATTAAAAGAAAAGTATGTCATTGAGCTCAAGACCAAGGACGACATCATCAAGATGAAAGATGAGGAAATTGCTCTGCGTAAAGATATGAAAGTTAAGCTTTCAACAAAGATGGTAGGAGAAACACTCGAACAGCACTGCGAGACCGAATTTAACAAGCTTCGCGCAACTGGATTTCAAAATGCATATTTCGAAAAAGACAACGATGCAACCGGTGGTAGCAAGGGTGACTACATATACCGCGAAACTGATGTGGCTGGGAACGAAATTATATCGATCATGTTCGAGATGAAAAACGAAGGCGATGAAACCGCCACTAAGAAAAAGAACGAAGACTTTTTACGTGAGCTTGATAAAGACCGCGCCGAGAAAAAATGTGAATACGCCGTTCTCGTTTCACTATTAGAAGCTGAAAACGAGCTCTATAACACCGGCATTGTTGATGTTTCCCATAAACACCCAAAAATGTATGTCATTCGGCCTCAGTTTTTTATCCCGATGATAACTCTTTTGCGCAATGCTGCTTTGAATTCTATGAAATACAAATCTGAACTTGCGCTCGTAAGAAACCAGAATATTGATATTACTAATTTTGAGAATGAACTGAATGAGTTTCGTGATGGTTTTGGTCGTAATTTCCGGCTTGCATCTGAAAAGTTTAAAAGCGCTATAGACCACATTGATGAGTCCATAAAGCAACTTGAAAAAACAAAAAAAGAGCTTATCTCATCAGAAAATAACTTGCGTCTAGCAAATGATAAAGCAGAAGATTTGACTGTAAAAAAACTCACTCGCGGTAACCCTACTATGGCAGCCAAATTTGCTGAGGTGGAAACTGGAGAAAATCAGTAAAGACCCTCTCAGTCAGTCATGTAAGTTAACGAAATTGTGTTATAATTGTTCTATATTTATTCGCTCCTAATAAAATATTTTATGTCTTTTAATTTTCTAAATCTAGACGACGAAACTCGCAAGTTAATGCTGTCAGAAGTTGAGCGAGATGAAAAGACCGGCACTGTGTATACAAGTACACGATTTACGACCGAAGGAATAACTGCTTATTCTAGCCTACTTAAGGAGTCTATAACGCGTGGAACGGAAACTTCACTCGCGGAATCATTAAACAAACCACAATTCTTTAAGTCTACGGAAACAAGCACAACAAAAACCGGTGCGTCATATACGAAAGGAGTATCTGACATCGCATACCTTACTTTTGCTGAAGGAGAATTTAATAAATATTATATGCGAGCTCTTTCCTTGAGAGCTATTTCAGAGAACAGAAATCTTGAAATATACAGAGCCAAGGAAGTTGAGAATCACCAACCAGATTCTGATGCAAAAATCGGAGAATCAATTAATGCCGACGATTTTCTCAAAGACTTGCAAGAACTACAAGTAAATAATTTCACTTATCCCGCTTCAGGGTGGTCTAGAAAACCAAACTCAGGGCTATCTGTAAAACTAACTTAGTTCTTTTTAAGAGTCTTTTGGTTATTATTTATATATAAAAAAAGTTCCCGCGTCGTACCAAGCTCTCAGATATTTACTTATTTAATAAAATTCCTCACCCGTAAATCACTCATCGCTACCTCTAACTCCTCCTGCGTGTTCATGACGATTGGTCCGTGCCAAGCTATTGGTTCGCCCAGGGGTTCGCCTGCGATGAAGAGGAATCGTGCGTCTGAGTTTGCGGGTGCTTCAACGCGTACGCTTTCGGTGAGTGAGTCCGAGCGCTCAGGAAGTTTGAGCTCTGGCAACCGCTCAGTGAGTGCTATCACGTCATTTAGTACTGGAGTGCGTTCGGATCCAACGAGCACCGTGCCATCGAGGATGTAGAGGAGAACGGTGCTTGTGGATGAGACAGGGAACTCAAAACTCTTTCCGTGCTCAAGTGAGACGTCGAGATAGGTCGGAGCACCGGCGACGTTGCCAACTGGTCCGAGTTCGCCATGGTGGGTGCCCGTAATAAGTCGGATGCGAGCGCCTGCTGTTTCTATGACGGGAATGGTATTCGCTCGCACGTCTTGGTAGCGGGGCTTTGCCATCTTAAACGCCTTCGGTAGGTTTACCCACAACTGAAATCCGCGAATGCCTTCTGGGCGGTCTTGGGGCACCTTGGTGAGTCAATTACTATCAGCCGCCATGCCCTCATGCCATGGCACTTCGCCAGGAAGAATGGTGCCAGTGTTTCCGAGACTGTCTTCGTGTGCGACTTCGCCCTCGAGGATGTAGGTGACGGTCTCAATGCCGCGGTGTGGGTGCCAAGGGAAGCCAGCAAGGAAGTCAGAGGGTTGCGATGAGCTGAAGTCGTCAAAGAGGAGGAATGGATCGAGTTCGTGTGCCTCAGGATAACTAAACGCACGACGAAGCAACACACCAGCTCCCTCGAGTGTTGGTTGTGGACGGAAGATTTTCGCAACGGAGCGGATCATGTACTAAGTAAAGCATGTAGGAGATGAAGGGTGAGTGGGGAAAAGAAAATATGTACATAGAACTTACTCAAAATTCACTTTTATTTTATCTCGGTGCGGTATAGTGCTCTGCGATGATCGAATACACCGAGGGAGAATTTAAGTTAATGAAGGCAAAAGGTGATGATTTATATAAATCACTTGAGGACGTTTATTGTCCATATTTCAAGGAAAAGGTCGCTTTTAACGCTGAAGGACTTGAGCATATTTCATTTAGGAATCGAGGAAAGTATCGGTCTGAAGCAGATCAGTTTATGAGATTTAAGTATCTTCATCTTGTGCCAGAGATTCTTAAAATTTCACGTACCGTACAGGGAATCCGTAAAATAAAGAAATTTGAACAGGTTCGTATGCATAATAGAACGGAGACTGTACTAAAAGAGGTTACGTACTATCAGTTTATAGCTGTGCTAGGAACAGTGCGAATTATGGTAGTCGTAAAACAGATAGAAAATATGCAGAAGTATTTCTTCAGCATTATTCCTTTTTGGAAAATGAACAGAGAAATGAATTCCAGAGTAATACATGAGGGGAATCCTGAGGAGGATTAAAACAAAAAATCCGCCAGAGGCGGGTCTTTTGTAAGCGTTTGGTTACAGTGTATAAACCGTGAGGGAGCGAACTCCCCAAACGCTTTATATAATATATCAAAACAAGAAATCTGACGCAAATATATTCTCTTGTGGAGTAGGGAGGTCGACAGCCCCTCCATCGCACATCCTTGAACTTTCATTTCTGGAAGTCGCAGATGACACTTGGATAGAGACGGTTTCTGCATTTCAACCCCACAACAAAATGTATTTCTTTAGAAATAGTAGCAGAGCAAGAATATAAATCAACTAAACATTTTTATTCAGGAATTCTTTAGAACAAATTCACTTCGGCTCTATCACTCTTGTGTACACTGTGTGGCTATGGATTCCGAGAAGGACGTACGACATGAAAAGTGGAGTCAGAAACAACAACTTCTAGATTTAAACAAGAGAGATCTCCTTTTTAAGGAAAGGGAGATTTGGTGGTGTTCTGTAGGGATGAACATCGGGGAAGAGGTGTACGGAAAAGGCCCAGACTTTAAAAGACCCGTTCTAATTTTGAAAAAGCTTTCAAATAACTCATGTATAGTCTTACCCATAACCACCAAAAGACATTCTGGAAATTGGTACTATAAATTTACTTCGCATGATATGACTCGTTGGGTAATGATTCATCAAATACGTTCTATTTCTGCAAACAGATTTGCTAAAAGACAGGGCGAGTTACGGGAGGACGACTTCAGTAAATTAAAGAAGTCCGTAGCATCTCTGCTCGGACTTCTTTAAAAATCGTCAACGAGCCAACGGCTCGAATCGGTGGGTATCCCCAAAAATCTAACTCACTTAGTATATCAAGCTGATTTGGAGATGCAAATGCATTCGGACTCAGAGTGTCGTAGAATAGAGGTAATGGCAACAATCCTAACTACACCCGAATTCGAGGAGGCATACAAGCGGCTTAATCCCGAGCAGAAGGAGGCTGTAGACGCCATAGAAGGCCCTATTTTCGTCGTGGCGGGGCCTGGGACGGGAAAGACGCAGGTCTTAGCACTTCGCATCGCAAATATCCTTAAACTCACGGATACACCGCCGGAAGCCATTCTCGCACTCACATTTACTGAAGTCGGAGCTCGAGAAATGCGTGAGCGACTTGCGCGACTCATCGGCTCGACTACTGCCTGGAAAATCCGCATCCACACCTTTCATGGATTCGCGCAGTCGATCGTCACGCGCTTTCCGGATCAGTTCCCGCGCATCGTGGGAGCAGACATTGCGAGCGATGCGGAGCGAGCAGAAATACTTGAGTCTGCGATTCAGAACCCAAATGCAAAACTCAAACTGCTTCGACCGTTTGGTGATCCACTTTGGTATCACTACGAAATTGGCAAAGCGATCTCGACAATGAAGCGAGAGAACGTAACTGTGCACGCGCTCGAAGAGCGCGTGATTCAGGCTGAGAACGACTTCGATGCAATCCCAGGAAAGATCCACGAGAAAGGGAAGTACGAAGGAAAGATGAAGGGCGAGTTCGAAACTATGCAAAAGAAAATTGCAAAGACACGCGAACTTCTCTCCGTGTATGAGTTGTATGAAGAAGGACTCACAAAAATGCGTCGCTATGACTTCGAAGATGTGATTCTTGAAGTGGTTCGCGCGTTTGGTGGAGTTGCGAGTGACGGGCAGGATAGCGAGACAGACGCAACAGCATTTAAGCGCGAAGTGCAGGAATCAATTCTCTATGTGCTCGCCGACGAGCACCAAGACGCAAACAAATCTCAAAACGCACTCCTCGAACATCTTACCGACTACAGCGACAACCCAAACCTCTTCATCGTCGGAGATGAGAAGCAAGCCATCTACCGATTTCAAGGAGCAGACCTCGACAATGTGCACTACTTCCGCGAACAATTCACTGGCACGAAAGTAATCGTCCTCACGCAGAACTATCGCTCGACGCAAACGATTCTCGACAGCGCGCTCTCGCTCATTGTCTCGTCACCAGACGAGCGACTTTCGCGGCTGCCACTGCAGGCGAACAGGGGAGGAGCTGGAGGCAAGGGTGAAAGCAAAAATGGTAAAAGTGCTAACCCGCGACCAATCACAATCGCGCACGCACCCGATCCTGATTCCGAAGCTGACTATCTTGCGCAGGAAATTAAGAAGTTGCTCGAGGCCGGTACTCCGGCCGAGGAGATTGCCGTGCTCGCACGTCGCAATCGTGACATTGCATGGCTAGGTGATGCGCTTGCAAAGCGCGGCGTGCAAGCTGCAACATCAGGCGAAGAGCGTGATGCGCTAGCAGATCCATTCGTCATGGCACTTCGCCGACTACTCGTCGCAATCAATGAGCAGCGAGACGAACATCTCGCAGGTATTTTTAATCTCCCAGGTTTTAACATTTCTGGAGCAGACTCGTGGAGAATTCTTCGTCAGGCATATGTTTCTCATACAACTGCACTACATGTGCTAGAAAAAGATTCAGCACTCGATGAGGCACAAGTCAGTAATCCTAAAAGCGCACGAGCACTATACGAACTCCTGCTTGAGCTTGGAAACAAAGCGTCATACGAGCGACCCGTAGTTGTGGCAGACGAAGCGCTTCGAAAGTCCGGGCTTCGCGAAGCGATGCTCGCGTCCCCTCATCGCGAGCGACACTTTGGTGCGATGCGAGCATTCTTTGCACTGCTCACTGATCTCTCAAGTCGCGAGCACGACGCACTTCTTCCGCGCGCACTCGCACTCATTACTTTGTACGAAGAGCGCGGCATTCCACTGAAAGGCAGAGAAGACGAAACGATGACTATGGGGTCTGTGAAAATTATGACTGTGCATAAATCAAAAGGCCGCGAGTTTGGCTATGTATTTGTTCCGCGACTCACCGAGAGTGCATGGTCCACACGAAATCGCCCGGAGCATTTCTATCTTCCAGACATTCTAAGCGGAGCGACAGAACTCGAAGACGAACGTCGACTCCTTTATGTGGCGATGACTCGTGCAAAAGAGCATCTCACATTGTCATACTCACTTACCCGCGACGATGGAAAAGAAACTGCGCCAAGCGGATTGATTGAGGGAATTGATATGAGTGTTGCGTCAGGGCTTGTTGAAGTTGTTGATATTCCAGAGCGTACCGAAACAGACCCATTTGAATTTCTTCCAAGCGCAGGACTCAAAGAAGTCTCACTCATTCCAAGCAATGAAGACATGCAGGTGCTTCGCGATGCCTTCATTGCACAGGGGCTTTCTCCAACTGCACTCAATAACTATCTGCAGTGCCCGACAAAGTATTTTTATGTGAACTTGCTGCGATTCCCCGAGCCCGAAAACAAGCATATGCTTTTTGGTACGGCTATTCATGCGGCACTGAAGTCATACGCTGACAGACGCGAGCGAGGTGACGACGTGCCTGGAGACTATCTTGTGACTGAATTCTCACGCATACTTTCAAAGACTTCACTCTCACTTCGCGATATCGATGAGCTTCAGGAAAAAGGGAAGCGAGCACTACTCGCATGGTGGCGAGCAAATCAAGTGTCATGGCCTAGCAAGACTGAGTCAGAAATTCCCGTCGATGCTCCATTCACACTTGCCGATGGCACAACATTCACCATACGTGGAAAGCTCGACCGACTCGATCCTCTCGGCGACCACGTCCGCGTCATAGACTACAAAACCGGCAAACCAAAGAGTCGCAACGAACTCATGGGCGTGAATTCAAAAGGCGAATCAATTGAAGGTACGGAAGGTGGAAGCAACTATTACCGACAGCTCCAATTCTATAAGTTGCTTCTCGCTCGTACAGACAAACATCGAGAGATGAGTGAAGGCGTGATTGAATTTGTTGAGCCGGATGATAAAGATGAGCTGCGAAGAGAAATATTTATGCTCAGTGACGAAGACATTACACAGCTCGAAGAAATCATCACAAAAGCTGCGCAAGAAATTATGACGCTTGAATTCCTGAAGCGCAGATGCGAGGACGAGGAATGTGAGTGGTGCGAACTTCGATACGGAATTCCAGATACGTTGAAGGCGTAGTGGGTTAGTTAGTTGTCGTGAGTGACTTCTGAATTGCGAGGTCCATGATTTGCTTCATGGTGACATATGGAACGAGTCCTGAGATCACGATTGGTTTCTGTCCACGCACGAGGAGGATGTTGTATGGTGTGCCGGTCGCACCGATTTGTTGCGCGTTTTGATAGTCTGCGGCAACCTTTTTCGCGTATGTGTGAGCGGTGAGGCATCCATCAAACGAGCCCGTTGAAATACCTAGAGCAGAGACGACACTGTCATAGTCTGCTGGATCAAATTGTGAGTCACCCGGGGCAACTGCTTGTACTGCATCTATGAATGCAAAGAAGTCGCTTGGCTTTCCAAGTGCTGCAACGCACTCCGCAGCCTCAGCATGCTCTTCTGAATTTAAATCTTGATCACCAAGCGGGAGGTGCCTGAATACCCACGCAACACTTCCTTGTGCGCCATAGTCCTGCATCAGTTGCTCCATAACTTTCTGAAAGTCTTTTGAATACTCTGAGTCGATGTCTGAGTATTCAATAAGTACGACGGGTGCAGACGGGTTTCCGTATATATGGTCGCTCGTGGAGATGGGCTTTGTGAGTTCGGGGTGACCGTTAGAATTTTGTACTAAATGCGGCTTTGTCATGAAAATAGTTATCGAAAGCACAATGCCCGCAAAGACAATTGCTCCAGGAATTAGCCATTCATTTGCCTCACGTTTCATAATTACAGAATACCATGTGCAATTAGTTCACATAAACTCCGAGGGCACCCTGCTCAATGTCTTGCGACGCGAGAAGGGTGCCCGGGTTTGATTGTGTTTGCCTTGAAATTCAGGCGGGAACTCGTTTCTGGCAAAACCTAAAGTAGTATATGCGTATCAGGTCTGGAGAAAGAATCTTCTGAAGTCCGTCTTGAGATCTTATTTGAAGATCATAACCGCAAATATCTCGCGGCAACGGGACCCATGTAATACTAACTCTATCGGATTCAGATTCCAGGCCATAAGTACTACAGACTAGTTGTGCGATTGCTTCTCCTACTTCCTGGTCGGGCACTCCATCTCTTTGGAAATACCCTCTTACCGTAATGTTATAGACCACGTTTAGTTCCCCATAACGAAAGATCAAAGACAAAAGCAGCGCCGTCCGCTGCCCGAAGCTTCTACTCTACACCCGCCTTGCTTATTAGCAAGGGTATTTCATGATGTGCTGTGGGTAATTAAATAAAATGGTACCGTAACAAAATTCTCCCTCGTGCTACGAACTAAAAGGGAAGCGTGTGAGTAATTGAGGGTGCTTCGCGGGGAGTCATCCAGTTGCGGGTGTCGAGCTTGATGTCTTTGATGGTATTTAAATCTTTATACTTGAGCATGCCTTTTGCGAGTGCGTAGTCAAAGAGCTTCCGTGTGATGCGAACATCTTCAATACAGTATTCGCGAACCTTGTCATAGAGGCCTTGCGCCCACCATTCGACGGCCTTTAGGCCGTCGCCACTCTTTCCTACGTTTAGAGTTGCTTCTGCGAGTGACTGGAGTCGAAGACGTCGACCAAGTGCTTTCTGAACTTCAACCATGAGGTCAAGTGAGTGAATTTTTGAAAGGTCGCCAGCATAGTATTTGTTCAGGATTGGAATGTCGAATGCGTCTGAGTTGTACCCGATGAGCATGTCGGCTTTCTCGAGAATCGCCCAGAGTTTCGGGAGTTCTTCTTGTGAGTACGAAGAGAACTCGTTTGTTTCTGAATCGTGAATTGCAACGACGGAGAGATTTAGCTGTGAGAGGTCATTCCGTGTCGTCGCGGAAAATACATTGGAAGTTTCAATATCAAACGTTATCGCTCGCATATTATCCAACGATCTTTGAGGCTACATCTTCAACTGAAATTTCGTCTTCAGTACTGCTCTCGAGAGTCTTGAGACGTACCGTTCCTGATGCTGCTTCTTGTGCGCCGAAGGCGATGAAATACGGAATGCCGCGACGCGAAGCGTCGCGTATCTGGTCGCCAAGTGTCTTTCCATTTGCATTCACTATTACTCGCACCCCTTTCTGTCGAAGTGCATACGCAAAGTTCTGTGCCACAAAGAAATCTTCTTCAGTCGGTGTTCCGATAAATAGTTGCGGAGCAGATGAGGCCTTAGGTGTAAGTCCGTGAGTCTCAAGGAAGTCCATAAGTGTCACATCTCCAATCGCAAACCCAACGCAGGGAATCGCTTCACCTCCAAACATTCCAACAAGTCCGTCATAGCGACCACCACCACCAATTGAGCGAGGGTTCTCAGGGTTTGTGTCGAACATTTCAAACACCATGTCGGTGTAGTAGTCAAAACCGCGAACTATTTCAGGATCGAATACAACATTAGTCATGCCACGTTCGTGGAATGAGTTGATGAGTCCCATAAGTTTATTTTTGAGCTCGGCGACGTCTGTGTCAGTCGCGTCTTCGATTGCTTTCAGTGGATCACTACGATCTGCGCCGAGTGCTGTCTGGAATTCTTCTGCGCTCATTTTGTTCTTTCGATCCAAAAGGCGGCTGTATGTTTTGATATCTTCGGGTGTAGTGAAGCCGCTCGCTTTGCAAGCTGCCTCGATAAGCTTGCGAGAGTTAACACGAATCTTAAAATCCTCAGTGGTCGCACCAAATGCTTTCAGAAGTTCTGAAGCAATGACGATCATCTCGCCGTCAGTCTGAATGCTTCCACTTCCTGCGAGGTCGACATTGAGCTGATAGTGCTCGCGGAGTCGTCCGCGCTGTGGGCGTTCATAGCGGAATACGTTTGGAATTGAAAACCATCGAAGTGGAAGTGGTACATCACGGCGCTTTGCTGCAACCATTCGTGCGAATGTTGGAGTCATTTCAGGACGAAGTGTGACTTTTCGCTCGCCACGATCGAGGAATGTGTATGTCTGTTCGCTTACGATTTCCTCGCTTGTCTTGTTCTCATAAATCTCCGCGCGCTCTAGTGGGGAAGCGTTGTATTCCTCATAGCCCCAAAGTCCAAGTGTGGTACGGATGGTTTCAAACGCGCTAGAAAGCTTGCTCCAATCCTCAGGATAGAAGTCGCGGACACCTTTATATGGTTCGGTGGATAGTGGCTCACTCATGGGACTAGTGTACCAGAAGTAACTTCTTTAAAAAAGTGCATAGCTAATCCAGAACCTTGCAAAGGTCTGCATTTATACAACTTTTGCGAATTTGGAACTACGTAATTCGTCCACTTTAAGTGGACGAATTACGATGTAACATTTTAGTTACTCTCTGTTGTGGATGAATAATAAAACAGCACCACCGAAGTGATGCTGTTTTATAGTGATGGAGCGCCACATCCACGACCAGACGATTTTACAATCCCGGGACAGCCGAGGCGCACCCTAACGGGTTTACTGTCTTCACGTACCAACAAGTGTACCTGAGCTCCTCAGAAATTCAAGGTCAGGATGCGTGGACGACCATATTGATCAATACGTATTGCAGTCTCTACAATTCCTGGATATGTTTCCCATGCTATTCGTTCTGCTTCTCCGATGTTACAAATGTCACATTCAATCCATATCTCGCCACCAGCGTCTACATGGTTGTGTGCTTCTTGAATAATGTTCCGAATGAGATCGAGGCCGTCTTCGCCGGAGAAGAGAGCTTGATGTGGTTCAAAACTTGTAACGCTTGTGAGAAGTTCGTGTTCGCGTATGTCGGGAATATATGGAGGATTTGTGGCAATTATGTCGAAACGGTTTGCTTTAAGATTTTCAAATAAATCTCCAGTTACGATTGTTATTCGGCTCGTGTCTAAAGAATTCTCTAGAACGTTTTTCTTAATGAGTTCTGAAAGATTTGGATCAATTTCTGAAAGTGTTACATGGGCATTTGGAAGTCGTGATGCAATCGCAAGTCCAATTGCACCAGAGCCTGCGCAAAGATCAAGAAACGTGAAAGGTCTATCTTTAAATTTGTAGGCAAGGTGCTCAATGAGTTTCTCAGTCCACCATTCTGTTTCGGGTCGGGGAATTAAGGGATGAGTTGAGGTGGCTGAGGAGCTCGGTGTTTTGGCTGGATTGTCGAGAAAAATCTTAAGTCCGAGGAAAGGAATCCAACCGATGACGTAGGAAAGAGGCTCACCTCCGGCGAGCCTCCTTAGATCTTCTTCGTATGCAGGAGTGCCAACTACATTCTTGTCGCCGTTATATTTATCTCGAATGAGTGCGGTTATGTCTTCAGGCATGTTGGTTGTGTACGTTGAGTGTAGCAAACGTAAGAATAATTCACAGGAAAAAAGAAAAAGTGCTCGACCTTTCGGTCGAGCACTTTTTCTGTGAGCGTAAGCTATTAATAGCTGTTGCCGTAACCACCTCGGTCGTTTCCGCCTCCGTAGTTACCACGGTCGTTTCCGCCGCCGTAACCACCTCCGCGGTTACCACCACCGAAACCTCCGCTGCTGCGCTGAGGTCGATCTCCGGCTGGCCGGTCACCCTGAGGGCGAGCCATAGAAACTGATAGCATACGGCCATCGAATTCCTTACCATCCCATCGATCGATAGCTGCCTGGGCCTGAGCCTCGTCAGCCATTTCGACGAAACCGAATCCGCGTGAGCGGCCGGTCATACGGTCACTAATAATACTTACCGATACTACTTCGCCTGCTTCCGAGAAAGCTGCTTTCATATCGTCCTCAGTTGTGCGATATGGAATACCGCCAACGTAGAGCTTTGATGTTGCCATGTGGACTTGGGGTTGAACTTAATAACTCTCGCTGCACCGAACTTTATGACTTGCGTCAGGAGAAGCTTTGGAGACTGGCGAGTTATCTTTAATATGCTACAGAATTGACTTAAACACAAGTTCCGAGCAGGGGACTGTGGACAGCTTCTCTTTCAAGCGCTGTTGATACGCGTGCTAGAATTTTTGCATGAGTAGAATAATCCGCGTACTAAATATTTGTATATGCTTAGCGAGTTTAGGCCTGTTTGTGCTGCTTGCGCTTGCAAAGACCCCGGGCTGTTTGGGCACACCGATGATTCAGCATCTAATTTCAATATTCGCACTCGTCTTGTTCTTTGTGAGTGCGATGTCGATACCTGCGCGAAGATTTTACTTTTTTGGGTTATTGCTTCTGCCAGAAGTTGCTGGACTCATCTTCCTTGCACTTATCCCTGCATCAAATCACTATTGCGTACTCACGAATCTCAATGCACTCAATCCCATTTCTGACATGAGTGGGTTCCAGCAACCGGGTTCAGGTATTCCAAACATGCAGCAGTATCAGCAGTACGGATTTCCAAATCCAAATGGACAACAGGTGTACCCGACTCAGTCAGGTCAGCCAAATCAATTCGGTGGAATGCCTGCATATGATCCGACTGCTGGGTATTAGTGTTGTTAGTGTAGGCCCGCAGACATAGTATTCACAGCACTCTGAGTACTCGAAGAGTAACGTGCCGAATAATTAAAGTGCTTAACTACTAGTGCTGTTCACACTATGTCTGCGGGCCTTTTCACTTACTCAAACCGCAACGCATCAATCGGATTCATCTTTGCGGCATGTCGTGCAGGGTACCATCCAAAAAGTATTCCGATGAATGCAGAGACGCCAAATGCGAGAAAGACTGAAGGCAAAGAGACTTGTGCTGCTACTAGTCCGAGAGCATTCACACCAAATGCAATTGCAAATCCGAGCACGATACCTGTAACTCCTCCGATGAGCGTAAGTGTGACAGACTCCATAAGGAACTGACTGCTGATGTCTTTTTCACTTGCGCCAATTGCTTTTCGAAGTCCGATTTCTCGTGTGCGCTCAGTTACGCTTGTGAGCATCATGTTCATGATTCCAATACCGCCAACGACAAGTGAAATTCCTGCAACTGCCGCAAGTAACACAGTGAATGTGCCAGTTACGCTTGATGCTGTAGAAATGATGTCGGATTGATTTAAGACGCGGAAATCTGCTTTGGTCGGGTCGCTAATGCCATGTAGTTGTAGAAGAAGTGAGGTTGCGTCATTTTGTACTTGCGTCATTGTACTCGCATCAGATGCTTCAATACTTACGTCTGTAATGGTCGGACTACCTTTATATATAGACGAGGAAAGATATTGTTGTGCATCGGTAATAGGAATGTAGAGCTCGTCGTCTTGGTTGGATGCGCCACTTGAGCCTTTAGAAACGGTCTCGCCGATGATTGTAAAGATGTTCCCATTTATTCGAACGGTTTGCCCAACAGGATCGCTACCGTCAGGGAAAAGTGATGTAGCGGCAGTTGGTCCAATCACTGCAACTTTGGCCAAACTCGTTTGTTGCTCAGTACTAAAAAATGATCCTTCGGCGATTTGTAGATTTCGTACGATTGTATATGTGGGAACAGTTCCATCGACCGTAGTGTTCGTATTTGCCTGACTTGAAACTACCTGATATCGGCCAGTGTTTTCAGGTGCTACTGCTGCGACATTTTGCACTTGTGAAGCAAGTGCATTGGCATCTGCCATGGTGAGAGTTTTTGAGGAACCAAAACCAGCAGAGACACCACCAGAAGATGCAGCTCCAGGCATGATGATGATTAAATTAGAGCCAAGAGAATTAATACTCGAAGAAATCGAAGCTTGTGCGCCGTTACCAATTGCGACCATGGCGATAACTGATGCAATTCCAATAACGATACCAAGCATCGTGAGGCCAGAGCGAATCTTGTTCGCAGTGAGAGCGGTAAATGTTTCGTCGAGAAGATCGCGGGTGGTCATAGTTATGTTGAAGAATCGCCAGGAGGAATAATTGCCTTCCGTTGCTTATGATTCATATCATCACTGAGAATCTTTCCGTCCTTGAGTCGGATGATACGTCTCGCATGCTCTGCAACGTCTGTTTCGTGCGTGATAATGACAACAGTTCGGCCGTGCTTTTCATTTAGTTCTGCAAATGTGTGTAGCACAATTTCTGTAGTACGAGAGTCCAGGTTTCCAGTAGGTTCATCAGCAAGAATTAGTGTCGGGTCGTTTACGAGTGCGCGTGCAATTGCGACGCGTTGTATTTGCCCGCCAGAAAGTTGGTTCGACATATTATAGAAACGAGATTCCGGAAAACTTGCAGCGAGAAGCGACTCTTTTGCCTTAGCCTCTCGTGTCTCTCGAGGAACGTTTGCATAGGTGAGAGGAAGCATGACGTTTCGGAGTACGGATGTGCGCGGAAGGAGGTTGAACGATTGAAAGACGAAGCCGATTTTTCGTTTGCGAATATCTGCAAGTTCATCTGTAGAAAGTGTCGAAGCGTCTTCGCCATCAAGTGAATAGGTTCCGGATGTTGGAGTGTCGAGACACCCGAGGATGTGCATGAGTGTTGATTTCCCAGAGCCAGAAGGGCCCATGATGGCAACGAACTCACCATCGTTAATTGTGAACGACACACCATCAAGCGCCTTGGTTTCAATATCACCAGTGTGATAAATCTTTCGTATGTCTCGTGCCTCAATCATGGTGATGAAGTTATCCTCCTGGCTTCGTTGTAGCCGCGGGAGTCGCACCTGTTGTTGGACGAGTGCCTCCGCCATATCCACTTCCACCAGTAATGCCACCCAAGCCACGGGTACCGGAGCTTCCGCCGAATAGGCTGGTTGCGCTCGCAGCGCTACTCTTCGTAGTGTTCGCGGCAGTGTTCTGAGTCGCTGTAACTACATATTGTCCCTGAGTAAGTCCGGTGAGCACCTCAGTCATAGTGTCATTTGAAAGGCCAGTTGTAACGGTAACAGTTTTGAGAGTAACCTGGCTTGCTGGAACTGTGAGTGAGCGTGTGGTTATTGGAGTTGAACCGCTCATGCCACTGAATGTTGAACTCGCGCTAAAGCCTCCTGTTCCAAAGGCTGCTGTTGATGTTGCTGATCGGGTGCGACGTGTGCCTGTGCCCGCCGCTGTACCACCATAAGCATTTGCGAGAGTGGTGCTTGCGTTGAGTAGTGTTGCGACCTGAATGGTTAATGTACCACCGGATGTCTTAATCGCTGCGCTCGGTACCTGAATGGCGTTTGGTTCTGTGGCAGTCGTAATAATGGCAGTTGCGGTCATGCCTGGCTTAACCCGTGGATCTTGCTGAGAGAAACTGATTTTTACATCGTAAGTGACTACACCCTGAGAAACTGTTCCAACTGGATTTACGACAGCAACAGTTCCGGGCAGTGTAAGTCCTGGTATTGCATCAAACGTCACATTCACAGGTTGTCCGACTTGTACTTTTGCAGCATCGGTCTCATTTAGTGAAAGGTCAGCATATTCTTCTGTGGTGATAAGTGTGGCAATAGTTGTACCGGAAGAAGCTTGATCATATTTGTTTACAGGGACCGTCGCAATAACTCCGTCAAATGGTGCGCGAATGATGTAGTTTGATTCGTTCGTAAGTGCTTCAGTAAGGGATTCCTGTGCTTTCTCAACATTTAGTTCCGCTGACTGAACGGTGAGTGGGGTGCCTGTATTATTAAGTGATTGAGTATCCTGTATGACGGCTTGCTGTGCTGTAGTGAGTGTTGATTGCGCATTTGTAATGCTTGCATCATCACTCGTTAAGGTAGTTTGATAGGTACTGAGCGACGTTAGTTGTGTTGAAAGCTGTGTAGCACTAGTGATTTTACTTGCGGTGATTTGATCGTTTACGTAATTGTAGTACGCAAGAGTATCCTTTAAAGCTGTCTCGATGAGCTTGTTTGTGGCAAGTGTGTCTTGGTTTAATTTCTGAATTTGATCAATCGATGCAGTTGCAGGACTCATTAAAGCGTATTCGCCTTTAGTTGTTTGATATCCAGCGACCGCAGCGGCATAATCCGCGATAACCTGATTTCGGTACGTGAATGAGTCAGTTGTCTTGAGCATATCTGCGTAGGCATCGATATTTTGTTGTGCTCCATAATTCGTAATGGTGGAAAGATTATGCAGGATTCCATCAAGACCATTCAATATCGAAGGCAGACCAGTATAGGTCGTTGTGAGTGCAGTGGCTGCATTAGTCTGTGCTGTTGCAAGAGATGTTTGATCATTTGTGACACTTGAACCAGAAGAGGTGAGAGTTTGTTGGTATGAAATTTGCGCACTCTTCAGATTTTGACGAGCAGTAGTGACTGCTTGTGCCGCCGTGGTCATATCGAGTTGAGCAATGAGGGTTCCTGCGGTGACTTTTTGTCCGGGAGTTACACCGAGGTACGTGATTTTTCCTGATGCCTGAGGAGTGAGGTTCAATGTATCCTTTGCAGAGACTTGGCCACTACCAGTTACCGTTACTATGAGTGGGGCTCGAATTGCACGTGCAATAATATACTGCGTATTTCCAGTACTTGCAACGATAGTCGTATATCCCCAATATCCTCCACCTATAATGATTAGTACAACCACGCCTGACGCAATTTTATGTGCTAGTGCGAAGTTCCATGTGCGGACGCTCTCATTTTTGAGAAAGTTCCAGGTGGTAGAGCACATGGTTGAGATCGTCTTCATGGCAAGGTTAATTTTGGGTAGGAATAATTCTCACTAGTTTTGCGACAATTTCACCATTGGTATCAGGTGAACCAAGCACTACCACTTCTTCATCAACCGAGAGTGACGCAGGAGAGAGGGTATTTTGATGGTCTCGAATAATTGTATCACTCGCTATAAGTACTTTTTCTTCTGGGTGTTGTGAGCCGCTAATAGCGAGCTCAGTGGAACTTGCTGTGGCATGTGTGATGCTTACAATCTTCCCCATGATCCCGTCTGGCATTGGCTGACTTGCATCGGGGAGTCCGTGCATTCCCATGGACTCACCACCGAAGTTCCGTGTGTAGTTTTCACCCCAACGAGATGAGTAGTTTGATTCATGATAGCCGACCATCACACCTGTTTCAAAGATACAGATGATAACAAGTGTAATGCACACGCCGGTAACAATGCCTGCAAAGAGTTTTGAATTAATAAATGCTCGGAGTGATTCGTAGGTCATGGTGTGTATAAAAATAATTAGATCGTGTGAGCAAGAAAAAGATGGGGGCGTGCAAGACTTTTGGTGAAGTTTTGTACAGACACAAGTAAGACCGCAACAAGGAAGAGTGTAAGGGTGACTTCAAATCCTGGAAGTGCCTCAATGAGTGAGAGTCCAAATGTGTTTAGATGTTGCGCAAGCACGTCACTGTCAGTTATAAAGAGTCCAGCAAAGGTGCTGAATCCAGTCAGTGTAGCCGCATGTATCAGAGCGGGTAAAGCGAACATCAGCCCCACGAGGGAGCTGATGCCGCTAAGGGAAGAAGTTATGAACCGTGAACGTTCCCAGAAGAGGGAGCTTCGTTCACGCTCATGCACAATAGCCTCACATATCCGCTCGCAAAGATGTGTGGGCATTGGTTCGTGCGCAAAGACTTGGAAAAGTCGTTCATAATTACTTCCCATGTCATATATACGGTGCGTTGCGGTGTTTCGTTGCATACAAGTTATTGTCGAGCTTCCAGGACCTTCCTGAGTACTGCAAGTGCTCTATGATGCAGACTGCGCACAGTATTTGCTGGAATTTTCATAATGCGAGCAATGTTTTCAAAGGATTCTTCGTCATCGTACCGTAGGGTAAGAATTGCACGGTCTCGTGAGGGAAGTGTGGCGAGGGCTGAACGTGCGTCGCTTGCCAGCGACGCACGTTCAAAGAGCTCGTCCGGAAGTGGCTCCAGATCAGCAAGCGTATCAGTGAGTACGTTGCTATCTTCAGTATCAAACTTCGAGAATGCAACTGACTTTCTTTTGCGCATGAGGTCAGTTGCAGAATTCTTCGCAATAGTAAACAGCCATGTACGGAAGGACTTCTTTGTATTGAAGTGCTTTAGTTTCTTCCATGCTTTCAGAAATGCTTCTTGCGAAGCGTCTTCTGCGTCCTCAACATTTCCTGTGTAACGTAGGCAAAAGGTATAGACGGCAGTCAAGTGTCGCTCTACAAGCGTTTGTAGGGCAAGATCATTTCCGCGAAGTACTTCATGCACTAATTCTGAATCAGGTACCTGGTCGGTATGTGTGGGTGTTTCGAGCGAGTCAGACATAGTATAGAACGCCCCAAAAGGGCACTATATATACTATACGTACCAATTCGAGCTTTTATTTCAATATGACTGATTTACCATGTGTTTCCTATGAATTCTTGAGCATATCTCGCTCGATGTCGGCAAATGTTCCGCCGATCTTCTTTCCGGGATTGAAGATATTCTGCGGATCAAAGATATTCTTGGTTTCTTCGAAGAGTTTGTATACTTTGTCGCCAAAGAGCATCTCTATGTATGGTGTGCGAATTATGCCGTCGTTGTGCTCACCAGTGGTGGTTCCTCCATACTTTAAGACGAGCTCGTACACCTTTGGAGATAGTTCGAGAATAATCTTTCGTGTTTCTGGTTTTTTCAAATCCATGAGTGGGATGATGTGGAAGTTTCCGTTTCCAATATGTCCTGCAATTGTATAGATGAAATTCTTTTCGTATTGAGCGAGCAGTGCGTTTAGTTCTGGAAGGAATTTCGGATATGAATCTGGTGGCACAACAAAGTCATCAATAAATGCTGCAGCATAGAGACCTTTAACGCTTTTTCGAAGAAGTGAGAAGCTTTCTCGGCGTACGATCCAGTACTTTTCTGACTGGTGCTCGTTTCTCTTAATGCTCATAGGGAGACTCATGTCTGCAAGTGCAGCGTGAGCATCTTCAGCTTTTTTCAGTGCTTCTTCAGCGGTGTCTGCGGAAAACTCTGCCATAAGGACGAGTTTTGGAATACCGCCAGTAACGGTCATGGCAACTTCAGGGAGGAATGATATGCCAAGTCGTATAACACGGAAGAGACCCATTTGGGTAAGCATTTGCGGAAGAAATTTCACTGCCAGTTTGAATGTGTTGTCGTCGTATGACTCAAATGATTCAGGATTGGAAGGAAGGACGCGACGCACTATTTCGGGCAATACGGAAATGTCTCCGACAAAAATTACGAGCATTGCGCGATGCGAAGCATCGCGCACAAGGCGAAGCTTTGCCTTTGTCATGAGCGCAAGTGTTCCTTGAGCGCCACAAATTAATTTTGAAAGATTAAACGCTCCGGTTTTTTCATCAATCACATTCCATAAATCATACCCAGCTGAATTTTTCGAAACCTTTGGCTTTGCATTCGCAATGAGTTCTGTATTTTCGTTTATGAGTTTCGACATCTTGCGATAAATGTCTCCTTCGAGAGTCTGAAGTTTTTGTTTCTCAGCGAGCTCCGCAGGAGCGAGCGGTTTAAATGTTGTCACTGAACCATCTGAGAGTACCACCTCAACCTCTTCGATGTAGTCTTCAGTCTTTCCATACTCAAGTGTGCGCTCACCTCCGGAATTGTTATTAACGATTCCACCGATAGCACATAGTTCACGAGATGCTGGGTAAGAGGGTAGTATTAATCCTTCACCAGTAACTTTTCTTGCAAGCGTAGCTTTCTCAAAATCACGATAGTACACACCTGGCTCAGCGATGGCATAACCATCGCGGCCTCGCTTTTCTGGTTGTGGATCTGCAACCACTTCAAAAACTTTGTTCATGTATTTCGGAAAGACTGCAACGACAGATGTTGTGAGTGGTCCGCCGGACATACAGGTACCAGCTGAACGTCCTGTTACAGAAATGTTCTCGCCTGCTTTCTTTGCTTCATCAACAGCTTTTACAAGCGCAGACACGTCCGCAGTATCTTTTGGATATACTACAAGTGATGGGGTGCGCGAAAAGATGCTCGTATCGGTGCTGTATTTTTTAATTTCACTCGGCTTGGTTGTGATGTCCCCTTTGAATGTCTTTGCAAGTTTAGTCTCGAAGGGTGTGAAGGTCGGCTCTGCCTCTGGTTGTGAGCCAGCTGCAGAAGTTGCATCGGGTGGGTTTGTTATGGTGCCTGCTTTCTTTGCGGGCAGTGCCTCGATCGGAAGGGTGCCGTGAAGCAACTTTGTGATGAATGTAAGTGTGTCGTCAGGATCCTTTACTTCATGAGTCGCAATCCTTGTTTCTTTTACTATCTCATCGTTGCCATTAGGAAACAGGGCATCACCTACGTACAGCATTTCAGAAATGGGCACTTCAAGAAAGTCACTCAGTCTACGTACTCCGTATGCCTTATTAATGCCATGCTTAGTTACGTCAATTGTTGATGCTCCTCCAACCTTGACGTCAAATTCTGGTGGAAGATATTTAGCGACTGCATCTCGCATGGCTATCTTTTTTGCATTATCTGGGTCCCAGGCTTCCTTTTTATCAACATACGCAAGCTGCCCTAATGCGGAGAAACTGACCTGAGCATTTCTGTTTTGTATGCGAGGACCATCTGAAGGTGAAGAAAGATCTACCATCCCGCTCTCACTTACTCCTTTTACAAGCGCATCTTCAATAATGGTTGCATCGTCGAATGAAATTGTTTCTTCATACACTCGTGTCCACTCACCGTCTTCATATGCAAAAAGGCCTGCGCCACATGTAGGGAGAATATATACATTCTGAAGATTTGCTTTTGGAGGTAGTTCCTCAATAACTTGGGTCTCAAGCTGTTCACGGTTTCCACCGGTTATCACAGCAAACTTCGTCTGTTGTGAAAGCTCCGCAAGCGCAAGTGCCATTTCTTTTGTAAGTGGCTGCTTGCTTCGAGCGAGTGTCTTGTCGAGATCAAACATCACGACCGTAGGTAGTTTCGGAGTTTGCTTTGGGGAAGTGGTGTGTGGTGCGGAGTTTGGCATAGTGTTTTAAAGTTAGTTATTAAATGTCTGGAAGCAAGCGCTTGATAAGTGCTGTCTTTGAAATTGTTGCGACGCCAATAGAGGTGTCTGCACCACCGTAGTAAATGTAGAGTGTGTCGTTGCGCAGTACGGCACCACACGAAAAGATCACATTGTTTACCACACCCTCCTTCTCCCACGGTAACTCCGGACTTAGTATCGGTGCGCTCGTTCGTGAGAGCACTATCGTTGCAGTCTCAGCATCAAGGAGTGCTGCACCTAGTCGGTATACATTGTCTGAACCAATCCCGTGATAAATAAAGAGCCATCCTTCGTCGACTCGAATTGGCGGTGCAGCAGCACCAATCTTTTTGGCATCCCACATACCTGCCCGCGGTCCCATAATTTCAGTGCAGCTAGAGGTGCCGTGCGTTATTGGGAGTTCAAAAAGTTGCGCGCAGATGTTCGGATCGATGCGATGCATAATGAGCGCCTTGTCATCAAAGAGTTCTGGTAGCAAGCAGAGGTCTTTGTCATCCACGTCATCAGGGGTGAGTACTAGTGTCTTTGACCAGTCAAATGTGTGCGAGAGAAAGTTTTCTTTCGAGAGAGTAGTGACTGCGCCGCGTGCACGACTACCATCAAATGCTGTGTAGGTGAGATACACAGTATTGTCGAGCACAGTGAGACGAGGGTCTTCGGTGCCGTGTTTTTCATAGTCTTCACGTGGTCCATAGACTGGTTCAGGAAGGCGTTCATCGACATGCACAGCATCATCAAGTCGTGCGTAGCCGAGCATTGAATAGTTGTTTTTATCAGTCGCTCTATATATAAGGTGCACTGATCCGTTGAGGTCAATTGCAGCTGCGTTGCTTACACTCATTGATTCCCATTCGTGTTCAGGAATCGGTTTCAGTATTGGCTCGGTTCCTGTACGTTGCACGAAGTTCAAACGATCAGAAGGATTCATACTAGAAAGAAGATCTGAAAGCGACAGCTGCGCTGTCGCACACACTGTATCTGCAGCACCATAATATATTTGCAGGCGATCGCCAGTCACAATTGCACTCGTGGGGAATACAATATCTGAAACAATGCCGTACCGTTCATAGGATTCTTCAGGAACTAAGAATGGAAACTCGGTTTTGAGTAAAATCTTTTCCGGAGTATCTCTGTCGAGCAGGAGTGCCTCGACACCAAAGATACGACGATGTTCGTCGTAGTAGTTCTGAATATGTGAGTAAATGAGCAACCAGCCTTGCTCAGTTAGTACAGGTGTAGCACCGATCTCGATGTGGTCTGAGTCAGTACGGCGAACATCGGGAAATGCATGTTCTTCTAGATGTGCGTGCCATTCAATCCAAAATGCGGGATTCCAAAAGTCTTCAACGTTTTTTGATTTTGCAATGCCGATAGTTGGTCGCGGGTGATCTTCTGTGAAGTCTGTATGTGCGGTGATCAGTAGAACAGCTTCACCATTGATGCGCTCCGGGAAAAGTGTTGCTGCTTTTGCATTGAAAGGCGCCATTAAATGTTTTTCAGTAAGTGTTTCTGGTGAATCGCCAATTGCAACTGCGGTGCGGATATTCCCAGGACCAAAAGGGAAGCCACCAAGTGCTGTGTAGAAGACATACCATTTGCCGTCGAAGAACGTCGCCCGCGGGTCTTCGCATCCATACGCCTCCCAACTCTCAGTGGGTGCAAGAATTTGTTGGCGACTAGTAAAGGTGGTTCCGCCGTCTGTCGACTTTGCGTACCCAATTGTTGAGAAGCCCTTTCCTGGAGTACGCAAATCATCAGGCTCTGCCATGGCACGATATAAAACATGCAGGTCTGAGCCTTGAGAAACTACTGAAGGATTGAATGCTCCAATAGCCTCAAACGATCTTGTACGTGTAGGTGAGAAGAAAGGATTTTGTGGTGAGCGAAAGACGGAGAGCATATTAGACAATTTTTGGCTTAAGGTTTGGTACGCCGTGGTGCATTAGTTTATCAACGAATTCCTTGAGTGGTGCACTGGCAGAGCATACGAAGTTGTCTGAGGCGCCGTAGTATAGTGTTAGCTTGTCGTTGTGGGTAGTTGCTCCAGAGGCATACACAATGCCTGGTTTTGCACCGTTTGTTTCGTAGTGTGCCTCAGGCTCGAGTACGGGAGTTGGTGAACGTGCAATGATCTTTGTTGGATCATCATGATCGAGCATCATCGCTCCGAGTTTGTATTTAGATGGTTCATGTTTTTGCATTGCGTGGTAGAACAGTAGCCATCCCGCATCAGTTTTAATTGGTGGAACGCCTGGACCGCGCATGCGATCATGCCAGAAGCCAGCCTTGGTATTAACTAGCGCAATACGTGGACCTTCCGTGCTGTGAATATAAGGAGTAGCTTTACCGGTAGCGAGAATGTCATCGCGATATTCAACTTCTACATCTGGCGATATACTATGTATGACAGCAAATTTCCCAAACAGTTTCTGGGGGAAGAGTAGCCAGTTTTTGTGCACTTGTTTTTCAGGCGATAGGAACGTCACGGGTGACCACTTCCATCTTTTATTTTTTAAATCATCGAGCGCAATAGATGTCATTCCCATGCGAACCGAATCCCAATTATGAAATGCAGAAAATGAAAGATATGCTCGATCATCAATTACTACGGCGCGAGGGTCTTCAGTACCACCCCAACTTCCGCCAGATGCTACAAGTGCAGGGTAATTTTTCTCAGCATATAATCTACGCATTGTATTTAAATGCGGATCAGGCCCTTCGAGCGCAAAGACAGGATACGGCAGGCGCTCGTCAATGGTGATTCCGTCTTTTGAATTTGCATAGCCAATTCTCGATACACCATCATTTCCAATGGCTCTATAGAAGAGATGAGTTTGTTCACCATCATGAATTGCCGCAGGGTTCATTACTGCCTGACCTTCGAAGTCGTATGTGGTTGGGTGAAGAAGGGGATTCTGGGGATTCCGAGATAACGAAAGTGCTTTTTTCTGATCTTTGTATTCCTTCTTGCTTCTCGCAGTTACGGTAAGCAGCTCCCATACTCCCCACACAAAAAGCCCAGATACAAAGAAGGCGAATAGAACGAGACCGAAAAAGAGAATGTACTCCATAGGGTTCATGTTCTGTTATAGTCGTCCTCAACACGCTCGATATCGTTATCGTCAAACGTCCCAAATGATATTTCGAGGACGGACACTCCCTCATCACCGCCAGTGAGTTGGTGCAGATCACCTGCGCGCATCTGGATTTCATCGCCGATTTTCACATCTCGTATCTCGTCACCTGACTGGGCAACCCCATACCCCTGAATAACCTGCCAATACTCACTGCGAATTTTGTGTCGCTGAAGTGAAAGGCGAGAGTGGGGTGCGATGCGGAGAATCTTAACGGTGCTCTGTTCGTTTAAGGTAAATTGTTCAAAAGACCCCCACGGTCGTTCTTCAGTAAGGTGGTGAGTAAGGAGGTTCATAGGTAATAAGTTATATATAGAATAACGCACAAAAGACTTTTTGTGCCTGTGGATAGAGGGCGGCGTGCATAACTTTTTTGATTGTAGTAGACTTGATGAGTACTTGCTTGACGACAGAAAATAGATCGGCTTGCTGCGGACATCAGTAATATGAAGTACTCATGGGTGAATTGGGATAAGATCCCTGCCGTCACCTCAAGCAAACAAAAAACACCCTTTATGGTGTGTTTTTTGTTCTAAAGTGAATCGAGCAGATTTCTAAAGAATCTCTAAAGACATCAAAAATAATTCTGATTTGGGGCATTCCAATGTAAGTATAGGTTTTTGAATAAGCATATCTCGTATTTGTTTTTATACTCGAATCGAAATTAATCACGGTTTCTTTGGTCATATCAATCGCGAAACATATGTACTGAATCGCAATCTCTGGCGAATGATTTTTTAAAAGTTCTTTTTTCCGTGCTTCTACAAAATGTTTAAGTGATTTCCTTGAAATATAGACTCGGAATCTATCGTGTGGATGTTTCCCGTGTTTCGATTTGTGAATCAGGAAGAGAGGTAATAATTCATCAGGGAAGTCTATGTGTGCCTTGTCTGGCAAGCTAAAGTATTCAGTAGCAATTTCTTTAATCCTGCGGGTATATAATAATTCAGCAGGACTTGAGTACATCTATTAATGCTAATATTTTCAGCCTGAAATAGTTCTGAATTTTATATAAAGTCTTTCTGAGTTTTTGACTTTATTCCACAAGCTCCTATAGTACTGGTATGAAACGAGCAATAGAAAATACTGTATACGAAGAACGCTCAAAACGAGACATGACACAAGAAACACTTGCCCACGAAGTCGGGGTATCTCGTCAGACTATTATTGCGATTGAACGAGGAAAATATACGCCGTCGGTAGCATTGGCACTTCGAATCGCGCACGCGTTTAATTTGCACGTCGAGGACTTATTTGCACTTATGTATCCAGACCTCTCGATGCGTAAGCTGAAGAAGTAGCGCCTTTTATACATAAACTATTTATTTATGAACAAGACCATGCTCGAACGAATCGTTGCGATAATCCTCATAGTGCTTCTTGTAATGATTGGAAATCCATTTATGTTCTGGATGCCAAGCATGATGTTAACAGTAATTCTGGTGGTAATTGCTGCGCTAATATTTGCATGGATTGGTTTCTTTCTTACCGAGAAAGCAGAAGATGAACGAGAAGTGCATCACCGTACACACGCAGGACGCACTTCATATATGAGTGCTGCTGTCGTACTTACTATTGCGCTCGTATATCAGGGCTTCACGGACGCTATAGATATATGGATTCCGTTTACTTTGGCCATCATGATCGTATCGAAACTTATAGCGAGGTTTGTGGCAGAAACATACGAATAGAAATTGTGCACAGCTACATGTAAAGAATCCTTTACATTGTTTAAGAAAATGACTAGTATGTTTCTATAGTCATAATTTTTTTGTACATGGCACTTTTCTTTATCGCATTACTTGCAGGATTTCTAACAGTTCTTTCGCCTTGTGTATTGCCACTGCTGCCGATAATTGTTGGAGGTTCTATCACTGGAGAGCGTAGTGTGTGGCGAGCACTTACGGTCACAATCTCTCTTGGAGTCTCTGTGTTTGTTTTTACAATACTTCTCAAAGTGCTCACAATCTTCATCCAAGTACCAGCATGGTTTTGGACTGATTTTTCGGCTGTGCTTATTGGTGTTGTCGGTCTCTCAATGCTTTTTCCAAAACTCTGGGACATGCTTCCGTTCGCTGCACGTCTTAATGCCGAATCAAGCAAGACCATGAATGAAGGGTTCGCGAAGAAAAGCTTCTGGGGTGATGTGCTCGTTGGTGGTGCGTTGGGCCCAGTGTTCTCAAGTTGTAGTCCAACATATTTTATCGTTCTTGCGACTGTTCTTCCTGCAAGTCTTGCGGCTGGAGTCGCTGATATACTTGCGTACATTGTCGGGCTCTGCGTCTCGCTACTAGTTGTGTCATTTGTTGGGCAAAAGATTCTTGACGGGCTGGGTGTCGCATCAGATCCAAATGGTTTATTTAAAAAGATTTTTGGAATATTGTTTATTTTGGTTGGAATCGCAATTGCGACTGGCTTTGATAAGGTGCTGGAAGCGCCACTCTACAAGATTTTTGATGAGACAACGATTGAGCAGGGCCTTTTGCAAAATAAAGCAGGGATGTCTGCAAGCTCAACTGCATCAGGTCTGGGACTTACACCAATTACTGCTTCCACAACACAGACTGGTACAAACATAAAAGTAACACCGCTACTTGCTGCAACGCTTGCAAAAAAGTCAGCACTGTATCCACAAGCTCCAGAGTTCGTAACTCCAGACGGATATCTCAATCCTAATGGACAGCCAATTTCACTTGCGGGATATAAAGGAAAGAATGTTGTGCTCGTAGATTTCTGGACTTACAGCTGCATAAATTGCCAGCGCACATTGCCGTATCTAAATTCTTGGTATGCGAAGTATAAGGATCAGGGCCTCGTGATTATTGGTGTAAGCACTCCAGAGTTTGCCTTTGAACATGTGCAGAGCAATGTAGCTGCTGCAATGAAGCAGCTCGGCATTATGTATCCAGTAATTCTTGATAATGAATACAAAACATGGAATGCGTACAAGAATCAGTTTTGGCCACATGAATACCTTGTCGACATAGATGGATATGTTGTGCATGACCACATTGGAGAGGGTGGGTATGCCGAAACAGAGATGGCAATTCAGGCAGCTCTTGCAGAACGAGCAACGAGACTTCGCATGTCGACAGAGGGAATCAAGCAGTCAGTTACAAACGTAAAAGCTGATGATATAGGTGCGGTGCAAAGTCCTGAGACGTACTTTGGTTCAGATCGAAATCAGTATCTCGGAAATGGCACAAAAGGGCAGGCTGGTCCGCAGACGTTCATGCTTCCAGTTACAGCACCAAGTGCAAACACGCTGTACCTTGGTGGCCCATGGAGCATTGAAGCAGAGGACGCTGTAACTCAAGGACCGTCAAGCGTGAAGTACGTGTACAGTGCAAATGATTTCTATATCGTTGCAAGTGGTGATTCTGCAATTAGTGTGGAGGTGTTGCAGGATGGTGTGTCGCTTACCGCTACGAATGCTGGAGCAGACGTCGATCCTTCAACGAGCACGGCCACTATCCAAGCGAATCGACTCTACAAACTCGTACATAATTCAGTGCCTGGTGTTCACACAATCGAACTCAAAATCTCCGGACCAGGATTCCATGCGTACACACTCGACTTCGGATAAATATAGTGGCTTACGGTGTTTTGGTCGGTGTTGTGGACTTAACTGTCTCAACCTGCTGTGCTGTTTTACTGCTCGTGGTGGCTATTTCTGTTGAGCTTGCAGTCGGGCTAGATGCAGAAACTTGTGTGCGTGTGAGTAGCGTCGTTGTAGAAGTCTTCGTTGATCCACTCAGGACTCCTTGAGCTGCCCCAAGGTTTACCGTGCTGCCGGCCTTGGTGCTAATTGAAGCCAGTGAGTCCAGTAGGGACGTCGCTGATAAATTACTGTTCATGGGGGCAAATGTCGTTACTGCAACAAGTCCGAGGAGTGCAATTGTGCCTGCACCAAATATCTTGGTAAAAGGGTTTGTCTTTTCTTTGTGGCTCATAAACTATATTCTAGCACTAAAGATATCCCCGTTCGCAAGAAAAAATGAAACCGGTATACTGGGTATATATGAATACAACACTTTACACCGTTACCATCCCTGTTTTTATTAAAAGCCTTGAAAACCTGTCAGGATTTATAGATAAAGCCGTACTTCATGCAGAAGCTCCCGCCGAAGGTGCGTCAGCAATTAATCTCCCAGAACTCATGCAAGCTCGCCTTGCTCCAGACCAATTTCCATTTGTGAAGCAGGTACAACTTGCGTCTGATACTGCAAAGGCATTTGCTGCACGACTCAATGGTGAAGAACCAGTAGCGATGGCAGATACTGAGACGACGATGGAGGAATTGAAGAAGCGAATTGATGCGACGATTGCGGTATTGAAAGAGGTGAAGCCAGAAACAGTGGATGGAAAAGAAGATGCACAAGTAACTATTAAATGGTTCCCAGGAAAGTTCATTACCGGATTTGGTTACGCAACCGAATATGTGCTTCCTAACTTCTTCTTCCATGTCACTACCGCGTACGCGATTCTTCGCCACAACGGTATCCAGCTCGGCAAAGCTGATTTCCTAGGAGCAATCTCACTACAAGATCTAGCGTAAAGTTCAGAAAGCGGGCCATAATTAGGCCACATTTTCTAGTGTTTCCGAAGCTCGCGCAATTAAGGTACAGTAATTCAAATTGATACATATGACTGATTCTCATGTAGATAACGGTGTGCCAGCTCTAAAAATCGAACACCTCCGGAAGGTGTATGCGAGCAGGACAGGTGCGACCGGTGCTGGGCATGAGGCACTGAAAGACGTCTCGCTCACAATCCCATCCGGAGAGTTCTTTGCATTCCTCGGCCCAAACGGAGCAGGGAAGTCAACACTCATTGGAATTCTTTCTGGACTTGTTGTGAAGTCTTCAGGAACGGCAGAGGTGTGTGGCGTTTCTATTGATGCGAACCCTGAAAAGGCAAAGTCATTCATCGGACTCGTACCCCAGGAATTCAACCTTAACTGGTTTGAGACTTCACTTGAAATTATTGTGAATCAAGCTGGATACTATGGTATCGCACGAAAGGACATTATGCCGCGTGCTGAACAGCTTCTGAAAGATCTCGGTCTTTGGGATAAGCGACATGAGCAGTCACGCACACTTTCTGGTGGCATGAAGCGACGACTGATGATTGCACGCGCACTCATCCACGAACCAAAGGTGCTTCTTCTCGATGAACCAACTGCTGGGGTTGATGTCGAGCTTCGCCGCGAGATGTGGGAATACCTCCGCACTCTTAATGAACAGGGAACTACAATCATTCTCACCACACACTATCTCGAAGAGGCCGAGCAGCTCTGTCGCCAGGTAGCGATCATTAATCATGGCGAAATAATCAAGCAGGGAACTGTGAAGTCGTTGCTTACAAGTCTGAACTTCGTAACACTCCTTCTCGACGTGGTCGCTCCAGTGTCTACTGCTGAGATGACACTTGTGCGTGATTACCCAATTACGAAAATCGACGACATGACGCTTGAACTCAAGCTCGCACCGGGAGAGACAGTCAATGACTCATTCCGAAAGCTCACAGCAATTGGCGTGCAGATTGCAAACATTCGGAACACCGGAAGTCGACTTGAAGAAGTCTTCATAAATTTGATTGAGAAAAAATAACACGCACCACTATGTCTATCTCAACTGCTTCAAACCTAACTTCAAAACGCTCACCGATAGTGGTTGGTTTCTTGACGATGCTTCGAAAAGAAACGTCACGCATCTTCCGCATTTGGTCTCAGACACTGCTTCCGCCAGTTGTGACGACCTCGCTCTACTTTGCTATCTTCGGTACCTTTATAGGTTCACAAATTGCAAAGATTGAAGGCTTCTCCTACATTCAGTTTATTGTGCCCGGCCTTGTGATGATGGCGGTTATTACGAGCTCGTACAGCAACGTCGTCTCGACATTTTTCGGTGCGAAGATGCAGCGATATCTTGAGGAGTTGCTCGTGTCGCCGCTTCCTGATTGGGTCGTGATTGCGGGGTTTGTAAGTGGGGGAATCGTGCGCTCATTGCTAGTTGCGGTTCTCGTACTTGTTGTCTCGCTTTTCTTCACACATCTCGTGATTTTCAATGTGCTTGTTATCTTTGCTGCTGCATTTCTCACGTCTGTGCTTTTCTCTCTCGCTGGCTTGGTGAACGGTATCTACGCAAAATCATTCGATGGTATTAACATCGTACCTACCTTTGTGCTCACTCCTCTCACATATCTCGGCGGAGTATTCTACTCGGTAAATCGTTTGCCAGTGTTTTTTAAAGAACTTTCACTTTTCAATCCGATTCTCTACATGGTGAATGCATTCCGTTATGGATTTCTTGGAATCACTGACGTATCGCTCTACACAAGTTTCGCTGTTATGATTGTATTGATACTCGTATTGCTTGCACTTGCATTGTGGCTGTTTAAAAAAGGTAACGGACTCAAGAGTTAAGTAGTACTCAAGTGCAGAGATCACAACATATCACAATCATGAAAAAAGAATTATTTTTCTCAATAGTGGTACCTGCACACAATGAAGAAAAATACATTGAAGCAACGCTTCGGCATCTGCAGAATCTCGACTATCCGAAAGATTCATTTGAGGTGATTGTAGTTGAGAATGGTTCAAATGATGAAACATATGCGAAAGCCAAGGCTTTCGCATCAGATCATTTCAAAATCTTCTCCGTTAAAGAGTCAGGTGTCTCGCATGCTAGAAATGTCGGCATATCAAAAGTCAGTCCTAACGCCGATTGGGTATTTTTTCTAGATGCCGATACGTTTCCTGAGCCGCCATTTTTAAAGTCACTCGTGAAATATCTCAAAGAGAACGAGGATCGTACGTATGTGGTTGGTACAGCAGAAATACAGCCATTTCCGAAGTCTCCTGGAATGAATTTCATATATGGAGGAACAAATTTCTTCTTTCGTTTACGAAGTACTCCGTATGGAGGAGCACTCTTTGTGCGTCGTGACCTAGTCACTAAAGCAGCGTTTGATGAAGATTTGCAGATGGGAGAAGATGAGTCCTTTGCAAAAGACCTTAGTAAGTCTGGTAAGTTTTTCTTTTTTAATACAAAACTAGTTCACACGTCGACACGCAGGTATCAAAATGGTGGATGGAAGAAAATCCCAGCTTGGATTGGTTTGTGGTTATTTGCTATGATACAACCACCACATGCCAATGATCCCGCTTCATTCCACCGTCGCCTCAAGTACAAAGCTGTACGCTAGTACCAAGCTACACCAATTCTCGGCGCAATATATTGTGACGCCGCTTGGCCTATTCATGACATGGCTAAGTATTCATACCAGTCTTGCCTACATAGTACTTTTGCTTGGTGCATATTTTGAAGCATTGGTCGGACCGTCATTTTTTATTCCAGGAGAGATATTTCTGCTTGGGGGTTCCATTCTTGCTGGCTCGCACGTGTTAAATATTTGGATGGTTATAGGAGTGCTATATCTCGGCGCAATTCTTGGTGACACATCGAGCTATTGGATTGGCAGAATGATTGGCACATCAATATTTCATGATGATAAAAAGTTTTTAAACTTCAAGAACTATCGCAAAGTTGAAGAACTGCTAGAAAAATACGGACTCATCGGGATTTTCTTTGCACGACTCGTTGGTCCATTTTCAAAACTCGCCCCAGTCACTGCCGGAATTTTTAAAATACCTTTTAAGAAGTTTCTTTTGTATAACATTCCGGGAGTTCTCGTGGGTTGCGGTGAATTCATTGTTGCTGGGTATTTCTTTGGAAATAATTACGAGCTCGTGCTCTGGGTAGTTGAGCGATATACAGCGATAGCGGTAGTGCTTCTCATAGTTGCGGCAGGCGCATATTGGTATTTCGTAAAGAGACGAAAAGATAAAAAATACGCACATACGGAGGTTTCAGAATAGTGTATACTTTTATCTATGCTCACGTATTCGCAGGCGTTTATACTCGGACTTATCCAAGGGCTCACCGAGCTCTTTCCAATTTCTAGCCTAGGACACAGTGTACTTATCCCAGCGCTTCTCCAATGGCAGCTTGATGAGCATGCCCAGTTTTTCGTAGTCTTTCTTGTTGCAACACATCTCGCAACAGCACTAGTCCTCTTGGCATTTTTCTGGAAGGATTGGATGAAAGTAATTCATGGCTTCTTCAAACTTGCTGAGGGACTTATCGTTCGCCGCAAACTAGAAACCCATGACACATATGCACGACTCTCGTGGTTGCTTATATTGGCTACTGTACCTGCAGGACTTCTTGGTTTGATTTTCCAGAAAAAGATTGAAGGGCTTTTTGCAGTACCGAAGCTCGTGGCAATTGTGCTTATTCTAAATGGCCTTATGCTTTACGGAGTCGAACTTATAAAGAAAAGCCGTATGCGTTTTGCAAACTTGCGTAATCCAGGTGACGCGGCAATTGTGAAGATCTCAGGATTTGCAGCGTTTGGTGCAGGAACAATGCAGGCACTCGCACTCATTCCTGGATTTTCTCGCACGGGAGCTTCATTGACCGGTGGCCTCTTGGCTGGACTTGATCACGAGAGTTCTGCGCGGTTCTCTTTTTTGCTGGCAACGCCGATAATTTTTGCGGCAGCAATCCTAAAACTTCCTGTGCTACTGCATGCGGATTTTCCAATACTTCCGATACTATTCGGGGCACTCGTTTCAGCAATTGCTGCGTTCTTCACGCTTAAATTTCTCGTTCAGTATTTTAAAACAAACACTCTCGTACCGTTCGCGTGGTACTGCATTATTGTGGGATCTTTGTCGTTTGTGATTTTGGTTTCGTAGGGGGAATTGGTTGATGGTTCAAAAGACACCGGGCGCCTCTTCAGAGGCGCCCGGTGTTTTGTTTTGCTGGACGGTATAACATGCCGCCATGTCTTACATGCTTTAGTTGAACAGTTATCGAGAAAGGCAGAACTGTGTGCTGCCAGGAAGCGATGCTTCGGCCGAGTTTGGTGAACACACGGTGACTCGGTGTGTCGTTGGATCTGCCTGGATGGTGTATTCAAGGTCATAGTCTTCATTGGTCCCAGAGCAGCCAGTGCTCTTGCAGGAATTTGAGCCGGTAGCTGGATCAAAGGGAAGTTCAGGAAGATAGCTTGGCACAAGACACTTTCTCAAGTCGAGCTGTGACTTGGTTATTACGCGGGCGCTATCAGGAAGTGTACTGGTACAATTATCTGTTAATGCAGTTGTGCTTGAAACCCAGATGCCACCATTGTCAGCTATGCGTTCAGATACGGCATTTAGTACGGCTGCGACGTTGCTCTGTCTTTGTGAGTTGCGTGCCTGCGCAAACTGTCGTAGGGGGTTAACCGCTACTAACACAACAGTGCTCAGTATGGCGAGCATGCCAATGACCACAAGGATTTCAATAAGTGTGAATCCCTGCGCAGGTTTTTGTGGTTGAGTAAGTCGGCTTAAAAACGCACGAAATAGTTCGAGTAGATTCATAAGGAATGTATTAGGATTTTAAATAATGGGTGCAGATTTGTTTATGGAGGAATACTCGTAATGTCTCTCCATGTAGTGATCGAGGTAATTCCAGACGTGATGCTATTTTTTGCCTGTACTTGGTATGTGGAAACTGAGCTTCTGTATTTTGCTGTAACACTAATTGTTACAGCATTATTTACCAGGGTTTCGGAATTCACCGTGCAGTATACAGGAGCACTATCAACATCAATCGGTAAGAGTAACTGTTCAGGTGTTTGTGCGACATTGCCACTTTCTGCAAATTGTTGAAGTGCAGTATATGCACATGACTCAACAAACATGATGCTCTGTGCTGCTGACTCTCGATCGAGTTGATCAGCTCTATTCCAGAACACGACGAGACTTTCTGTGAACACATACGCAAGCAGGAGTGTCGAGATAATACTTGCAGAGACAATCGCAATGTACCCTTTTGGTTGTGGTCTGTAGGTGCTCATAGTGGTAGGTAGGTGGTAGTTGTAAAGGTTTGTTGGAGAATGCTTCCGCGGGAAGTCTTTGCTGAGAGGTGTAGTGTTGTGAGAATCGAATTGCTTGATTGTGTGAACGTGAGTGAATCTACTGAGAATTCATTTCCTGAGAGAATCTCATTTCCTGCACTGTCAGTTCTGACTGCGCGCTTAGCTGTTGTTTGAATACTGAACGCTGTACCAGTTCGTGGGGTAATTGAGATCGAGGATACTGGGACGCCATATAAGAAACTTGCATGTGAGGACTGTGATGTTGCTATCTCATAAGAAATCTTCTCAAGTAAGTATGACCCTTCAGCTTGAAGAAGGCTCTTCGTCTGATTTCGATTAGCAGTTTCTGAAAGTTCATAGAAACAGGTCACTGTTCCTGTAATGACGATTCCAAATAGTCCGATATATAGCACGCATTCGAGAAGGGTAAAGCCACGCATATTAGGAGCCAGTTACTGTTATCAGATAACCGTTTTGTGAACTGTCACTTGTCGCGAGATAGAGCGTGTTATTTGAGCACACCATGCTGGCAGAGCTACTTGCTGTGCTTGAGTTCGGAAAGGTGATTGGTGCTGTGTATGGAGCGAGTGAAGAAGGGTCACGTATGTCAATGATTTGTAATTGTGTGGCTGTTGCAGCAAACAAGAGGAAACCTTTAAACCAAATGCTTTGAATAGTTACCGGCGTACTTGAAGATGTGGAAGGTCCAAGAAATACCGGGAGGCTAGATGTAGCAGTCGAGAATAGTAAAATTTCTGGACCCTCTGTCACATAACTCCTCCCGAGTGCTACAGCAGTCCCAGACAGGTACACGCTTTCTCCAAAACCGAAGGCTGCATTTCCAGGTGCATTGTATGAAGTTGCATATGTTGGATGTGCTGGGTCATGTACATCAAGTACAAGTAATTCCTTATTTGGGTCGTCAGTTGCAAGATAGGCGAATCCATTTGAGACACGTATTTGATTAATCGTTCTCCCGACAGAGTACCCACCAAGCCATACTGGTTTCAATGGGTCTTGTACATTTATGATATTGAATTCCATACTTGGAGGCAGTGGCATTTTTTGTAACCCTACGTACAGAAGATTATTCTGAAGATAGACTGCTCGGCCAGATCCTTGCCCGTTTATGGTTATCGAAATATATGGCGGAGTTGAAGAAGCTAATTTGAAATTTACAGCAGTCTGGAGGTGTGAGCCTGTCATAGAAAATACTTGCAACTGACTACATGCAGGTCCGGCTGCGCAGGTAGCAAAGCTAGCAGGGTTGCCGTTTCCTCCATATATATAGCTACCCGCAGAAGCAAGTGATGTTAGTCGAGTATTGGTGGTTGAAGAGGTGTTTAGTGAGTCCACATACACCGGATGAGTTGTCGAAGAAATATCAAAGGTAAATAAATTTGCATCGGAATGGTTCAGTGTCAGCGGAACCGACGCAACAAGGGTGTTTCCATTTATGGTAAGTGCGTGAATTGGATATGGTGTCCGAGGAAATGTACTGGGCAACAGATTTCCTGGGGTCATAGAAAAACTAGAAACCTTCGGGCTTTTCCAGTTCCCGACAAGCGTGCTCCCGCAGGACTGCAGTGATGCATGAAAGAAATCAGAGATAGATGCTTTGGTGGTAAGTAGCTCTAGTGCTCCTTTAGAGTTAGTCCATTGCATAGTGTTTGTAATTAGCTTCGCAGTTCCATCGGAGGTAGTGGCGGCCGTCTGTGATTGGCTATACATTCCAGACGTTGAAGTGGCTGCTGAGATAATCGATGAAAAAGATTTCTGACCTGCATGCAGGGAATTTTCTAGTGATTGAATGGAAAGGCTACGTGCTCCACTGTGTGTTTGTCCGTCCGCAATTGATTTCGGCAACATAAGCGTGGCAAGTGTTGTTGTGGTTACGGTAACTGTAATGAGCATGATTGCTATCATGAGTTCAATAGTTGAAAATCCTGATAAAGTAGAGCGGCAGTTCATGTTTGTGTGCGCGCTAATATTTCACCGTGTAAACCAACGAGCACTACTTCGGTACGATTGTCTTTCCCAAGAATCGATAAAGTTGTGCTACTTGTCGCATTCCCTGAGGGAAGGAAGCCAATTTCATTTGTGCTGCTGCACACTATTTCTTCAGATGAGAAGGGAATACGAACATCAAGACTTTGGGTTCGCGACGCGTAGGTGAGTCCTTCAAAAAGTGTAAGTTGGTTATGCTCTACATAAACTCCATGAGGAAAGGGCATAGCGCAGTTTTGGCTACTACAGACGCGATTGAGAGATCTTAACCGAGCTTCATGTAGGGTTGAAACAAGGAGTTCTCTATCTGTACGAGCAGATGCTCGGGCAAGGGTATCGAGACTTTCAGCAAGTCCAATACTAATGCACGCGGTCAGTAAACTGAGCGTGACAAGTGTCTCTACTAGGCTAAAACCGTGCGTGTAGAAGTGTGGGTTAGTGGGGTGTGTCATGTGAGGTTTTGGGTTATAGCATATATTGGCGTAATGATTGCGAGAGCAACAAGCCCGACAAGAAATCCCATGCACATCATAAGTATTGGCTCAACAAGTACGGTTAAGTTTTTTGTAACTTCGTCGAGCTGGCTCTCATACTCTTCGGATAAAGATTCAAGGTTTAGCGCGAGCGTTCCCGTCATTTCGCCAGCACAGACCATTTGGCTTACAAGGGTAGGGAACAGATAGGGGAATTCAATGAGTGCATCTGATAGCTGTTTTCCTTTTGAAACTCTTTCCTCAATTGCTGCGAGTGCTTTTGGATACGTGCTTCCTGGAACTGAGTTTTGCGTGAGAGAAATCGCCGAGAGAATGCGTACACCGCTTTTGAGTTGTATGGAGAGTGTGTAGAGTAGAGATGTTAGGATGTAGTACTGGTATAGTTTTGAAAAGACGGGAATGCCTAAAAGAGCTCGTTCTTGAATAGTCCGAAATGTGTCATTCCTTGAAGCAAGGAAAAGAACAACAGCTGAGAAAAGTAGTAGAAACAAAATAAGCAACCAGTCATGTTGAAGTACATCATACGTGCTGATTAGTATCTTTGTTGTAAAAGGAAGTCTTGTCTTAAAGCTAGTAAGTACAGGAATGATTTTTGGAAATATAAAGAGCGTAAGGAATAACGCCATTAGGATCGTGCTGCTGAATACAATTGCAGGATAAAGTAGGGCACCCAGGACCTTAGTACGTACCTGGTTTCTTTTTCGTAAAAGCACAGAGACTTTTTCAAGTATGGATGCAAGTGAGCCGGTCGATTCTCCTGCTTGAATAAAACCAATAGTTAATGGCGAGAAGCAGTGTGGGAATAGCGACATGGCAAAAGACAATGGCTGTCCATTTGCGACGCTTCTTTCGATACCTCTGTATATGTAAAGGTGTGTGGTGTTCTGTGTATCAGAAATGAGTAGATGGAGTCCTTCTAAAATAGGAATACCTGAATCCAAGTATAAGGCCAATCGCTTTGCAAATAGGATTTGCTGCGAGATGGGGAATAATATAATGCGGGGTTTGTTCTTCATACATTAGTTGCTAATAAGGTGTAATACTTCGTCTAAACTCACGAGTCCTTCTGATGCCTTGTGGATCCCGTCATGCAGTAGCGGTACCATGCCTTGATGTAAGGCAAGTGCAAACAGCTCCCTGCCAGATGCCTTTCTCGATACTGCCTCACGGAGAGAAATATCCATGACGAGTACTTCGAATATGCCAATTCTTCCAGATGTGCCTGTGTGCTGACATTTTTTACAGCCAGGACTTTCGAACTGTTCATTGCACGAAATATTCGTTCCGGGAAGGAGTGCCATAAGTGTCTTCTGGTCTCTTCGCACGGGCTTCTTTTCTTTGCATGCCTGGCAAAGCTTTTTTACAAGGCGCTGATTTATGACGAGAGATACAGTTGATGAAATTAGATAGGGCTCAATATGCATATCTATCAATCTTGGAAGGGAAGTCGGTGCGTCTTGTGTGTGCAGTGTTGTGAGTACAAGGTGACCAGTGAGCGCGGCATTTGTGGCAAGGGATGCGGTTTCTTTGTCTCTAATTTCACCTACACCTATAATGTTTGGGTCCTGTCGCAGAATACTTCGCAACCCTTCGGAAAACGTAAGTCCTGAGCTTTTGCCTGCAGGGATTTGAGTAACCCCTGCCAGGGCGTATTCAATCGGGTCCTCAATTGTGATAATTGAGCTACTCCGGACGTTTAGCAGGTGTAGTAATGCGTATAAAGTACTGGTCTTTCCGCTACCAGTTGGTCCAGTTATTACAATCATTCCGTGAGGTCGTTCGATTGCCCGAGCAATGAGGTTTTGATGAAACTCGCCCATGCCGAGTGAGGCCAATGTCGATAGTGGTGTTGCAGAAGAAAGGAGTCGGAGTACGGCATTTTCTCCGTAGTAGGTTGGCGCAATCGATACTCGTATATCTATCGTTTCGTTGTTTGATACATCAAATCTAAATCTGCCGTCGTGTGGCTGATGATGCTCGTCAGTCCGAATACCTGCCAGAATCTTCAGTCTCGACAGAACTTCATTTTGAAAGATTTTTGGCAATTCCCGTATGTCTCGTAGGGAACCGTCTATGCGGAACCGAACCGCGCAAGATAACCCACTCGGATCAATGTGAATATCAGACGCGTGAGCTCCGTGAGCCTCACAAAGTAGGGAATTAATGATCTCAACAGCAGTTTCAGTTGCCATGTATGCACTCTAGCGAATGGGGGCTGAAGGAATCTTAAAGTACTTCTAAAGTTTTTCTGAGTTTTTGACAATTGATGAAAACTTGCTGAAAAGGGTGCTTTTTGGTCTCTTTTCCTAATCCTCGCAAATTCATTGTCGAGTAAGTAAATAAGCCATATTTTAACGCTTTAGACCCCTATTTTGCCCTAAAAACGGTTGACAAAAGGGGTCTCTTGATGATAGGATATCCCTAAGAGTCAGGTTATGACATATGAGGCTTTCGGGTCTCATTTGCCGTTTCTTGATTCACTTATGCATAAAACAGTAGGCCTACTTCTGGCCTCAAATCTTATTGCCTATAGTGTCTTAGTGCCCTTCGTGGCCAATGCTCAGATTGTTTCTGCCTCGGTATCAACGAGCTCAGTAAACATCGAAAGCATGACGACCGCCCAAGTTTCTACTGTTCAGGATTCAGCCTCT
>CAJEYI010000003.1 GCA_903994795.1 uncultured bacterium
CGCTCCGTGACTGGAGTTCAGACGTGTGCTCTTCCGATCTCAACTCAAATGAAAACACTTTCTATTTATACAAATAAAAAGCCACACGGATTCACACTTATCGAATTGCTCGTGGTTGTTTCAATTATTGGTTTGTTGTCATCCGTGGTTTTGGCTGGTATGAATAGTGCCCGATATGCCGCAAACGATGCGAGGCGTTTTTCAGACCTCCGACAAATGGAAAAGGCACTTGATACGTACTATGCAGACAATGGGAGATATCCATCAACGAGTGGTCAATGGAATTCCCAGTGTAATACATTTACAAACGTTACGGCAGAAAATGCCATTGTTGGAGCATCTCCTTCGCCCGCATTTATCGGAACCTATATACCTGTAATACCTCAAGATCCTAATTTCAATTCAGGCACGCTTACTTCTAACTGTTACGCGTATAACTCAAATGGTACGGACTATAAACTCGTCGATTATCTTCCATCAAACTCTGCGACAACAAATGCGCGATACGCAAATTTTGTAGATCCATATTATACATATTCTTTATCACATGGTGGAGGCTTTAATTTCAGATGGGCAGTTTGGAGTGCGGGGTATGCGCAGCAAAACTAACATTTAAAATCCATGGAAGGTGTTACATTTAACGACGATACAGAAACTGCTCCACGAAGGACAGTGCCTTCAAAAAAGGAATCAATTCTGGTGCGTCTAGTGTTGGCCTTCGGTCTTGCGAAAGATGCTGCGGGAGCACAGGTCGTGCTCTTTATCCTTGCTGTCTTGTGTTTTGCGGGAGCGATTTTTGTACAGGTTTGGTTGAGTCAAACGTATTCAACACCGAAAGCTGCCCCAGGTACTCTCACTCAGTCACATAAGTAAGTAAGGAGACAAATAACATGAGTACCATCGTCCCAGCAATACTTTCAACAACAAGGGAGGATCTCGAAAAGAAACTTGCCGTGCTCGATGGTTCGGCTATGTCAGCACAGATTGATGTAATAGATGGAAAGTTTGCTACGCCACCAACGTGGCCATATGTGGATTCAAAGCAAGTGGGTGTGCCAATTTTGTCATCCGATTCTGGTGACATGTTTCCATATCTTGGACAGCTTGAATACGAAATAGATTTAATGGTTGCTTCACCTGAAGACGTAATCGGTGCGTGGATAGAGGCTGGCGCATCGCGCATTACAATTCATGCAGAAAGTGCAAAAGATCTTGCGAAAGTATTTGAAGAAATACGTCTGAAGTATGGCCACGAGAAGAACTTTGTTCCAGGTCTCTTGTCTATTGGGCTTGCGCTAAATATTGAAACTGAGATTGCACTCATAGAGCCATACCTAGATTCTGTCGACTACGTGCAGTTTATGGGAATTGCGAAAATCGGCAGGCAGGGTGAAGCTTTTGATTCACGAGTAATACGCAAAATCACAACCTTTCATGCAAAATATCCCGAGATGCCAATACAGGTAGATGGTGGAGTGTCACTTGATACTGCGCCGTTACTTTTGAAAGCGGGTGTGAAGAGACTGATTGTGGGATCAGGAATATGGAAGACCACAAATCCTATTGAATCAATTCAACGATTCACTGCACTAGCGCAAGAATTTGGTTTGTACGAATAGTCATACGTAGTTTTGTATCTTTGCATGGTATCGTATACAGAGTATGGCACTCACTGATGCAGAAATTTTACACATTGAAGATAAGGCAGAAAAAATTCGCGAGACGATCATTGAAATGCTTGTAGCTGCTGGAAGCGGACACACTGCGGGTCCACTTGGTACGGCAGACATTTTTGCAGCACTGTACTTTCATGTATTGAAGCATGATCCGCAAAATCCTGAATGGGAAGAACGTGACCGACTTATACTCTCGAACGGGCATATTGTGCCAGTACGGTACGCCGCGATGGCACATGCAGGATATTTTCCAATAGAGGAGTGCCTGACGCTTCGAAAGTTCGGTTCACGACTGCAGGGACATCCTGAACGCCCGCGCCTACCAGGGCTTGAGACGACGTCTGGGCCACTTGGTCAGGGACTGTCACAAGGAAACGGGCTTGCATACTCGCTTCTGATGGACGCGCAACGCCCGCAATCCGGAGCCGGCATACGCACGCCGGCACCCGTCTCAAGACGTGTGTACGTTGCGATGGGAGATGGTGAGCAAAACGAAGGAAATGTGTGGGAAGCAGTGATGTGGGCAGGAAAGAATAAGCTACACAACCTCACTGCGATTATTGATCGCAACAACATTCAGATAGACGGTATGACCGAAGATATCATGCCACTCGACTCGCTACGTGCGAAGTACGAAGCATTTAACTGGCACGTGCTTGAAGTAGATGGGCACAATGTCCGCGCGTTCATTGATGCAGTAGATGAAGCAAGAGCGATTTATGAAAAGCCAACCGTCATAATCGCACACACAATTCCAGGAAAAGGCGTGCCCGAAATTGAATTCGATTATCACTGGCACGGGAAGCCGCCAACAGCAGAAGAGGGCAAGCAGTTCTTAAAAGATATCCGTACACTTAAAGGAAAACTCCCACACGAATATGCTTAACCCACATGCAAAATTAGTGCAGAATATTTTTGACGCAAAACTTGAACAGAAACCAACGCGTGATGGTTTTGGTACTGGAACAATAGAAGCGGGAAAGAGTAATGAAAACGTATTGGTGCTTTGTGCGGATCTTGCAGAAAGCACGCGAGCAGAATGGTTTCAAAAAGAATTCCCTGAGAGATTTATTGAAATGGGAATTGCGGAGCAAAATATGGCAGCAACAGCTGCTGGCTTCGCGCTCGCAGGAAAAGTTCCATTCATGGCTTCGTATGCAGCATTCTCACCTGGACGAAACTATGAACAAATTCGCACGACTATCGCATTAAACAACTTGCATGTAGTCGTGTGCGGTATGCATGCGGGGGTTTCTGTTGGACCAGATGGTGCAACTCACCAAATGCTTGAAGATATTGGTCTTATGCGTATGCTCCCGGGCATGACCGTCATTGCGCCAAGCGATGCAGAAGAGGCGCGGAAGGCAGTGGTCGCCGCGTCCAAAATGAGCACCCCTGTATATATTCGCTTTGGGCGTTCTCCTGTGCCGTCGTATACCACACCTGAGACGCCATTTGAAATTGGTAAAGCACTTGTATTGTGGGATTCAGAACTTGCAGAAGGGGTTGAGGGTATACAAATACCTCAGAAAGCAAAAGTTGCAATTATGACAACAGGCAGCATGTCACATCAAGCGCTTGTCGCAGCACGTGCGCTTGCTGCAGAAGGAATTGGCACTATCGTGCTTTCAGTGCCAACAATTAAACCGCTTGATACAGAAGCAGTCGTCTCAGTAGCGCGACGTACAAGTCATGTGGTTACAATCGAAGAGCATACTGTGATGGGAGGCTTCGGAAGTGCAGTTGCTGAGTGTTTGAGCGAGCAGTACCCTGTGAAAATAGTGCGACTAGGAACACAGGATGTCTTCGGGCAGTCAGGAACTCCAGATGAGCTTATGCAGCACTACGGTCTTTCTGCAGTGCACATTGGTGAAGCTGTGCGAGAGATTTTGAATCATACCCAGCATAAGAAGAACTAAAAATACATCATGGCTATAGACCCGCGAGGAATGAAGCGTTTAGAAATTAATCCCTATTTAGGTTTTACGTTGCTTACACTCTTTGGGCTAGGTATGGTATGGCTCATTGTGCACGAAATTTCTCTCGTGAATTTCCAATACGTCGACTATCCGAAGGACTTAGTAAACTAGATCAGCTCAGAGACTTTGTATTCTGCAGGTGCGTCCTTGAGGAATGTTTCCAATGCTTCTCGTGTGAGAAGGCCTTTTTGTGCGCCGACTTCCTGGACGACACTCATAGAATTGATTGGCCCCCAAAGGAGTGCTTCGTCGAGCGGTTTTCCAAGCGCGAGCGCAACACTCACACTAGATGCAAATGCATCACCAGCACCGGTCCGTTCGTATGGAGCTTTTTGGTCAGGATACATTGGCACAAATAGCATTCGTGTGCCGTCGTATGCGTATGCGCCACGTACATCATCTGTAATAACAATGATGCGTGAACCAAGGTCGTGCATCATCTTTAGAAGCTCCTGTATGGTTTTGTTTTCAACCTTCAAAATACGCTCAGCCTCTTCCTTGTTTACCACAACCAATTCTGCGCGTGCGTACATTGTCGCAAGCGCCTCCACTCCCATTTTCATCTGAAATGTGCCGGGCTGGAATACGAGCTTAGTGTCAGGATTTGCTCCAAGCCAGTCAACTAGTTGATGGTGAAATTCAGTGCTATCACCAAGTGATGATAGGTACAGATATTTCGGCGCAATCATTCCCTCAGGAATTGCATAGGGGAATGGGTTCTGCTTCACGAGGATTGTGCGCTCATTTTCATACCAAAGCACATAGTGCTGATTCGATTCACTCTTTGGGTCAGGGACTATATATGTAGTGTCTACATTATTTTGCTTGAGCTCGTCAATACAGCCATGGCCGTTCAAGTCATCACCAGTCCAGGCAAGAAGTCCAGACGACAAACCAAGACGTGCAGCACTCACAGCTGCGTTTGCACTATTTCCAACCCCGCGCACAGTGACCGCGAATTCGAAGGGGATCTTGTCGCCCCAACGCATGCATATTACGCATTCTTCGTGATTGAGTTCGCAATGCACCTCTGCATCTTTGAGGCGGATAAAGATGTCGGTCGTAATGTCGCCGATGGCGAGGAAATCAAGTTTTTGCATGTATGCATTTTACCATGCAGGAAGTGACAACTGTTATTTTAGGGGCTTTCGGAAAAAGAATGAGATTTCTGAGCCGTAGGGAGTTTGCGAAGAAATTCATTCTTTTGAGAGTGAGGAAGTTTTTAGCAAAAAACTATCCGTACCCTAAAATAACAGTTGTCACTTCCTGCAGTTGGTAGCATGCTACAATTTACATATGTTTGACCTTTCTGAAATCGCACGCGACCTCGTAGTACCTGGTAAGGGAATTCTTGCCGCAGACGAAAGCAATCACTCGGCAGATGAGAAGCGCCTTGCACAGTACGGCATTGCAACGGGTCCTGAAATGCGCCGCCAGTTCCGAGACATGCTACTTGAGACACCGGATATTGAAAAGTACCTTTCTGGAGTTATTTTGTTTTCTGAAACACTTGATCAGAAAGATGATGAAGACGGACTCTTTTTCCCAGAGTCACTAAAGGCACGTGGCATTATCCCTGGAATAAAAGTAGACGAAGGTCTTGAGCCATTTCCAAACAGTCCAGATGAAAGTATCACAAAGGGTCTCGTAGGACTTGCAGAGCGAGTTGCAGAATTTAAAAGTCGTCATCATCCGGGATTCACGAAGTGGCGTGCAGCGATTACTATCGATGGCGACAGGCTTCCTACAACAATGGCGCTTGTTGAGAATGCAAAACGTCTCGCTGTATATGCATTTGAAGTACAAAAGGCTGGGATGGTGCCTATAGTCGAACCAGAAGTATTGCTGGACGGAAACCATAGTCGACTTCGCTCACGAGAGATCATTACCAAAATGATGCATGCATTGGTCGCCGCACTTGAGGATCAGGCAGTAGATATGAGTTCAGTGATTATAAAGACCTCAATGGCGCTTACCGGAAAAGATGCAAAGAATGCTGGAGGGAAAACTGACACTCCTGAAGAGGTTGCAGAGGATACCCTCGCAGCTCTTATGGAATCAGTTCCTGCAAGTATTCCAGGCATAGTGTTTCTTTCAGGGGGACAAACTCCCGACGAAGCAATCGCAAACCTTGCAGCAATTACAAAGCATGCAAAAGAGGTACATGCGCCGTGGCCGCTCACATTCTCATACGCTCGAGCGTTTCAGGAAGAAGCAATAATTGCATGGGCAGGGAAGCAAGAAAACGTTGAAATTGCTCGCGAGGCCTTCACAAAACGTATAAAGCAGGCATCTGAAGCTATTCAATAAGCCCTATATAGAGCATCTCTTGCACTTTCTGCATTTTTCAGGCATACTCGACATACTATCTATATATGACAACGCTCACCGCAACACCCCGAACAATCACCGGAAAAACATCTGTACGCCTAGCAAAAGAAGGTCAAATGCCTGCTGTAGTATATGGTCCAAAACAGGAGACCATTGCTATCTCAATCCCACTCCTTGATTTCAAGCGAATTCTTCGTGACGAAGGTGAATCAACAGTTATTGATCTTGAAGGACTTGGAAAACCAATGCAGGTTCTTATTCATGAAGTTGATCGTGATCCTGTTACAGAAAACCCTCGCCACGCAGACTTCTACGCTATTGTGAAAGGCTCAAAGGTTGAGGTCGCTGTACCTCTATCATTTATCGGTGAGTCTGCAGCTGTTAAGGCGGGAGCAAACCTTGTAAAGGTTATGCACGAACTCGAAATTGAAGCAGGTGCAGCAGATCTCCCACATGAAATCGAAGTCGATATTTCAGTACTTGAGAATGTTGGTGATCAAATTCACGTAAGTGACATTAAACTTCCAAAGGGCGTAACAGCCACTGTTGAAGGAGATGAGGTTGTCGCTCTTGTTCAAGAGGTTGAGTCTGAGGAAGCAACTGCAGGACCAGACATGGATGCAATTGAGGTAGAAAAGAAAGGAAAGACTGAGGAAGCAGAAGAAGCTGAATAATAAAGTTTCAGACGAAAACACCAACCGTTACCGGTTGGTGTTTTCGTTTATTTGAGGGTTCAAAAAAAGCCTGACCTTTATAGAATAATTCCCTTGCATTTTATTGTCAAACGAATGGCGTGATATACTGAAACTCCATGCGAAAAGGGAGTTTTCGGAGTATTTTAATAACGCTTTCGGTGCTATTTCTCACAGGCGCTACGCTCGTAGTCGCTCCAGTATTTTCACACGCACAAACAAGTACTCAGGGTGCAGACGTCGCAGCACGCCGTGCTGCTCTTCAGGCACAGCTCAATCAGCTTGATGTTCAAATTTCACAGACTCAAGACACATTAAATACACTTCATGGTCAGCATACGTCACTTCAAAACCAAATTAATATTCTGAATGCGCAAATTAAAAAGGCACAACTCCAGCTCCAAGCAACAAAACTCGAAATCCAAGCATTGCAGAGTAACATTGTAATTCACAGCAACACGATCGTGACGCTTTCTGGAACACTCACTAATGAACAGCAGTCACTTGGAGAAATTCTTAGAAAGACGAACGAGCTTGATCAGTCGTCGCTCGTGCAGGTTGCGCTTTCGGCGCAGGACCTCTCAAGCTTTTTTGGAGATCTCGATTCATTTAATGCTATCAAGCAGGAACTATCTTCTTCATATACAAAAATTACAAACACACGTACTTCAACAGTCGCAGAAAAGAACGCACTCGAAGATCAACAAACTCAGGCACAGAAACTAGCGACTGAGCAAACTCTCGAAGAACAATCTATTCAAGCGTCGCAGGCTCAAAAGCAAGCTCTCCTTAATCAGACCAAAGGACAGGAGGCTACGTATCAGGGTATTTATAATATTCAGAAGCAAACAATCGCTCAAATTCAAGCAGAGCTCTTCGCACTCGCAGGAAGTTCTGGAAGTATTTCACTTCCAGCAGCTATCGCACTAGCGAAGACTGCAGGTGCAGCAACAGGGGTAGATCCCGCACTGATTCTTGGTATTTTGAAGCAAGAGACTGACATAGGAAAGAACGTCGGCACAGCGAGCTATCATGATGCAATGCATCCAACACGCGACGTGCCAGAGTTCCTCGCAATCACCGCGCAGCTAGGTCTTAATCCAGAAACTTTAAAGGTCTCAGCTGCTCCTTCATATGGTTGGGGTGGTGCTATGGGGCCAGCACAGTTTATTCCGTCAACATGGGCGTGCTATGGGGGATTTGTAAATGCCACCACGGGATCATGCGGAAAAGGTACTGATGGTACATATGCAGGACCATGGCAATACAATGCTGCAAAAGACCGCATCGCCAAGCTCGCTGGTCATCCAAATACGCCATCTAATCCGTTTAATAATCTCGACGCATTCACTGCGACTGCGCTTCTCATGGCAGACAATGGTGCGACCACAAAGACCTTTGCAGCTGAGCGAACTGCTGCACTTCGATACTTCGCTGGATGGGGAAATGCAAGTAACCCCGCGTATGCGTTCTATGGAGATGATGTCATGGCATTTGCAGCGCAGTTCCAATCGGATATTAGTACACTGGGCGGGTCGTAGTTTTTTACAAGGAGTTTTCTTTTCCACAAGCTACAGAATATGGGGGGCTTGCAAGGTGTATGATGAATATACGTATGATGAGCCTTACTCGTGCACAAAAAATATTGATAGGAGTTGGGATTGTGTTGATTTTAGTGATTGTGATAAGTGTCGCTGGATATTTTTATTTTAAAAGTGTAACCACAAAGCCAAATGAAATTCGGTTTGCAATGGTTGAGCGAACAGGTAAGCAGTGGTATGCACTATCTGGACATAAGGTTATAAAAGTTGAGAGTCCATTTGGCATGGATTCCGTGAATCCTATCGTACGAGATGTTGCGCTGCCATTAAAATCAAGCGACGTGCCCGTACTGGTTAGAGTTAGCAATGGGTCTCAGCTTGCTGTAGTGCGCGGATCAAAAAAAGTATTTGTACCGTTTCTTCCAAATGACACCTCATACAAAGTCGACATAACCGATCGACCTGACGGCATGGTTGCGTTTTCTGAATACAGCATAGCGACGAGTACGGGAGGTGTCGAGGGGAAGTGGACACTTGCTTCATATTCTTTATATCCCCAAGGAGGACTAGCTCCTGAAACAAAAGCATTGCTCATAGGAAACGGATTCAGTCCTCGTTTTGTAGCTGATGGAAGTCTTGTTGCCATTAATTCAGAAGGTCTTGTGCGAGTCGACCCAACCTCAATAGGTCACTCAGTACTTATAAACCGTCCAAACGTGCAGTACGGTACTGCAGCAATTTCACAAGACGCAACACGAGTGCTCCTGCCAAATTCTGTAGCAAAAACTATCGATTTTTTCTCGATTGATGCAAAGCACGCAAACAGCATTTCATATATTGGTTCAATACAAGGCGAGAAAGTGGTAGGTGCAGTACCAGTTGCGTTTCTTTCCGACACGTCGTTTGTTGCAGAGCAAGCTCCGGGAGTATTCACCGTGTATGATGTAGGTAAGACAGGTATCATTTCAAAGACGCATACAGCAACACTATGAACACATATATGAAATATTCTAACGTGCTTTTCGTTGCATTGATGCTAGTAATTTTCGCTGGTTATCCTGCAACCACACATGCAGCTTTGACTTCAACTGGTCTGAATTCACAAGCAAACCAAAAGTGCACAGGAAGTCTACTGAAGTCGTCTCTAACATCGACAGATGGAACCACAAATACTATTACTGTTGGGAATGGAACTGGCCAATTACCATCTGACTATGCAACATCTGGAAAGTATTGTATTCAAGAAACTGACCTGACGTCAAGCTGTAGTCTGGGCACAACGGCTAATGCATTTGCTCTTTACAATACTTCTTCTACAATTATAAATAATGGAACAATATGTCCCGACCCTCCAAAAGGAAGCGGCGTTTCATATATAACTTACACCTACGCAACTCCGACGGTAACCCTTTCAGCAGCATCACCATCAATTACTGCAGGCGCTTCAGACCAGTTGACGTGGGGAGTGTCAGGTGTGCCGTCAGCGACATGTACAGGTACAGGCACAGGTTTCACTACAGGTAGCGGCATGTCTGGAGTAGTATCAGTAACACCCTCAACAACGACAACCTACTCCGTAAGTTGTACATACGCTGGATCGACTTCTTCAGCGAGTGCAACTGTCACTGTGTATCCAGTCTTAAGTGCTTCGGGAGTATCGTGTACCGTTTCCTCAACGCACAATCCAACACTTATGCAACAACTAGTTAGTTGGAGTGCGACTATCACAAGTGGTACGCCACCATACACATATCTTTGGGGAGGAGATGGTGCACTTGCGGGCAGTACCACATCTAATCCCTCGGTCTCATACTTGTCAGGTGGTGTAAAGTCAGGGACGGTGCGAATAACGGATTCTTCGTCATCAAAAACAACAAGTGTGCAGACGACTCAAATACAACCTGGTCAATGTACAGGAAGTCTAACCGGATACTCTTTCACAGATACACAAGATGGAGCTACTACAGGTGGATATGGTCCAGGTGGATATGGTCCAGTAGTAATGCAAAATGCAGCAGATGCTTTTTCAGACGTCGGACTTGGATGGCCAGCTGATTTTTACGCAAATCCTCAAAACTATTGTGTGCAAGCATTAGATCGGTTAATTGGGTGTGGACAATTGGCTTGTTCTTACCAGCTGAAGATACAGTTATATAGTACAAATGCAACAATTCCTTCATCAGGAGGTACTCAAATAGGTGCTGTTACCGGAACCTTTGGATCTGGTGCTCCAAGTGTTGTACAGATATGTTCGCCAACACTTACTGTAAACTCTGCACCTTCAGCACCTGCTCTTGTTTGCCCTACTAGTGCAGTGGTAGGTTATCCCGCGTCTACTACTGCCACCGCAGTTGATGTGGATGGTGACACCATTCGCTATGGGGTGAGTTGGACTAATGGCTCAACTATGGACTCGTGGCTACCAGCTGGAAATACATACGTTCCTAGTGGTACTCCACAAACATTTACACACACATGGAACACACCCGGAACATACACAATTGGTTTACTTGCTCAAGATGTAAACGGACAAAACAGCACGACTACTACCTGCACAATTAACGTCACTAATCCATCCAACCTTACACCAACAAACCTTTCTCCAATTCCACCACAAGGAGGAACAAATGTACTATTTATTGGATCAATTAGAAATACTGGTGGTGATGCAGCAGCATTTCCATCGCAGTTGTTTATTTGTAAATCTGGCGATACTGCCTGCGAAGCGCAGACCACAAGCATTACAAATACAGTTCAAAACATATCAATGGGAAACCCTTCTTTTTTTGATAAACTAAAAGGAAGCCTATTTGCGTTCCTCGGTACTTCTCATGCTCGTGCCGATGCTGTAACTCAAATACAACTTGCTGCTACAGCAATAGCTGGTAGCACAACAGGAACTCAGACAGCACAAACAACTTGGGCAGCCCCAGCTTCAGGTGGAAGTTACGAATATAAATTATGTGCAGACTCAGACGCAACTGGAAATATTATCGTCCCGGTTACAAGTCGCTCAGCACTTTGTGGCACATGGACAAGCATGCCCGTCACACTTGCCGCAGCTCTGACAGCAGCAGATGCAACTCCTATATCTGCTGTAGCCGGACAAGCAATTACTGTCACAGGCCTTGCAAAGAATATAGGCTTAGTTGCATCAGATGCTAGTCAGAGAGGTTTCTGGAATAATTTCCAAGTTTGTGATCCTACAAGTGCAGGTAGCAAAGGGAATATAAATGGAAACTGTACCGTTTATAACTACTTGAACGGTGGTGAAACAGGTGGGTATTGGGTTAATGGTTCAGTTCCAGCAGGTGGTACTACACCACTTACATACAGTTTTACTCCTCCTGCTACACAGCCATATGTAAGCCTTGAGAGAGAAATGAACACTAATTTTGCAATGCTTATCAAGAAGCCATCGCTCTCACATGTCCTCTCAGTCGTACAGACATTCTTTAAACAAGTTATTACCCCTGCTCATGTGTATGCATCTGGTGGTAGCTATACACTTGCATATCGTTGGTGCGCTGATGAAAACACACTATGGGACCCAACTATAAATGTTTCTAACTCCGGCACACAATGCGGAGGTTGGGGTACCATGACTGTCGCCTTGCCTACAGTATCATGTACTGCTGATACACCATCCCCATCGTCTGCGGTTGTTGCTCAGCAAGTTACATGGAAAGCAGGAACTGCCACAGGTTTCGCTAGTACTCCTACGTACACATGGAGTGATGGTGGGATTCTGGGCGGATACAGTGGTGCTATTGGTGGAAATACAGGCTCTACATATACCAATTACTACAAAACAGGCGGCGCCGGCTACTACGTCACACTCGTAGGAACACTGGGTGGCTCATCGGCTAGCCAGCAGTGCCCGATAGTCACAGTCACCGCCCCAACCGTCACTCTCACTGCCACACCAAACCGTGTCCAAAAAAATACAGCAGGAGTAGTGCTCACCTGGACTTCAGCAAATCTCACTGACTCGTATGACACCTGTACGCTCTCTGGAAATGGTAATTCCTGGACAAGCCTCCCAAGTACAAGCACGTCAGGAACACAAAAAACTGACCCTAATGCCGTTACTGCACAGACTACCTATACCATCACCTGTCACTCAGGTACCAATGCTCGACCAGGTACAGATGTCTCTGGTACAGCTACAGTGAATATTGTCCCAGTCATCTCGAATTTCTAGTGACATTGCCCCAAAAGTTGCTCCGTGACACCGTATCTGGTATAGTGTTTTCAACATGAAAAAAGATATTCACCCAGCAGATTACCGTCTAGTTATCTTCGAGGATATGGCTTCTGGAGCCCAGTTCCTTATTGGTTCTACTATTCGTACTTCAGAAACAGGTACATTCAAGGAAGACGGCAAGGAATACCCAAAGTACGTAGTGGAAATTTCAAGCAAATCCCACCCATTCTACACAGGTGAAGATCGTACGCTCGATAAGACAGGACGAGTTGAGAAGTTTAAGCAGAGAGCAGCAGCCGCAAAAAAGAAGTAAACAAAAAGACCGCGGAAGCGGTCTTTTTGTGTAAGTATCAAATAGTTCTGAGTTTTGGTACTATAGCTAAATGATTGAGTATAATTCTGAATATAAAGTAAACCATAAGACCGCATACTTCGCGGAAGAATATGAGCGCCTAGGCGCGGAACTCGCTGGTGCTCGTGAGAGCGCTGGAAGTGATCCAGAACTCATGGCAATGGCTGAGGAGGATGCTGTTCGTATCCAGACCCGTCAGCAGGAGCTACTTGCCGAAATTGAAAGAATTCTAGACAAGGATAAAGAAGAGGCAGAAAAACCAAAGGCCATTGTGCTGGAATTCCGTGCTGGTGCAGGAGGCGATGAGGCGACACTTTTCGCACAGGATTTGAAACAAATGTATGAGAAGTATGGAGAAGCTAAGGGTTGGAGAGTAAAAGTATTGGATGAGCTCACACTTGAAATTCAGGGTGCTGACGCATGGGAAGCACTTCGTTATGAGACAGGCGTGCACCGAGTACAGCGTGTGCCGGCAACAGAAAAGACCGGACGAATTCATACATCAACTGCTTCGGTGGCTGCACTACCGATTCGTACGAAGCCTACGTTTGTCATTAATCCCGCAGATATAGAAATGGAATTTTCAAGAAGCGGGGGAGCAGGAGGACAAAATGTGAACAAGGTAGAAAGCGCAGTGCGACTTATACATAAGCCGACTGGCATAGATGTTCGCGCTACAAGCGAGCGAACCCAAATAGGGAACAGAGAAGCTGCCATGAGTCTTCTCTCTGCCAAGCTCGAAGCGCTCGCCATAGAAGAAGAGGCGAAGAAGCATTCTGCTGACCGAAAGTCGCAAATTGGAACCGCTGACCGATCAGAAAAGATCCGCACTTATAATTTCCTGCAGGATCGTGTGACTGACCATCGTCTCAAAGAGTCGTGGCATAATCTGCCTAAAATCATGCTTGGAGGAATTGATCCTATTGTGGATGCCCTTGCGAAAGCTGCTGCGGAGGGAGGTGTGGGTTCTGCTGAGGACAGCGACTAAAATTCAAAAAATCCCTCAAATGAATGAAGGATTTTTTGAATATGTGTTTCGTCTTTGGACGATACAAGCTTTCGCTCGCAGACATGTCTATAGTATATAAGTCTATTATAAATAGTCAAAAACTCAGAAAAACTTTAGAACACTTTGAAGATTATTTCATCACTGAAATTATAATATGAATTGATGCAGGTAATTACTCATTCTTCAGTCAAAGATTTTTTCTTGAAGTTAGATAGCGTAGTTAGTGTCAAAGTTGATAAGTTAGTTCATCGCCTGAAAATTTATAGAAGAGAATTGCACATGCCTGACGCTAAGCCAATTGGATCTGGACTATGGGAATTACGAAGCAGAGGACACCCAGCAATTCGAATTATTTATGGATTTTACGAAGATAAAGCAATATTGTTATTTGCATTCAAGAAGCAGGCTAATGCAATAAGGTCTCACGATTTAGCATTGGCACGAAATAGATTTAATAAGTTTTGCGATAAATAATCTAACTGATATTATGCATATATGAACAAAGATGAATTTATTCCTTTCTCAGAAATACATGATAGAGCAATGCTAGATCCTGAATTTCGCAGATTATATGAATTACCTGACGAAGAAGATTTGGCCATGCGAGCATTCATGGATGCAAGAATCGAGGCTAAGAAAATGAAGGAGAATCAACTTCGTGCTTCAGGATCACCGCAGTTTGCCACCTAGAAAAGCCTGTGGTATCTTCTATCTATGACTACCGATACATCGGCGCGTGCTAATGTTGAACGCCTCTTTAAGACAGGCGCTCATTTTGCACAGCTAAAAAGCCGCCGCCACCCTTCAATGAAGCCGTTTGTTATAGGATCTAAATCAAAAGTCGAGATTTTCGACCTTGCAAAGACCGATGCCCAGCTTCAGGCTGCAAAGGAGACCATGAAGGCTCTAGGAAGAGACGGAAAGCTTGTGCTTTTCGTGGGGGGAAAAAGTGAGGTTGGGCCAGCTATTAAGGATGTAGCAAATAGAATTGGACAGCCATATGTAGCTGGACGATGGCTCGGAGGAACTATCTCAAACTTCGTTGAAATCAAGAAGCGAATCGACCGGCTTGCTGATCTCGTGCAGAAGCGCGATTCTGGTGAGCTTGCAAAGATGTACACAAAACTTGAGCGCGTATTCATCGACCGAGAGATTGAACGTCTTGAAACTCGTCTCGGAGGAATTTCACAGCTTACTCGAAAGCCGGATGCATTTGTTATTGTAGACACTCGTCACGAATCACATGCTACAAAGGAGGCTCGTGACGCGCGCATTCCAGTTATTGGTGTAATGAGTTCAGACTGCGACTTGAGCGATGCTGCATATCCTGTGGTAGTAAATGACGCATCACGTGAGACAGTGAAGCTTGTTCTTGGAGAGCTTTCTGATGCGTACGACGAAGGTCGCAAGGCGTAAGTAAGTGGCGCGTCGCGAAAAGTTCCTGTGAGGCTCGGTGCGGGACCCAGGAATATTTTAAGGTCATCTCGCAATTCAGACCAAAATATTCCATCCCTGCGCCTCGCTTCTCGGAAGCCTTTCGCTTTGCTTACACACATACGCTTGTCGAGATCCTCGCGAAGCGCAGCATATTTTAGTACAATTAAAACATAAGTAATTTTAACGACATGGAAATCACAACTGACACAATTAAGGTTCTTCGAGACAAGACTGGTGTATCTATCATGCAGTGCAAAAAGGCACTCGAAGAAGCGGAGGGCGACATGGACAAAGCTGAAGTAATTCTTCGCAAACGTTCAGGTGCTGCCGCAGATAAGAAGGCTGACCGTGAGCTCGGTGCTGGCGCAATTGGTGTATATGTCCACGAAGGAGCTATTGGTGCCATGGTGCTTCTTTCTTGTGAGACAGACTTTGTTGCTCGCAATGAAGAATTCCCGGTGCTAGCGCGTGAAATCGCAATGCAGGTAGCTGCAACAAACCCTACATACCTTTCAGATGCTGAAATCGCTCCTGAGGCACTTGAGGCGGCAAAGGCAGTCTTCCAGGCAGAAGTTGCTGATAAACCAGCTGAGATGCAGGAGAAGATCCTAGAAGGAAAGATGGCTTCATACTTTAAGGATCAGGTTCTTATGAATCAGCCCTTTATTAAGGACGAAGGAAAGACTATTCGCGATCTCATCACAGAGGCTTCTCAGAAGTTTGGTGAGCGTGTGGAAGTGTCGAAGTTTGTACGCCTCTCAGCACGAGGTTAGTCTCAATGCTTTATCTCATACTAATTCTCGCCAGTATCGGACTATTTGCAGCGTTCCTCGGACTAACCGTTCTTGAGGCCCGTTCTGGCACTCGAGTGCTCGCTTCACAACGCACAAAGCTCGATAAAATCATCGCTCAGTATACGTTTATAGCAAAACACGTAGATTGGGGAGCTTTTGTGAAAAGCGCCCTCCAGAGCGCATTTGAGCGGGTTATACACGATGTTGCACAGGTAAGTCTTATTTGTGTGCGGTTCCTTGAGCGTCAGCTCACAGGGCTTATTCGCACTCTCCGTACTCGCCGACCAAACATGCTAGCACCGAAGCCATCTCGCACTCCTATGCTCGTGCAGATGAGTCGGTTCGTACGTAGACGACTTAGGATCTTGGGAAAAAAGCTAGAACACGACGAGTTCTAGGAAATTTTGCTCCTTTTCAAAGGAGATGATATTGTAGGTACTATTGCCGCCTTAGCTCAGTTGGTAGAGCAACACTTTTGTAAAGTGAAGGTCCCCAGTCCGAATCTGGGAGGCGGCTCCAAATCGTTTATTTCTTGGTAGCTTTTGTGCTTGTAGCAGCAGTGCTTGTCGCGAATAGTGACGCAGGGAAGTTCTTCTGGAAATCAGTGAGGTTCGTAAAACCATAGTACTGTTTGTGATTAATAACGAATGCAGGAAACTGAGGCTGTATTTTTTCCACCTGCTCAAGTGTCTTGAGTGCTCCGAGGTTGAGATTGTAATCGAAGGAATACACGCGGATAGATGGATACGTTTGACGAAGGTAGGAAAGTGCATAGCTCGCTCGGTCACAGGTATCCTTACACTCGCCAGAGTTTGTGTAGAAGTAGAGAACGACAGTTGGGTTTAAGTGACATGTCTTCGCGAGTTGTTGAGTCAGGATATAGTCTCGGATTTCGAGGAGTGTGTACTGGTTTTTTAACTGCACAACCTGTGGGTCTTTAATGCCGAGTTTGTCTTCGGTGTATGAGAGTTTATCTCCGATGTCACTTACTTCTTGTGAAAGGAGCGTGTCTTCAGTTGAGGATCCTTGTGTGAAGTTTTCACATGGAGCGTTTTCTAGAAGTGCATACTGAGTTTCAACAGAGAGGGTTTCAGTTGAAAGTTGATTCTCGATAGTGCTAAGTTCTGCTACGCGCTTTTGATTTAGATAATTGATAGCGTAGACAACTGTGCTAATAAGCACAACAGTGATAACAAATGAAATGATGATGTTTCGGTTTAGGATAGACATAACTGTAATTATTTAAATAAATCGTACCATACTCGCTGCTACCTCCATGCACGACGAGTTCCTGTAAAGAGGTCGTATGCGGAGCGTATGAGCCAAAATGGGGCAATAAAACCATATAGGAACAGGTAGGTAACAATGCCGATAAAGAGGTCGCCAGGAGTTTTGGAGATTTTCTTCCCCAGAAGCATGATTGCCACTCCGCATGTCAGTGTAAACACACTAAGGACGAGTAGCGCTGTAAGTGGTACGTAGAACCACGAGAATTCAGTGAAGTGCGGCATAAGTGTGTATGAGAGAGGAACGCCAGAAGTAATCGTGTAGCGCTTCACGATATTGATAATGAATTGTGCAATGATCACAACAAACATAAGTATGCCGCTTACGTTTGCAAGGAGGCCTAATGGAAGCATGATGATACCAAGTGTGCCGAATTTCGGATTACCTATCATGTCGTTATAGTCGTAGATCACATTTCGAAGGAATCCTGTGGTCCAGCGGGTACGCTGCTTTATAAGCGCAGGAATGGACTTCGGTGTCTTTGTGTATACGCGAGCTCGTGGCGCATTTTCTATAAGGAAGCCAGCGCGCTGCATGCGGAGGGCCATTTCAAGGTCTTCGGTGTTGTGGCCTTTGTGGAAACCGCCGACGGAGAGAATCATATCTCGACGATAAAACGAAAATGGTCCAGGTGTCACATAGAGACCATTGAGCGAAGAAATAACGTGACGAAGTGTGATGCCGTGAATGTAGTCAGCGTGCTGCATTTTTTCAATCCAGAGCTTTGGTTCATGCACTGACATTGCGGCGGTGACAGCACCAACTTTAGGATCATCAAAATAGCCGATGATTTCTCGAAGTGCATCTGGTGCGACAAATGAGTCAGCGTCGAGGCATCCTACGAACTCTGCCTGTGGTGACATCTCGATTCCAAGATTCACTGCACTATGTTTTCCTCCGTTTTCTTTATGGATAACGGTAACCTGTGGGGTACCAATAAAGGTATCCATGACTTTGGCAGTGCCGTCAGTTGAACCATCATCGACGAGGACAATGGTGAGGTTCTCTTGCGGGTAGTCGAGAGCCAGAAGCGAGTCGACTGTTCCTTTTATTGTGTGCTCTTCGTTCCAGCAAGGGACAATGATTGCGATGTTTGGTGTCTTTGTGGAAAGGGTCTGTGCGCGTCGAGTTTTCGCTGGTGCTGAGAGGAATGTCACTAGCAAAAACACCTCAAAAAAGATGGCAACGAATAGAAACGGGTAGGTGAGTACCTCGAGAGACATATAGTGGGATTGTTGTGTAGTATAGCAAATTATCGTGAAAACCGCGAGATATGCTTTCAAAAGGTACGCCGTATTTTTCTGCTGAAAAATCGTCTCGCCCTCGCGTCGTCACGCTCCGGAAGCCCTTTTGAAAGCACATCTCGCGGTTTTCGTACGAATGATAAAGTGGCGTGCTGAGAATCAGTTGGAGTGCTTAACTGCCAGTGTGTTAAAAGTAACACCCACGCCTTCGCGAAATACTCCGATGCTCTACTTCGCGGATGAAGAAATAAGCGGTATACTCGTGACATGAATGAAGGACGATTGCATCCTATAACTGTGGCAGTACGCGAGATTGCGGACATTTTTGGCCGTATGGGTTTTGGTGTTGCGTATGGTCCGGAACTTGAGGATGAGTGGCATAACTTCACGTCGCTCAATGTTCCTGCTGATCATCCTGCGCGAGATATGCAGGATACATTCTGGTTGGGAGACGCGGTGGCTACGGGTGTGGTAGGCGGGACTAGTGCAGTGGGCATCGAAGACAGGCGTGCAGAAGATGAAAAGAATCGCGTACGAAACGTGATGCGTACGCACACGTCCCCAGTGCAAATGCGTTATATGGAAGAGCAGATGGAAAAAGGTATTCTTCCGCCGTATCGGATTATCGTTCCAGGAAAAGTTTTTAGAAACGAGGCAACAGATGCAACACACGAAGCACAGTTCTATCAGAACGAAGGGCTTGTCGTGGGTGAGGGAATTTCTCTTGCGAACTTAAAGGAAACGCTCGAGCAATTTTTTAAAGAATATCTAGATAAGGATGCGAAGGTTCGTTTTCGTCCGAGCTTCTTTCCATTCACCGAGCCGTCAGTGGAGGTGGATGTGTGGTTCGCACCCGTAAAAGATGGAGTCGCGCAGGCTGGACGATGGCTCGAAGTGATGGGTGCTGGAATGGTGCATCCTGACGTTCTTGAGAATGCAGGAATTGATTCGAAGAAATACCAAGGCTTTGCCTTTGGTGGTGGTATCGAGCGGCTCATCATGGTGAAGCATGGAGTGAACGATGTGCGAAATTTTCATTCAGGAGATCTTCGCTTTGTATATGGAATGGATACCATTCCTGAAAATAATTAATGTATGAAAACTTCACGCGCCTGGCTTCAGAAATACTTTGAGAATCCGCTTCCATCAGCGGATGAAATTGCTGATGCCATTACTTTTCATGCATTTGAAATTGAGGAAGTGGTTGGAGATGATTTAATTGATGTCAATGTATTGCCGGATCGTGCTGCGGATTGTCTGTGTCATCGAGGAATTGCGCGCGAAATCAGTGCAGTGCTTAATGTGCCAATTCAAAACGATTCGCTTCGGGCAGAAACTCCCGTTTTCAGACCTACGAGCACTCTCGCTGTTTCGATTGAAGATGAGTCAAAGTGTCTCAGGTATATTGGAGCTGTAGTGCGTGGGGTTGAGGTGGGTCCTTCGCCTGCGTGGCTTAAGGAAGCTCTGGAGTCCGTAGGTCAGCGGTCAATCAATAATGTTGTGGATGCAACGAACTACGTAATGCTCGACATTGGCCAGCCACTTCATGCATTTGATGCAGATAGGCTTGTAGAAAAAGATGGCGCGTATTCAATACGTGTGCGTGATTCAAGACCTGAAGAAAAAATCACAACACTTACCGGAGATGAATTTACACTTCCTGCTGGAACACTTTTAATAACTGATGCAAACTCAGACGCCCCTGTTGGTATTGCTGGGGTGAAAGGTGGTATCGCTGCACAAATCACAACAGCAACGACAGACATCGTAATTGAGTCTGCAACTTTTGATGCTTCGCTTGTACGAAAGACCTCTCAGAAATTAAAGCTCTGGACTGACGCATCTCAGCGATACCAAAACAGCCTCACACCAGAACTAGCTGCATATGGGATGAAGGAAGTGCTGGAGTTAATTCAGAAGGTTGCGGGTGGAGAAGTCGAGGGTGTTGTTGATGTGTGCCCAAACACCGATGGAGCAGGTACTTCGGTAGGTAGACGTGAATCACAGAATGGGTCTGCTGGAGTTAGTGTTGCACTTGGAAAGATTAACTCGGTTCTCGGTTCGTCATACAGCGTGAGTGATGTCGAAGACGTCTTTAATCGTTTGGGATTTGAATACACGAGTGCGAATGAAGCGTTTGAAGTTGTTCCTCCTTTTGAGCGTCGCGACATAACAATTCCAGAGAATCTAATAGAGGAAGTCGGACGAATTCTTGGGTACGAGCACATTGCCCCGGTACTACTTCCGAAACTCGCAACTGCACCTGATCAGAATCGATATAATGGTATCGAGCGGATTAAAGATTTCCTGATTGATCGAGGATTCACCGAGCTTTCAACACAGACCTTTGCGACTGCGGGCGAGATTGGGCTCGCAAACCCGCTTGATCAAACTAAACCAGCGCTTCGCGCTGGCCTCGCAGAAAATATGCAGAACGCGCTTACGCGCGCAGTTAGTGTAGCGCCACGAGTGCTCGGTCCTGCTTCTGAAATCAAGCTATTTGAAATCGGCACTGTTTTCAAAAAAGACGCTGAGTACCTCTCGCTCGTTCTTGGATATAAGCAACTCGTAGGGAAGCAATCAGCGACGCTTTTAGCTGAGGTTATTTCGCAACTCGAAGCAGAAATGATAGGTGTTGCTGCAGAGCGACCAGCGGTTGCAAGTGCAGAAGTTACAGAAATACTTCTTGCTGACTCAAATCTTGCACAACTCGGCGCAAGCTACGCACCAGGAAAGATTCGTGCAGGCGCATACAAGTCATTTTCGATTTATCCATTCGCGCTCCGTGATATTGCAGTCTGGACTCCCGAGCGCACGGAGCAAGACGAAGTCTCAAATATCATTATAGGAATTGCAGAGCAGGAAGACTTCGAGCTCGCGAGAATTGATCTCTTTGACCGCTTCTCAAAAGTTATCGACGGAAAAGAGAGAATCTCATACGCATTCCGACTTGTCTTCGAATCATTTGAGCGCACACTTTCTGATGAAGATCTCAATCCGCTCATGGACAAAATCACATCCGCACTAAATGCAACGGTAACAAACGGTGAACAGTGGGAGGTTCGTTAACGATCAGAAATTTCTCTATGGATTACATCACAATTGATGACCTGCGTATTCAGGCAAAGCACGGGCACTACGAAAACGAACGACGCGTCGAACAGGAATTCCTTGTTTCTCTAAAGGTTGGTGTAGACGCAAAGGATGCGGGTGCTTCGGATGTGCTCGTGGATACTATCGACTATGATGCCTTGCGCGGAATTATTGTCGATGTCTTTCATGGAAAGTCACATTTCTTAGTTGAAGCACTTGCAGAAGATATTGCTCAACTCGTACTTGAAAATACATCAGCTCAAGAAGTCACGATTACAATCAAGAAGACTGCGGTGTGGCCGAGCGGTGTTCCGGGAATAGTTCTCACACGAACTAAGTCGAATTAATAAAATAAAATGCATCGATGGAAAAGAAGATTATAAAATTTAGAGACTTTCTGGTGCCGCTTGTGCTTAGTGGTGAAAAAGATTCGACCTGGCGACTATTTGATGATAAAGAGCTGCGCGTTGGGGATGAAGTAGATCTCATTAATTGGAATACGAAAGAAAAGTTTGCCGACGCAGCTTTAATAGAAGTTCGTGAAAAAGAATTGGGACAGCTCGAACCAGAAGATTTCGATGGACATGAGAAGTTTGAGAGCGAAGAAGCTATGTATGAATCATACAGAACATACTATGGTGATGGTGTAACTCCGCAGACCATTGTAAAGATCATTCGTTTCAAACTGCAATAGCTATTGTGGCTGAATTGGGTCGAAGAGTGCAATGAGATATGCATTAATGGTGCGTTGATCGAGTGTGTAGAAGTTCTGATTTTCTGCGTGAAGCATTGCAGCGAGCTTCACTCCGACAAATCTCCAATGCCATGGTTCATACGTGTAGTATCCGTTACCGCTTGGATATGAAAGTATGAAGCCGTATTTGTATGCGTTCGCAGTAAGCCACGTATTTGCAGGTGTCTTTTCAAATCCCGTAAACGAGTCCTTCACGGTCTTTGTCGTAAGGTCTACCGCTGTACCGAGCTGATGTTCCGAATATCCTTGGTCTGCAGAGAATGCATTTGCCGTGCCTTTTCCGTACGTGACTTTGTATGCGGACTTTAGAATTGCCTGTGTGCCAAACGAACGATACGAAGAAATAACAGAAAGGTCAGCTCCAGATGCTCGCGAAGCATCAATCATTGCTGTAAGGAATGGAAGCGCATCTGATTGGAATTGCAGAGTCTTTATTCCGTACACATATGATGGGTCAATATTTGAAAGTTTCGCTGGGACGTAGTTTTCACTGAGGAAGAAAACCTTTGAATATTTTTCGAGGAGTTCAGGATCTGTACTGGCGAGTTTTGAAAGCGTGCCGACGGTTGTTGAAAGGGAACTGATTTGCGTACCGAAAGAATTATTGAGTTCTGATAGTTGCGCTTCTAGTTGAGCATTCTTTGATTGCTCGTTTGTGAGCGCATCTGACTGTTGTTGCGCTGCAATTGTAAGCGAGGCGGTCGTGGACGCGAGGTCGGACTTCGTGATTTGGAGTTCCTTTGTGAGAAGGTAGTACCGGTACCCGCCAAATGCTACGACAGCGACAAGAATAATTCCGCCAATCCAAGGTCCCCAAGTGCGTAGAATAGTCATGTATTTTATTGTACGGCAAGAATCAAGAAATCATACTTTTGACGATACGATAGATAGAAAAACACCTCGGTTTTTCCGAGGTGTTTTTCCTGTATCCCGCTTGGAAGCGGTGCAGATTGCCTTTATTAAGAATATTCTAAGTACGTATTTTGTCAACACATACATAACTATGCCGGCGGAAGGAATCGAACCTTCGGGATACAAGTTGGCAATCTCACACCTGCTACCAAGCCGCCGACCGTATTAAGAGTAGCAATTCACTCATGAAGGAATCCTCAAGTGGTTCTAAAGTTTTTCTGAGTTTTGCCCCCAAAATAAGAAGTGCGTCACGACTGTATTTTAGGAGGCCGTCGCGTACTCACGACGCAGAATAGTTGAACAGTTACAGAAGATTTGTGATATAATAAAGGGACAATTATGGCAAAGAAAGTAGATAAAACATCGGAATACGATGCGTCAAGCATTACGGTCCTTGAAGGACTAGAGCCAGTTCGTAAACGTCCCGGCATGTACATCGGAACCACTGGTCCTGATGGTCTTCACCACCTCATCTGGGAAATCTTCGATAACTCACGCGACGAAGCGATGGGCGAGTATGCTGACGACATCGAGATCACACTTCTTCCTGGTGGATACGTGCGAGTTGTAGATAACGGTCGTGGTATTCCTGTGGGAATTCACCCAAAGACAAAAGTCTCTGCGCTCGAGACAATCATGACGACCCTCCATGCTGGAGGAAAGTTCGGTGGTGAAGATTCAGGATACAAAGTGTCTGGAGGTCTTCACGGTGTGGGAGCATCTGTGGTGAACGCACTTTCAGAGCACACAAAGGTGATTGTGCACAAAGAAGGCTCGAAGCACATGCAGGAATACAAGATTGGTATTGCACAATCGAAAGTGAAAGTCATTGGAAAAACTGCGAACACTGGTTCGATAGTGTTCTTCAAACCAGACGTCACGATCTTCAAGGACGGTATTAATTTCAGTTGGGAGAAAATCGTCGCGCACATTCGTCAGCAGGCATATCTCGTGAAGGACACGCGCATGACGATCATTGATGCTCGTGAAGCAGGAATGGTAGACACCGAGGAAGATTTTTATGTACGTGACCAGATGAATTCTGGAAAGCTTGATGTGCCAAGCATGACGTTCTATTTCGAGAATGGTCTTCGCTCACTCATTGCATTTTATAATCAGCACCAGGTACCAGTTCACAAGAATATTTTCTATGTAGATAAAGAGCAGGACAACGTGATGGTTGAGCTTGCGCTTCAGTACGTCGATGACACCACTCCTCGACTCACAGCGTTTGCAAACAATACATACAACTCTGAGGGTGGCACGCACGTCACGGGTTTCAAGACTGCTCTCACACGTATTCTCAATAACTACGCTCGTTCAATTGGTGTACTAAAGGAAAGCGAAGAAAACTTCACGGGAGACGATGCACTTGAAGGTATCACTGCGGTGGTATCTGTGAAGATGCCTGAAATTCAGTTCGAAGGACAAACAAAGGCAAAGCTTGGATCGGTTGAGGCACAGGGAGCAGTGAATACAGTCTTCACTGCAGCATTTACTTCATTCCTCGAAGAGAATCCTGACGACGGTCGTGCAATTGTAAACAAGGTGCTTCTCGCACTCAAGGCTCGAAAGGCAGCAAAGGCAGCAAAGGACTCAGTGCTTCGAAAGGGGGCACTCGAAGGAATGACACTTCCCGGAAAGCTTTCTGACTGTCAGAGTAAGGACGCAACAGAGTCAGAGATCTTCATTGTGGAGGGAGATTCAGCTGGAGGTACTACAAAGGCTGGTCGTGACCGTCGCACACAGGCCGTGCTGCCGCTTCGAGGAAAGATTCTAAACATTGAGCGAGCACGACTTGATAAGATGCTCGCGTCAGAGCAGATCAAGAACATCGTGATTGCGCTTGGTACAGCGATAGGAGACGTCTTCGATCTCTCAAAGCTTCGCTATCACAAGATCATCATTGCAACTGACGCCGACGTGGACGGTGCCCATATTCGCACGCTCCTACTCACACTCTTCTACCGACACTTCCGTGCCGTTATTGATGGAGGATTTATATACATCGCACAACCACCTCTCTACAAAATCAAGAAAGGAAAGGAGATTTTCTACGCATACACAGACGAAGAACGAAACAAGATTTATAAAACTCTTGGTGGAGAAGATGTGGTTATCGAAGAAGTGGAAAGTGATGCAGATGAACAGGAAGAGGAGAGTGAGGATGAGGCAGCAACAAGTAAGACAAAGCGTGTAAACAAAATCCAGCTCCAGCGATACAAAGGTCTCGGAGAGATGAACGCGTCAGAGCTTTGGGAAACAACTATGGATCCAAATCGTCGTGTGCTTAAGCGTGTCACTGTAGATGATGGCGCAGAAGCAGACCGTATTTTCGATATTCTTATGGGCTCAGATGTAGCAAGCCGAAAGTCATTCATTCAGTCAAACGCAAAACTCGCGAATCTGGATGTTTAGTTCCCAGTCTGTGTGATAGTGACTGCGGCAGCTGCGCTATTGTTACCTTCGTTTGACTCGAAGATTGTATTGTTTGAATCTGCTTGAATTGTAATAGTTTGTGCAGGGCCTGGAATTGCTTGATTGAATCCAAGTGTGAATACTGTGTGGTCTCCAGGATTAAGAGATGGTTCGATAGGGGAATTAAAGAAGGTATTATTGATTGAAGGAATGCGTGCGATAAAGTTCCATGGGCCGGTAGAATTTGTGCCGTTGTTTGCTATAGAAAATTTCACCGCAGGGCGTGCGCCGGGCGGGATGATGTTTGCCGGCACGAAAGACTCAGTAGATTCTGTAGTGAGATATCCAGTAGCGATGATAGATACTGAAAGGTCCGAGTATCCATATGGTGCAGATGCATGAGAGGTTGACTCAGGCGGCACTGTCTTGTGAGGTGTAGTAGGTACAGTGACAGGTGCAGTTAAAGCAGCGGCAATGATTGGAGAGGAACTTGCTGTTGGAGGATTGATTGTGGTTGTCTGTGAGACAATCATTCCAGAATTATTTGGTGGAGTCGTTGATGAGACAACAAGCACTGGCGTGTCATCAGAATGCTTCGGCCCAGTGAGTTTTGAAATAGCTAGAGGAATGTATCGAGCACTATAAATAGCAAGTGTAATACCTAGAATAAGTAGTGCAATAAATCCAACAGTCGCAAGTGCCGCAACGGCTGAACGTCGCGCAGGGGACTGCGTGGTTGTTCGTGTTGTCTGGTCGATGGTTACATTCGAAGTCATATGTAACTTATATTTAACATACTCAAATACCTTTGTCAATAGGTCATACTCAATTATGAAGAAAATGTCAAAAGACCTTGACAATTGCTTCATTGTGGTGTATTTATATAGAAGGCCATATGAATGCAGCACAAACAACAGTCAGTGTTATCCGAGCCGGAAAACAGGCATATGCTAAGAAAGGGACCTTCTTGGTGCTTTTCCTAGTCATCACATTGATAGTGGTACGTGTTGCATTTGTCACGGGATTCGTTCCGAATCCCGTCGACTTCAGCACAATCGGTAGCGACGTGTCGAATTCAAGTGTCTCACTTGGGAACTCACCACTAGCTGTTGGATTGCCGCTAAGTGTGGTCACAGGCACACCTGATACTTCGACACACACAGATACGAATGCATCAGCACAAACTCAGAATGCTTCGCAGGCACATGCTTCAGCCGGATCTCTAAATATGAATGGAGAACTCCCGGTGAAGATTACTATTGCAAGCATCGGACTTTCTGCTAAAGTTTCAAATCCTGCAACGACAGATGTTGATGCGCTTGATCAATACCTTCTGTCAGGCACTGCTCGATACCCAACGTCGTCTACGCTTGATCAGGAAGGAAATGTGATTCTCTTTGGACATTCAAGTTATCTACCTGTTGTGATCAATAAGGCATTTAAGACCTTTGATGGAATTCAGAAATTGAGTGCAGGAGATGAGATTAAGGTGTACAGCTCCACTCATGTCTATACGTACTCAGTAACAAACGTGCAACAGCAAAGCGCCACCTCAGACGGTATTCCTCTTACCACATCTGGTCACACACTTACACTCGCAACGTGTGACTCATTTGGAAAGAAGAGTGATCGTTTCGTTGTGACCGCAACACTCGTTGGAAGCTCTGCGCTTGGAAGCTAGTCTCACGACCAGTCTTGCAATTGTAGAGCTCCTCATGAGGGCTTCATGAGCAATCATGTAAGTTTCGAATGGGGTAGAGCTCGACCGCACACGCGGTAGGAGAAATGTTCTATAGGCCAGCCGTCCCATCCCGGGGCGGCGCAACAAGGGAAAAAGTTCGATGAAGAGTATCCTCATCGCCCTCATCGCGCTGCTCACTTTCGGGTGGGCCGCGCAAGCGGTCGCGTCGGCAGAGATGCCGATGTTCTATCGCACAGGGCAACACGATGGTCGGGGTAATTTTGTGGTCGCAAGACTCATTCAAGATTCCCTCGACCGAGACAGAGACGGGAATGCCTACATTCAAGGCACGCCATGTCTGACGCCCAAGATCTTGCTGGACACAATCAATCACTATCAACCGGACGTTCAAGTCCGGCACGTGAAAGATTTGCCCGACCTGTATCGGACTCTTATCCCGCATAAAGCGCGGGCCGAGGGCTTCACTGGGCCTCAGACCATGTCTCGAATGGTCTGTGCCAGGCCTGGCTCACACCAGCCTGGTGATCATTTCGATCCTGTCGGTTGGTCGCGGGAGTTTCGAGCCGACGAGTACGCGTACTTTCTTCCAAACCATACCGAGCCGTTCTCGGCGGAAGACTGCACGAATATCCCGCTGGTGGAGAAACATCTTCCGCCCCCGCCTCCTCTGCCGCCACAAATCCCGCCTGCGCAGCCCCCAATTCCGGACTGCGTGACGATCCGAGTGCCGGCGAACTACCTGCCGGCAAGAACTACAAAGGTTCGGCATGATTACGAGATTGTGGGTCACCACGGTCTCGCGCCGTCCTTCTGCCTGGTCAAAGGACATATATGCCATATGTGTACGTTTGACAAGGCTGAGTCGGAAGACGGTGTCGGCGTGTACGTGTATCACGATCGCCGAGCCCACGTCTTCGCTCCGGGTCCTGGACACGACTTCATGGAGATTGAAGTCTCACCCGAGGTCAAATCGGGGGGCTTCCACTTCAAGGACTGCTCAGAGATTCAGCTCGAGGATGGCACCGTGCTGTACTCGACGACTACTGAGGATATCAACTTCGACCAGTTTCCTAGTCGACTGCACTTTCAGACGGCGCCCTTCGTTTACACGACGGTGCGTCCGCAACGCTGAGCTGAGAACAGGCGAACGGATCAGGCTATCGATCCGTTCGCCGACTCAACTCTTTTTTGTACGCCGTTTACGGCAGGAGTAATTATTTATTACAACATTATTAGAAACACCACAAACATGAAAAAAATCAATCTTAATTTCATATTTGCAAATCATAAACCTGTATTAACGGGGGTATTAGTAATACTCTTTGTTGTTTTACTTGGTTCAAGTGTTGCATATGTGACAGGACTCACTTCTCCGCATCAAGCGCAGGCAGATGAGTTTGATATAAGCTCAGGAGATGTTGGAGGAGATTTATTTAGTGGATCTCTAGGAGATTCTGGCGGTGACCCATCTAGTTTATTTGATGATAGTTTTGGTCCAACTGATACTGCTAATGATCCGACCCTAACTGATACTCCTACTCCACTAGATAGTTCTTCAGGAGATACGTCATATTATGACTCCACTTCACAAGCTCCATGTAACTGTGATAATGTCCCAACACTAACGGACAATCCTACTCCTGTTGATAGTCCAGATATAACAATTCCAGACTCAACCTCACAAGCTCCATGCGATTGTGATAACGCACCACCCGTAGACACCCCAACTGACACAACTCCGCCAATAGACATTCCCCCAGTTATTGTACCGATCGTCGTACCACCCGTTGTAATCCCACCTGTCGTGCACACATGTCCTGCAGGGCAGACGGGAACGTATCCGGATTGTCATACTCCGCCACCGCCACCACCTCCTGCGCAGCCAGAATGTATTTCACTAACTGGTACCCCTACACAGATAAGTGCTGGAGACGCAGTGACTCTCGCATGGCAGACAAAGAACGCAACCTCTATCACTATTGATAATGGTGTGGGTTCTGTGACTCCTGTTGCTGCTGGTTCTACAATTGTGCACCCAACAACGAGCACTACATACATTGCTACTGTTGCAAATGCAGTTGGAAGCGTACACTGTCAGACTTCGGTACAGGTCGTGACGACTCCGCCACCACCACCAGGTCCATCCTGTGTGCAGCTTACTGCGAATGCCACAACTATCACTCCAGGTCAGTCCGTAACACTAAGTTGGGTTACTGCTAACGCAACTGCAATTTCAATTGATAACGGCATTGGAAATGTAACTCCAGTTGCGAATGGCTCAACAACAGTTACGCCTTCTGGAACAACTACCTACACAGCAACTGTTCCTGGTGCAGCACTAAATACTGCATGCCAGGTAACGGTCACTGTGCAACCTGCTGTTTGTACTTCAAACTGTCAGACTGGTGGAGGAGGAGGTGGAGGTGGGGGTGGAGGAGGTACAATCTTCAGTGGCGGATACTTCGGTGGCGTCTCTGGACAGATTATTCGTCCTGTACTTCAGTCAGCTCCAGTTGCCTCAATGGTGTACCTCTCTCAAATTCCATACACTGGTCTTGATCTAGGTCCTGTTGGAACAGTGGTGTACTGGGTACTTCTTCTACTCATCTGTGCAGTCGCTACATACCTCATTTTATTCATGCTCATCCCGTTCGTGTATCACCGAATACATAACTTCGGTACTACGGTAAACGGAATGCTTAATGGAACGGATGCAGGTCATGGAGCTCATGGCGCTCATGATGCTCACGCAACGCCAGCACACGTTGCACCTGCTCACGCTCCAGCTCCTGTGCATCACATACCAGCAACTAATCACGCTCCAACACCAGCGCACGCTCCAAACCCATCTGCATATGCAGCGGCAGAAGGTTTCCGAACCTTTGCTCAGGGCGAGAGTCTTACTATCGATGATATCGTAAAGGGTCTCTCACGAATTCCAGAAGTACAGCACTCACAAGCTGCTCCGCACACGACTACCCACACTGAGACTCACATCGTGCAGGATCACGTTGCAGAAGAGCCAGCTACATATCACACTGCGAGCGAAGTAATTGCTTCACACGCTCCTGTGCACGCACCAGCGCACATGCCTACTAATCGTGCAGAAGCTCCAGCAGCTGCTATCTCTACGGATGTGCGTGACTTCTGCGATGCTCTTCTTAAGGGTGATCGCGATACAGTCTTCGGTACACTTCGCCAGATCGTACGAGAGGGAGGTGATGCAGAGACATTTATCACGCAAGTGGTTTGTGCACTCGACGATGCATATCGAAATCGTGTAGATGGAACGAAGGTTAATCCTGAAATCGCACAGCTCACAAAGAACTGCGCAACGTCATTCCTCGAACGACTTACTGGCGCACTTACAAATGCAGTGGACTCAAGCTATTCACCTGGTATTACAGGATCGAAGCTTGCACTTACTCGTGCGCTAGCAGTAGTTGAGGGATAAAGAGTTCGTAGAAAAGAAGAAAAAGCATATACAAATTAGGGGCTCTCGGAGCCGGAGTGACATTTGTGAGCCGTAAGGGGGCTGCGAACAAATTCACGCCGGCGAGAGTGAGCAAGTTTTTAGCAAAAAACTATGCGTACCCTAATTTGTATATGCTTTTTCTGTTTCCTACGCTCTATCTTTTATTTCCTGACTGATCTTCGTAACGAAGTCTGCTACCGATGACGCATCGAGTTTTCCATGATCACGGCTTTCAACTGACACGGTCTTGTCAGTGATTTCTTTATCACCAACAACGAGGAGGTAGGGAAGCTTCTGCATCTTTGCATCACGGATTTTCTTTCCAAGTGATTCACTAGCCGTGTCTACTTCTGCGCGAATACCAGCTGCTCTAAGTGTTGTGAGAACTTCTTGTGCGTAGTCTCCTTGTTTGTCAGAAATTGGTAGCACGCGCACTTGCACTGGAGCGAGCCATGCAGGAAATGCGCCACCATAGTGCTCGATAAGAATACCCATGAATCGGTCTGGAGAACCAATGAGCGCGCGGTGAATCATAACGGGTGTTTTCTTTGCGCCGTCTTCTGCAGTGTATTCAAGTTGGAATCGACTTGGTTGTACGAAGTCGAGCTGTACTGTTGAGATCTGCCACTCACGACCAAGTGCATCCACTGCCATAATGTCGATCTTTGGACCATAAAATGCTGCTTCACCCTCGGCTTCTTTGAAAGTAATATTCTTCTCTTTCAGAAGTGTGCGCATTATTTCTTCTGCCTTGTTCCAAGTTTCATCTTCTCCAATATATTTTGCCTTATTTTGTGGATCGCGAAGAGATAGACGCATCCACGCTTCGATCTTGTATGTTGCTAGTGCTTTCTGAATTGCAGCCAGTACGCTTTCTACTTCAGCTTCGATTTGATCTTCGCGACAGAAGATATGCCCATCATCTTGAGAGAACGCGCGAAGGCGTGTGAGTCCTGATAGTTCTCCTGGACGTTCATCGCGGTATAGAACTGCGAAGTCTGAGTATCGGATGGGGAGGTCACGGTATGAACGAGGCTGAGAAGCATAAATTTGTGTGTGTTGGGGACAGTTCATTGGCTTCAAAAACATCTCATCTTCAACATACTGGGAATGCACACTAAGCATACCTTCTTTGTACTGGTCGTAGTGGCCTGAAATTTTAAAAAGGTCTCCTTTGTTTACGTTTGGCGTGTGTACTTCGCCAAAGCCGAGTTCGTTGTTAAGCTCGCGTGAGTAGTTGATGATTGAAGAGCGAACGATATTTCCTCGAGGCGTAAAGAGTGGCATCCCAGAACCTACGAGGTCTGAGAATGTGAAGAGGTCGAGCTCCTTCCCAAGCTTGCGGTGATCACGCTTCTTCGCTTCTTCACGCTGTGCCTGATACGCCTCCAGTTCTTCTTTTGTATTAAAGGCGAGGCCATAGATGCGAGTGAGCATTGGTTTGTTTTCGTTTCCTCTCCAGTATGCTCCTGCGATGCGGTCGAGCACGAAGGAATCCTTCGCAATGTCTTTAGAAGGACGCTCTGCATGTCCACCACGGCAGAGGTCCGTGAAGTCACCAGCTGTGTAGAGTGTAAGCTTTTCGCCTTTAGCTACGACCTCGTCAATAATCTCGAGCTTGTATTCGTTCTTTGCAAATCGTGAACGAGCATCATTCTCGGACACTTCAGTTCCGAGCATTTCATTCCAAGAGGGAAGTAGTTCACGCATGGTCTCTTCAAGGCCAGCTAAATCAGCCTCGGTAGGTGTTGCGTGCTTGTGACCAGCTGTACCGTCCGAGGAGTCAGTGCTTGAGAAATCGAAGTCATAATAGAAACCATTATCGATAGCTGGACCGATAGTCGCCTTTGCGTGAGGGAAACGCTCATGCACTGCTGCAGCTAGTAAATGAGCCAGGGTATGACGTTTTTCTTCGAGTGAGGCGGGGTTTGAAGGTGTTGAATCCATAGCCTAGAGAATACCATAAAATTGTACACATATGAACGCTTCATGAACTCTTTAGTGCTATTATTTATCTGTATTACTTATTTAACATTTGCTCGCACACATTTATGAAAAGTTTCGATTATTACACAGAGGCACTAAAGAATTACGTAAAATTTGAAGGTAGGGCCAGCAGAAAGCAGTATTGGTACTTCACTCTTTGGAATATCATTATCTCTATTGTAGTAAGTATCGTATTAGGGATTATTCTCCAAGGAAATGGTGTATACGTAAGCTGGATTTATAGTCTTGCAGTATTATTACCATCTTTAGCATTACTCATTCGCAGAACTCACGATATTGGGAAGTCAGGATGGTGGGTATTGCTTTTGCTCGTTCCAATTGTGGGAGCAATCGTTATTCTCGTTTTCCTTTGTACGCCAGGAGAGCCAGGCACAAATAAGTACGGAACTAATCCAAACGAAGTAGCCGAAGTACCGTCAACTTCAGCTCCAGAACCAGCTCCAATGTCTGAAGCTACTCCAGTTGAGTCAACTCCAAATGCTAACGGATAAGAAACTCATAATCCGCAAAACTCTTAAGATTGAGATCATTGTTCTTGGACAGATTCTGCTCGGTGCGTTATTTGGAATGGCATCAATTTTACTTGGTTTATATTGTGATTTGCGATGCCAGGAATATGGTAGCTTAAACTCGATCATTCTGGTGGTACTAGGTAGTGTCATTTTGTTTGTGGTATTTATCCCGGCCTTCATATATGAGTTGCTATTCCAAAATGTGATAGTTGCAGATGAAAACGGAATACGTGTCTATGCATCTATAACGCAGCCAGTACGATTCCTGAAGTGGGAGCGTATACAAGGTTTTCGGTTTCCGAGAGAACAAATCGGAAAGAACATATTTGATTTTTTTGCTATCGATTATCAGGGAAGCAAGAAAGATAAGTGCGTCTTTATTCCTTTGAAGAAATTACCAGATTCCGGTGAAGTAACACTGTCTAAACTTAGTGTATTTAGGGAGTCTATAGGGAAATGATGTTAGAGGGCTTTGAGGTTGTCGACGGCGAAACTTGTTTCGCCGTTTCGGCTTGATACCTTTCCTTTCACAAGTAGACAGGTACCTGCGTTCACGAGCAGTGCGTGCTCCTTATATAACTTCGGAAAGATGACTGCTTCGAGCGATGCGGTCTTATCCTCGAGTCGCACGAATGCCATCTTGTCGCCTCCTTTTGTAAGTACTGGCCGGACTTCTGCGAGAAGCACCGGAAGGATCAGGTCTTTGCCTGGGTGCGGATCTGCGAGGATTTCTTTTATGGAAATAGTAGCTTTAGCGACTTTTTCTGCGTGTGCATCGAGTGGATGACCAGAGACGTAGATACCGAGAAGTTCTTTTTCCCAGGCAAGTTTGTCGGCTAGCTTGGTGTGATGACCTTCGTCTTTTGGAAGGACGAGCGATGGCTTCGCCATCGCTCCGAAGAGTGAGTCCTGCGGAGCAGACATCGTCGCATCTCTATGGAATGCAAGCATGAGCTCGATGTGTGTCATCATAGTTTCTCGTCCACCGATTTCGTCTGCAAACTTATCAAGCGCTCCACACTTAATGAGTGCTTCGAGTCCTTTCTTATTTAAATTTCGTGATTCAACTCTGCACAAAAAATCAGATAGGGAAGTGAATGGTCCACGTGCGTTTCGTTCAGAAATAATTGCATTTGAAATGCCTTCGCCAAAGTTCTTGATAGTGGTAAGTCCGAAACGAATGACTTTTCCTTCAGGAGTCATTGCGACAGTGAAATCTGAGTTTGATTCGTTGATGTCGGGTGGAAGCACGCGAATCTTCATGCGTTCGCACTCCGTAACAAATGTTGAGATAGATTCTGTGTCACCAGCGTCAGCAGTGAGCACCGAAGCCATATATTCGTATGGATAATTGGCCTTCATGTAGGCTGTTTGATATGCGACTTTGCCGTAGCTTGCTGCGTGGGAGTTATGCACGATGAAGTTATTTGCGATGAAGTTTTCGTGTGCAGGCACCGAAAGATCGTATGTCATTTCAGTACCGTCAGGAATTATGGAAACGACTTCATCCCAGAAGATGTCTGAGTCATCAGATGTACTAATTTTTTCTGAGACTTGTTCGTTAGGCAGCGGAAGTTTTTTAGGCGTAGCAACCGAAGTGCCAGGAGTTAGAGCTTCAAGACGTGCCCACCCATCATGTGTAAGAAATGGATGGTTAGCAGTCGCTCGAATATTTTTGCCTGACTGAGTTGTAAGTTTAAATACTTCTTTGATACCGTTCTCAAATGGAATGCTAGCAACCGAGGAAACCAACTTGAAATCTTTGTTGAGAGAAACAACATTAGGTGGAGTGTTACGTGTAAGTAGTTCTGCAATAGTCGGATACGTGCCAGTCACGCTGTCATATATTTGAGTATCTGCAGTTAAACATTTGTTGAAACCGTACGCCTGGAACGGCTCGAATAGGAGCCAGAGCTTATCAGCAAACGCAGCTGTCTGGCCGTTTGCGACGATACCTTCCGTGAACTGCTTCTTTTGTTTTGCCATTTCTACGGGGTTCTTTTTTCCAATAGCCTTTCGGAATTTATCCACTTCAAGCCATGAGTACCCGGCAAGGTATACGGCGCAATACAGAAGGTCGTCTTGGTACACGAGAAGTCCGTATGACTCTGTGAGGAATTTCTCCATGCGCAGGTCAAGGTACTTTACGAGTCGCGCATTATTTTTTCGCTCAATGTATTCCGGAATCACATCCATTGGTCCCGGACGATAGAGTGCCACCATTGCGTTGATGTCGTGAATGGTTGAAGGTTGCAGCTCTTTTAAGTATCGAGTCATTCCCGAGCCACTCAACTGGAAGACACCTTCAGTCTCACCTCGTGCAAGCATTTCAAATGTCTTCGTATCATCGATGGGTACGAATTCGATATCAATAATTTCACCAGAACTTTCCTTCACTCTGCGAAGTGCATCAGAAAGAATTGCCAGGTTTTTAATGCCGAGAAAGTCGAATTTCAAAAGTCCCACGCCACCGTATTCGTCAGAGATCGAATACATATCGTACTGCGTGATGAGTTTCGTGTTGCTTTCGTCGGTGCTCTTTGGGTCGGGCTGAAGGGGAGTCCATTCTATAAGTGGAGTCGGAGCAATCACCACACCTGCGGCGTGCACTCCAACATGTCGCACGCATCCTTCAATTTGTCGTGCGAGATCAATTACTTCTTTCGCATCATCATCTTCGTTATAGAGCGCTTTCAAATCTTTTTCAATCTTAAGTGCGTGGTCAATCGTCATCGGGAATCCTTGCGAACCAATTGGAATAAGTTTTGCAATTCTATCTCCAACAGAATATGAGTGACCAAGCGCACGAGCAACGTCGCGTACAGCGGCACGTGCTGCCATCGTTCCAAATGTTCCAATCTGTGCAACGTGGTCTTCTCCATACTTTCGCTTCGCATACGCAATCATTTCATCGCGTCTGTTGTCGGCAATGTCCATGTCGATGTCCGGCGCCTTTGGTCGCTCAGGGTTGAGGAATCGTTCGAAGGGAAGTTTGTAGTACAGAGGGTCTACGTTTGAAATGCCGGTGAGGTACCCGACGAGGGAGCCAGCAGCAGAACCACGAGTGGTAGTGAGAATCCCCGCACTTTTTGCAAAGGTGAGGAGGTCAGAAACAGCGAGGAAATACGGGGCGAAACCCTTCTTATTAATAATTCCAAGCTCATACTCGATACGTTCTGTAACGACTGGTGTTTCTTCCATTCGACGCGTAACGAGTCCTGCAAATGTCTTCTCGCGAAGTTCGTCTTCATGCGTCATCCCGGGCTTCGTTGGAATGTTTGGGAAAATCCACTTTCCAAGATCAAATTCTAAGTTGCAGCGGTCTGCGATTTTCTGCGAGGCATCGATAGCTTCAGGTGTGCTCTTGAAAAGTTTAATTGCTTCTTTTTCTGTGATGAATGAAAAATCTTCTTCTTCATTTCGTCCGCGTGAGCCATGCTGAATACGTCGCATGACTTCGCATGCTTCGCGGTCGCCTGGTTTCAAATAGTACACGTCGTGCTGAGCAACGAGTGGCACTTCTTCGGACTTCGCCAGCTCGATTACCTTCTGCATTTTTTCTTCGTGCCCGGCAACACTCGGGTGATGGGTAATTTCGAGGAACAGATTTTCGCCAGTCTCTCCGGGCACGAAGATACTTTTATATGTAGCAAGTGATGCTGCTGCGCCTTGTGTATCTCCAGCTGCAAGCATGAGTGGAATTTCTCCAGCAAATGACGGAATGATCGCGATTACTCCTTCACGGTATTCCTTTAAGAGGTCCATGTCGACACGTGGCTTCTCGAAGAATCCTTCTACGTATGACTTCGTCACAATGGCGAGCAGATTTTTGTATCCAATATTATTCTCAGCAAGAAGCACGATGCGCGCGCGTTTTGCGTCGAGTGTCGGGTCTTTTAGAAATCGTGAGCGTGGAGCGACAAACGTGTCTACACCGAGAATTGGTTTGATACCCTCATCCTCTGCGGCTTTAAAAAATTCAATTGCACCGTGCATGTTGCCGGCATCGGTAAGACCGACTGCGTTCATGCCGTTCTTCTTTGCTGCTGCCACAAGCTCCTCAACTTTCGGCATTGCTTCAAGGAACGAGTAGTGACTGTGTGCGTGGAGATGGATGAAACGACTCATAGACTAAGAATACCAAATTTCACACATTTACGCGCTTCAGTTTATCCGTAGCGACTAATTATGCATCTTTTCCTTTCCAAGAAATCTTTGGTTTTTGAGCATTGCTCGGATAATCCTTTTGTAGCCGAGGTGAAAATTGCAGTAGTTCAAGTGGCGGAAATTGGTTAAGACGCTGACTCTCCTCAATAGTGTCGACTGGAATAAAGGTAGTGTATTGCGGATCATTTCCATTCACCCAGTCAATTTCTTCATAGAACTCAAAAAAGTAGAGCTGGCCACACTCACGACATTTAAGTAAGTATCGCCATAAATGACTCTCCTGAACATACGTATGAATTAGCTCAAAGAAATCTTTCAAAGGACAGCTTTCTACAAGTTCTGGTTTATTCCATAGAACACATTGTGTTGGCTTTTGCATTACTCCGACAGAAGCTGGTATATTTTGCGTGACTTGACCCATAAATTCCTTAACTATTTTATCTTCTGATTTTTCTGCAGTGCTAACGAGCGCGATAAGTCTTCGACCATCCTCCGCAGGGGGAGTAAGTTTTTCCAGTTTGGTCAGCAAACCCTTGAGGTCTTCTGCAAGAGGACTCTCGGACCAGCGGTTTAGAAGTGCCTCTATTACTCGCTTTTGATTTTGAATAGTCACTTCTTTTCCTGCGTTGAAGCGCATAAACACCTCGTCACCATCTTGTTCATAATCAGCGAGTAGTTCGGTTACATTGCTGAGTACATCAGCTGACTTCACGAGGACTGACTCATTTGAGAAATGCTGGATGTGCCCAAGCGCTATTTGTTTGCGCGCCTCCCAAGAAAGGCTCCTGTCTTCTTCTGTAACGCTTAAGACAAGTTCTGCGACATACGGACCGAAATGTTTTTCAATAACCCCTGACGTCACTTTATGTTCAGGCACACTATCCTCAATGGTGTCGTGAAGTATTCCCGCTACAACTGTATCCTCATTCGCTCCTGCTCGGGAAAGAATTAGGCCAACGGTGAGTGGGTGAGTGATGTAGGCGATATCTTTTCCTTTTCGCTTTTGTTTCTGGTTTAGTTCGTGAGTTTCTATTGAGAAACTTATTGCGTTGCTAATTTTGTTGCTGTATATCATATTTGTTTGCGTTACTTAGTAGTGGCCCCGTGCCGTTTCGTAGCTGACTAAGCAAATAAAAAAGCGAGTCGGAGTTTTGATCCAACCCAAGGGCTGAATGAAATCTCCCAATCGCTTTTTGCAATTAGTCGCGCAGGTCATGTGGTTTCTCGCAGATTTCCCAAGTTACCTACTCCACCATGGAGAGATATGCGCGGTCCAAATTAATGGCATGGACTACCAATAGATTAATTATACAACGATGTAGACTTAATCGCAATTATTATTTCTGTAATCCATGTCCGTGCAGGCATTCTTCGTACGCGGACTGATAAGCAATGTCATATATGCTTTGATTTTTCAAAAAATCAGCACCTTCATCCCTCCCGCTTGCTAATTTACTTGCTTCCTTTGAGCAAGTTGCTCGAGTAATACTTGGTAAAATTTCATACCAGGAGAATAAAATAAGACTAAACACAACAATTGTAATTAGTACCCGGTTCTCTTTTAAATAGGTCAGACTTTTCCTTGTTCCGTGTTTGAACATATTAGCAAGTTTAACATATTTTCTGAATGTTGATTCAGGAATGCGAGACATAAGAAGTAATTATAAAATTTCCATCTGCTATGATTTCGAGATGTCAGTGATTATTGGAATTGATGAGGCGGGCCGTGGGCCGATTGCGGGCCCGGTTTCGGTGGGTGTAGTTCGTGTGGAAGAAGGATTCGACGTGCTCGGAGCTTTTCCTGGGCTGAATGATTCGAAGCAGCTTTCGGAAAAGAAAAGGGAAGTGTTATTCAGGTTGCTTGAGGAAGAGGTTGCGAAAGGCACTGTGGCATTTAGTGTTGAGCTTCGAAGCGCGCAGATGATCGATACGGGTGGGATTGTGCCTTCGATTCAAAATGCACTCGATACTGCACTCGGTTCACTCCTTGGAATTTCGGAAACCGTGCAGGGAAAAGTGTTTCTTGATGGGTCCCTCCATGCTCCAAAGGAGTACATGCAGGAAACGGTGATTGGGGGTGACGGAATTATTCCGGTCATTATGCTCGCCTCAGTAGCAGCGAAAGTCGTTCGGGATCGTCACATGGTGAATGAGGTGGCCTTGCGATTTCCTGCCTATAATTTTGAAAAGCATAAGGGATACGGGACAAAAGCTCACTACGACGCTATCACCTTGCACGGACTATGCGAAGAGCATCGTCGCTCGTATCTGAAAAGAATTACGCAGTCGTAGACTTCGCAGGACGCATCACGATGAACTTTTGTTTCCATGCCTTTCGGAAGGCATCTGTTGATATTTGTTTCTGGCCGCCTTTCGCTGCTGGGTCGTTGTAGTACACAACTCCATTGCTGATACCGTCAATAACTACCATGTGTGGAATAGGATTCTTTGGGTCGAATTTATAGTGCACAGAAACTATCACGGGGCCGTCCTTAGTGTAGGAAGAAAGTGTGTCGAAAGCCGTAGTCGAGTTTTTACCACTTAAATCATAGCTAGAACCATCGAGTCCATGTGTCCTTGCGACAGCAATAAGGTCTTTGTGTTTCCATCCAGCATTTTTATCATATGCGCCTGCTGCAACTGCTTCTTTGAGTAGGGAATTAACGGTGACTTCTTTTGGGGTATAGAAATCAATCACCATTGCCATGCTTGTAACGCCGCATCCGACTTTCTGCCATGTTGTTGACTGAATATCTGCAAACTGCGAATAGAACGGTACTTGTGCGATGTGTGCAGGAATTGAAATCGCAGAAGGCGCTGAGCTTACTGGCGGAAGGGACGCAGGTATAAGTGGGATCATGCGAGCATTGTGTCAGGTATGGTTAGTATTGCAAGAAAGATGAAGACGAATTAATTCTGCACAATTACAGGTGTGCCGATGTCTGCCCAGTAGTAGAGTTTCTTTGCATTTGCAGGTGAAAGATTTACGCAACCATGTGACCACGGTTTTCCAAATTGATCATGCCAATATGCACCATGAATGACTGCTCCGTCGCGTGTGAAATACAAATCCCACGGCACACCAGGCAAGTCATATACCTGACTACTTACGCCTGGAAGTGGTCCTTGCATGTATCGCGCTGGTGTCTTTCTAAATATCGAAAAGGTGCCGTGAGGTGTTGGTGTGAATTCAAGTCCTGTTGAAATCGGTTCCCGCATGAAAAGTGTCTCGCCATCGTATGCAGAAAGTTGTTCCTTTGATATGTCGACAACAATTCGTTTGGTCGTTGTTGCAACCGTACCTACCGGAACGTTCTCATCACCTGTATCAGAGAAGAGTTGCACCGCATCTGCATATACATACCAGTCACTAGTGATGCGCTCGGCATAGCGAATGTCGGCGCCGGGATTTATTTTGTACCAGTCGTGCCCATCGATAGTGACGGTGCTCGCGACTTTCAGTACTACTCCTGTGCGAAGTCGCTCGACAACGGGGAATTGCGCGCCCGGACCTGATCGCAAGTTAACGCATGTGCCAGTATAGTCCCAAGCGCACCCATCGATGACTTCGATGTAGTGAATGTCTCCAAGGCTCGTGACTATGGGAGGAGTCGCAGTGGATGGGGTCGAGGTTGCTGCAATTGGCGTAACAATAGGGGAAAGGTTTTCGGGTGTTACCCACACAATTCCAAACACCCACATGAGGAAGAAGTAGAGAAGTACGCTACCTAGAATTGGGAGAATAAGTAGTGAGTATGAAGTAGTGGAGGATTTCATTGGTATACTCATAATACCACTACTTTTGTATTTTGCAAATTTCACATTATGCAGAACACCGCGGAATCATATTGTTTTGCCTTTTTTATCCCCGCATGGTACGGTATTACACATGTCAGTACGAATGCGCCACACCAGTTCTCATAGCAAAAACCGCCGTAGCCACCACGCGCTCACGGGGACTACTATCGTAACCGATGCAAAGACGGGTAACCTCCGCCTTCCACACCGTCTCGATGAAAAGACAGGAATGTATAAAGGTATCCAGATCGTTTCTAAGAAAGAAATGCACAAAGAAGAACTAAAGGACAAGAAAAAGGCTGCTCACAAGCGCGAACACATCCATGCAGAAGGTGCAAAAGAACCAGTTCACGCTGAGAAGCACATGGCTCAGGAAAAGAGCGACAAGAAGTCACAGGGACTACTCGGACGCATGAGTACAGGTCGCGCACGATCACGAAGTGGAATGGGAGGAGGTGCAGGACCAGCAGCAAAAAGCTCATAGTTTTCGTTAATTCGTTTTTCATAAAAGTTATACACACACCCGCGCTCTTGCGCGGGTGTGCTGTGTCATACATACTCATATATAGCTCTTTCATATGGCCAACCGCCACCTAGCCCGATCAGTAGTACTCCAGACACTCTTTGAGTGGGATACTTCGAATGCTCCTGATACAGAGGCACCAGAGATGCTCGCACGAAATGTCGACGAGTTTGGAGGTGAAGAAACGGACAAGGTCTTTATGGAACAACTCCTCCAGGGCGTACTCGCAAAGCGTGAAGATCTAGATTTAGTAATTGGGAAGGCTGCGCCGGACTGGCCAATTGAAAAGATTGCGCCCGTAGACCGTAATATCCTTCGTATAGGCCTTTTTGAGCTTTTATTTGCTGACCGTACGCAGGTACCCGCAAAGGTTGCTATAAATGAGGCAATTGAATTAGCAAAGATTTTTGGTGGAGACTCGTCAGGGCGTTTTGTAAACGGTGTGCTTGGTGCTGTCTATAAAGAAATGGGTGAACCAGGAAAGGACGAGACCGGAAAGAAGAGCAAGGCTGTTCGTCGTGAGGATCTTCCTGTCGAAGAGCTTGGAGGAGCAATTGTGTATGCTATGCAGGACGGTCAGTACTTCCTTGCGCTTGTGCACGATGTGTTTGGACACTGGACTCTTTCGAAAGGAAAGATTGGTGACGCTCCTGAGATTGCAAACGAAACTCTTGAAGAAGGTACTATTCGAGAGATAAAAGAGGAAATGGGTATTGATATTGAAATCGAAGGGAAAGTTGGTGAGAATGAATATGTTGCATCACATCCAGAGAAAGGAAAATTCCGAAAGCACGTCACCTACTTCCTTGCGAAGTCAGACTATGTGCCACTCAAACTCCAGGAAGGAAAGGGAGGTCTCGATGATGTGCGATGGTTCCGACTCACTGATATTCTCGATCTTAATTTCTATGACGACATGCTTCCAATTGTCACCTCAGCTGTGCAGCGCCTTCTCGATAAAACACCCGTAAAGACGCGTTAAGAGTTACGTCAGCGTGCCTCGAGTAACGCAGTCCCGAAGGCGGAGCATTGTGATTGGAGTTGCGCGACAATCTTAAAATGCGACTGTGCTGAGCCGCGGGACGAGTAACGCCGAGGACATGCTCCCAACTCGCCCCTCGCTTTTTTACCCATTTTTGGTATAAGATATCCACATGCCCGATTTCGCCCCCTATGCTGCAAAGCTTGGTGTGAGCTTCAAAAACCTCAATCTCCTCGTTGAGGCTCTTACCCATCGCTCCTATTTAAATGAAAACCGTGGCCTCATATCTACACATAACGAGCGTCTAGAGTTCCTTGGAGATGCTGTTCTTGAGCTAGCCGTTACACACTTCCTCTTCCTTAAGTTTCCTCAGAAAGACGAAGGAGAACTAACTGCGTACCGGGCTTCGCTAGTGAACACTGTATCGATTGCTGGAGTTGCTGAGACACTTGGACTAAACGATATGCTTCTTCTTTCGAAAGGTGAAAGCAAAGACACGGGGCGTGCTCGACAGATTATTCTTGCGAATGCGTTCGAAGCACTACTCGGTGCAATTTATCTTGATCAGGGCTATGACGTTGTGGAGGCATTTCTTGCAAAGCATCTTTATGAAAAGATTGATGGCGTAATCGAAACGCGTTCATGGCAGGATGCAAAGAGTCATTTCCAGGAAGTTGCGCAGGATAAGCGTGGAACAACTCCAAGCTACAAAACTCTTCAGGAAGTCGGACCAGATCACAACAAGCAGTTCACTGTCGGAGTCTTTTTAAAGAATGACGAAATCGCTCGTGGAAAAGGACAGTCAAAGCAGGAAGCAGAACAGTCAGCAGCACAGGCAGCACTCGAGAAGACGGGGTGGTAGTAAAAAAAGCAGGGCACAGAAGTGGTAATTGTCGAAAACTCAGAAAAACTTTAGAACGACTTTAGTTTTTCTTCAGCATCAAAATGCCAGACTAGTTACGTGAGAGTTACTAGTTAACGCATTTTATATGTTGGAATATCGCCTACAAGAAAAGAAAAAAAGAATTATTCAGGTGCAAGTGTTTGAGGATGAAGCGTACTTCGTAGCGACGTGTACAGATCTCGCAGTCTTCGTGCAAGGGAAGACTCTAAATGAACTTGCTTATAACATTCGCGAAGCAGTATCGCTTGCGGTCGAGACCGAGAACTTGCCGGAAATGGGGTACGTGGAAAACCCTTTAATTCTTGCAAATATTGAACTCGGCTTTGTGAATCCTCGGAGTGGTCCGTGATACACAGTCATACATAAACTTGAAGAGTGTTTGCCTCAGAGTTTGGTACAATGAGGACAAATGCTGAAGCGCTTAGAGATAGCGGGATTTAAATCATTTGCACGGAAAACCGTGCTGGACTTCTCGTCGGCAGCCACGGCCATTGTTGGTCCAAATGGATCAGGAAAATCAAATGTTGCGGAAGCCTTTCGTTTTGCACTCGGAGAGCAGTCAATGAAGTCCATGCGTGGGAAGAGAAGCGAAGATCTTATCTTTGCAGGCTCAAATATGGCTCCTCGCGCGAATCGTGCTGCGGTAGCGATAGTCTTTGATAATACGCCACATACACGTCCACACGGAGGAAATGGTGCCTCGCAGGGTCCGGTACGGATTTTCCCAAAGCTCGATTTTGATGAGGTCGCTATTGAGCGTGCAGTGTTCCGAGACGGAACAAGTGAGTATTCAATAAATGGCTCCAAAGCACGCCTCCGAGATATCCAAGAACTTCTCGCAAGTGCAAACATTGGTGAGACCGGTCATCACATAATTTCTCAAGGTGAGGCCGACCGAATACTTCTAGCGCATCCGCGTGAGCGCCGTGCAATGCTTGAAGATGCACTTGGACTGAAAGTCTTTGAGTTCAAGAAGCAGGAAGCAGAACGCAAGCTTGAAAAGACTGAGGAGAATGTAAAGCAAGTGGAGGCACTTCGCCGGGAAATTGCTCCGCATATAAAATTCTTGAGTAAGCAGGTCGAGAGGCTTGAGCGAGCAGATAGTCTTCGACAAGAGCTTCAGAATGCATACCTTCAGTATTTTGCCATTGAGGAGTTATATCTTGAAGTTGAAAAGAAAAAGGCACATGAAGATAAGGCGCGAGCCGCGGAGCGGCTCGCGGCAGCAGAAGCAGAGCTCACAATCTTTGAAGAGCGAACCACTCACGACACAGAGGGTATAAAACGCACTGAAGCAGTACGCACAGCAGAACGAGAGCTCGATAAGGCCACAAACGAGCGAGCTCAACTCTCTCGAGAAATCGGACGCATGGAAGGTTCGCTCGAGTCTGCAAAACGACGTAGCCTACAAGTCGCACGAGAAAAAGACATTCAGGTTAAAATCTCACGTGACGACTTCGAGTCATTGCGAAAAGAACTTGATTCACAGTGCAGTATTTCAGACACAGCTGCTCCTGAGTCAATCCGTGCAGCGCTACTATCTGTCCGTCATACTATTGCAGTTTTCTTTGAGCGATTTGCATCAACGACTGAAACATTCCTCGCAGAGGAGGAGACAGCTGTGTATGGGTACGAGGATCAGATGAGGGATCTCACCACCAAAGACACAGAACTCGCACGTCATATTGATGAAGCCCGAAATGCGCTCGCACGTGCACGTGAGGCAGTATTTGCCTATGAAGAAACTGGACGCGAAGAACGTCACAAGGTATTCGCTGCTGCAGAAGCTAAGGCGCAGGAGGAAGGTGTGATTGCGAGACTCGAAGCAAGACTCCAAACACTCACGATGGAGCACGAGGCGTATGTGGTTGAAAGAAATGAAGCGCTAGCGCTTGTGGGTATTCCTGCACTTGCATACGAGAAGCTCACAGAACTTCCACAAGAAGATCGTCGCGTACAGGAAGATCGTAGACGTGCAATAGATAGACTTAAGATCCGTGTCGAGGAAGCTGGTGGCGCGGGTGAGGATGTGCGCACAGAACACAAAGACGCTGTTGAGCGCGAGGCGTATCTCGCGCGAGAACTCGAAGACCTTTCAAAATCAGCACTCGGTCTCCATGAGCTTATTTCTGAACTTAGTGAGGAGCTCACGAAAAGTTTCAATGAAGGTCTACATAAAGTTAATGCATCATTTGGAGAATTCTTCGCGCTTATGTTTGGTGGTGGAACTGCAAAGCTTATTCTTGAAGATGTTTCAGTTGCGAATGACGATGAAGAGGATGAATTTGATGAAGGCATGCCTCGTCCTGTCATGAAAGGCAAGCCAGGCATTGATATCTCCGTGGGGCTTCCAAAGAAGCGCGTGCAGTCGCTTATGCAGCTTTCAGGTGGCGAGCGTGCGCTTACATCCATTGCGCTCATATTCGCAATGAGTCAGGTGAATCCACCGCCATTCCTTATACTGGACGAAACAGACGCTGCGCTCGACGAGGCAAACAGCCGCCGCTATGGCGACATGATTGAGAATCTCGCAAGGCGTTCTCAGCTCATCGTGATCTCGCACAATCGCGAGACGATGAGCCGTGCCGGAATTCTGTATGGAGTCACCATGGGCGCAGATGGTATTTCAAAACTACTCTCAGTGAAATTTGAAGATGCAGTCACGGTAGCGAAGTAGTGAAACTTTTATACGGTAGCTTTTGTTTAATACTTGGGGTATAACTGTTCAACACCAGAAAGGAGGGGCTGCCCATGCAAGTGTCCATGTTTACGTGCAAAGTATGCGCGAAGAAAGTAAGCCCCTTCTTCAAGGGTCCGCATTTTTCATTTCCTATGATGTGCCATCTGTCACGGGAACATGAAGAAATTAAATTTGACGGAGAAGATTATAGGCTTCATTTTGAAGAAGAAATGACTGAAACTAGCTTCTTCTGCAGCCCTGACTAGGGCTCAATAGGTCTTTTGTATGCACGCGCTGACAATCCGGTCATGTGCGTGTCGCTGTTTTATACACACTCGCATATGAAATAAAACGTAGTATCCTTACGTATCTATAGCATTACAATAATCTTTAACCCCTCATGGCCGCCTTTGACTACTTTAAAATGAATGTGCACCGCGCTGCAGCACTCCTCGGATACTCGCAGGAGACTGTCGACAGACTTCTCACTCCAGACCGGGTATTGAAGGCTCCGCTTTCTATCACTATGGATGATGGATCTACTCAGACATTTCAGGCATACCGTGTGCAGTTCTCAAATGCTCGTGGTCCGTATAAAGGTGGTATACGATTCCATCCAGACGCTGATGAAGACGAAGTATCTGCACTTGCAGCGATGATGGCCATAAAGTGTGCAGTGGTGGACATACCGTTTGGTGGTGCAAAGGGTGGTGTTGCTGTTGATCCAAAGAAGCTTTCACTGAATGAACTTGATGCAATTGCGCGGGCATACGTGCAGGCGTTTGTAGAACACTTGGGGCCGGAGCTTGATGTACCTGCTCCAGACGTGTACACAAATTCGCACATCATGGGAGTGATGCTTGAAGAATACGAACGCATCACGGGAACAAAGGCACCAGCCATGATCACCGGAAAGTCGCTCGACATGGGTGGCATAGTTGGACGTGACACTGCGACATCTGATGGCGCGATTGCTGTACTCGATGCTCTTCTTGCAGATCAGCACCGAGACATTACAAATCTCACCGTCAGCATACAAGGCACAGGAAATGCAGGAGCGAGAGCGGCTACACTGCTCTCGGACTTAGGAGCGAAGGTTGTTGCAATGTCAGACAGTAAAGGCGCACTTCGAAATCCCGAAGGTATTGATGTGCAAAAGGTTCTCGAAAAGAAAGACGCGGGGAAGTCATTGAACGATACAGAGTTTGCAGACGAACCATTTTCTCATGCGCAGTATGATGCAGAAGAGATTATTGGTATGTCAGCAGACATTTTAATTCCTGCAGCGCTCGAGGAACAGATTCGGCTTGATAACGTCGAAAGCGTAAAGGCAAGTATCGTGCTTGAAATTGCAAATGGTCCGATCACTCCGGAGGCTGATGAATCACTCGCAGAACGACGTGTGGTGATTGTGCCAGATGTGCTAGCAAATGCCGGCGGCGTAACCGTCTCGTATTTCGAATGGTTGCAGAATCGCTCAGGAGAAACATGGACGAAAGAACGAGTCGCAGAACGACTCGAAGAAACCATGCATGACGCATATCGCGACGTCGCTGACTTCGCACTTGACCGAAACTGCACACTTAGGGAAGCTGCGTACGCACTCGCACTTGGTCGCATTAACGACGCATAAACTTACGCTTCAGGGGAGATAACAATACCTCGTCCGGCATAAAAACTCTTAAATTCCCCAATAGGGAGAGTGTGATTAATTTGTGTATCCATACTCACAAACCCTGAAGGATTATTTATTGTTATTGTATGGTCACGCAAATTATATCCAGTGACCAAGACGAGATGTCCACCTTTTTGCTCGATAGGTGCTGTATTGTGGCCTCGTATATTTGGGTTAACTGAGACAATAACAAGTTTGCCTTTAGATAATGCATACTCAATACCCTTGATACTTAGCTTGCTGTACACGGCAGCTTTCAAATTATGCTTTTGGATCCATGTAGCAAATTCTTGATACTTCATTCCAGACAGCCCATCCTTCTCTACTGCATACACTCCTGACTTCAATGCGTCTTCTGCAAGTTCAGCAGGTGGAATTCTTTTGTGAGTAAAATACTCTAGAGCCATTGCTGCTGATGCCATGCCACACATGGTGAAAGCCCACTCCGCGTATCGTTCTGGGGACTGTGCACCAGTCTCTTTCCAGTGAGGGTCATTTATCGGTGCTAGCTCCTTCTTCAGACTCAGCTCAGCATGTTCTGGTTTTGCAAATTGGCACACATACGGAACGTTGTAGTTAGTCTTTGGTTGAATCTCTACAGAGCGAACTTTTCGTTCGTATAAAATATTTTTCGCTTCTTGTGAAATCTTATCTACTACTTTCATTCAGCTATTATACAACCAATGTGAAATCTAGCTCCCGTTCAAACATGCGCACGGCCGCAAGCTTCACACGTATAGGATCACCAAGTGAGTACTGCTTTTGTGTACGACTTCCGACAAGTCGGTATCGCTTTTCATCAAAGGTAAAAAAGTCATCGCCGAGATTTCGTACGCTCACCATACCTTCTGCGTGAGTTTCCTTGAGTTCTACATAGAGACCACGATCAGACACACCACTAATCACTGCATCAAACTCCTGACCAACTTTGTCTTCCATGAATTCCACGAGCTTCATCTTCACTGAGTCACGCTCTGCATTTGAGGCTGCAACTTCTCGTTCGCTTGAGTGAAGTGCGAGCGCATCGAGTTGATTGAGTTCTGCTTGTGTAACTTTCTCGCCATCTGAGAAGTGCTTCACCATGCGGTGTGTAAGGAGGTCTGGGTATCTGCGAATTGGGGAAGTGAAGTGGGTGTAGAAATCAAAGGCGAGACCGAAGTGCCCGGCATTGCGCGTAGTGTATGTGGCTCTGGCCATTGAGCGAAGTGCTGCAGTCTTTATTAAATATTCCTCTGGTTTTCCTTGAGTCTCTGCAAGAAGTTTATTTAAGTCCGTGCCCTTTACGTGACCAAGCTTTGACTCGAGATTGTACCCCATGACTTTCAGGAATTGTGTAAGGTCTTCGATTTTGTCTGGGTTTGGCTGATCGTGCACACGGTATATAACTGCACTCTCGAGTTTTGCTTTCTTTGTTTCTTCTGCTAGGTGCTCAGCAACTGACTCGTTTGCGAGAAGCATGAAGTCTTCAATGAGCAGGTTGGTTTCCTTTCGTTCCTTCAGGACGACTTTGATTGGTTTGCCATTTTCGTCGAGCAAGACTTTTATCTCTGCAGTATCAAATGCTATTGCACCTTTTGCGACACGTCGCTCACGAATCTTTCGAGCAAGTGCAGCAATTGCAACAAGTTCATCACGCATATCGCCTTTACCAGTGTCGAGTACTTCCTGTGCGTCTTCGTATGTAAATCGTCGGTCAGAGTGAATGACTGTTTCGCCAAACCATTTCTTCTGCACTTCAGCATTTTGATTTAGCTCAAAAACTGCTGATACCGCGAGACGTGGCTCGTGCGGATTAAGTGAGCAGAGGTTATTTGAGAGTACTTCTGGAAGCATTGGAATCGTACGGTCCACTAGGTATACAGAGGTCGCACGATTTTGTGCCTCGTCATCGATAGAGGTACCAGGACGTACAAAGAATGACACATCCGCAATGTGTACTCCCACTTCGATATTTCCGTTCTCTAGGAATTTCACTGAGAGCGCGTCATCAAAGTCTTTCGCATCGAATGGATCGATGGTGAATGTATGCGTATCACGGAAATCTTTTCGGCGTCCAGATGCAATTCCTTCTTCAGCTTCCTTTGCAATCATTGCCTTGCCTCCAGTCTCGTCAGTTGCTTCTAGCTTCTTCGCTTCAGAAATTACGCCAGGCGGGAAGTCAGAATGGAATCCTTGCGAGAGTGCGAGTGCGCGCATTTCAGTCTCGTGTACACCTGCTGCACCGATAACTTCTTCAACCACACCCCATGGAAGTGCAGGAGCTTGGTCAGTTGGTTCGAGCCATCCTTTGAAACGAAGTACGACTTTAAAACCGACAGGGAGGTTTTCGCCACGGACGATAAACGGCGTGTACATTTTCTTTGAGTCAGCAATCATGAGGACTTGTCCGTGTGGCGCTCCAGCGTTTTCGTCTGGTATGAGTTTTCCAACGAATGTCTCACGTGCGCGACTTACAATCTCCACCACCTTTCCATTCTCGCGCTTCGCGCGAGTCCTCGGATCTTCAACCATTCCCACAGACACCACACGCACAACGTCACCAGGAAATGCACCCAGCACATCCTTTGCAGGAATGAAGAGGTCTTCTCGGGGTGCGGCAGTCGGATTCTTTTGTAGGGTCTCGTCGTCCTCGACAGGGAACTTGAAAAACCCCATGCCCTTGGCAGTCATTGAAATTGGCCCGACGTATGTTTGCTGGCCTGCGTAGGTAGTGTCTTGCATTTCTTATACTCTAGCAGATTCCGAACTTTCTGCATCAAGGTTGCTTGCTCTTCTATAAAAATTTCCTAATCAAAATAAAGCCAAGGCAAATAAGTCCAAACACTGCAGCCCACACAACAGCCGCTGCAGCTAAATCTTTACTACGTCCAATCGCTTCATCGTGCTCAGGGTGGAGTTTGCTGAGCGCCACTTCGATTGTAGTGTTTTGAAGCTCGGTGACCATTACAAAGAACCAGCAGAAGATTAGTAGGAGCATCTCATTAGCAGAAAGATGGAATAGGAAATAAACGATGGGGAGTCCAATAATACCGAGTCCTATCTCGATCTGAATGGCCTCGTCATGTATAAGCGCATACTTCAATCCCCGGAATGGGTGCGAGAATCTGTTAATCCAATACTTCATACACATATCTTACCTTATGTGCCGTCTGTGTGGGACTAGTTGATTATTTATGGGTACTCTGGTAGTCTACTCCTCATTATGTTGATGATCCGTTTCCAGCGAATTGGCCGAAAGAACGACCCGGCTTTTCGTATTGCTGTGCTTGAGAAGACTTCTGGCCCAAAAGCTGGTAAGTACGTTGACCTCGTTGGTTCTTATAACCCAAAAACCAAGGCAACTACCGTCCTCGCTGAAAAGGTGAAGGAATGGGTAGCTAAAGGCGCTCAGATCTCACCAAGCGTTATGAACCTCCTTATCAAGGAAGGTGTATACGAAGGAAAGAAGCACGCAGTTGTCTCAAAGAAGAATCTTGAGAAGAACGTAGCGGCAAACGAGGAAAAGGCTCGAAAGGAAGCTGAAGCAGTTGCCGCAGCAGCCGCCGCAAAGGTAGAAGCAGAAAAGGCTGCCGCAGAAGCTGCAAAGGCCGCAGCCGAAGCCCCTGTTGAGGAAGTAGTAGAAGCACCTGCTGAAGTAGCAGAAGAAACTCCTAGCGAAGAAGCTCCTGTAGAAGAAGTTGCTGTTGCGGCTGAATAAGCCCACGGCTGAGTGCGAAGCGCAGCTTCGCACTGATGTCTTAATTCTTTATCCGTATTCTGTAAACTCTGAACTCTATGGACCAAGACCAGCTATTCCTCGAACAAGTAGTAAAAGCACTAGTAGATAATTCAAACGACGTCGTTATTACACGTACTGTCGACGAAATGGGTGTACTCCTCACACTCACCGTGCATCCAGACGATATGGGAAAGATTATCGGTCGTGATGGAAACATCGCAAAAGCTCTCCGTACACTACTTCGTGTAGTGGGAATGAAGCATAATGCTCGCGTAAACCTCAAGATCAACGAACCAGTTGGTGGAAAGCGTGTGGGACTTGAGCACGAAGAAAAAAGTGTCGATCAAGTGGTTGATGAGCTCGGGCGTTAGTCCACAACAGTTTCCCAGAAAGTCGAAAACTCAGAAAAACTCCAGACTGTCCACAGAATTATTTCATCTCGGGTTGGTATACTGAGTGTAATGATAACCGAGCAAGACCTCACAAGATTTAAGAAAGTTTTTATAACCAAGAAAGCATCAGAAGCTTTTGCAAAGAAGTACGATTTAAAGAACTATGTAATTAAAGAAGATCATGAGGCAGATGTGGCAATGCTGGTTGCAAACATGGCTACCAAAGATGATATGACTGAGTTGGAAATTCGTCTTAATGAACAATTGAGAAACGAGCTCGCAGCTCATATTGCACCGCTCATTGCTAGCAATAAAACCCTAATTAAAAGACAAGACGATTTGGATCAGAAATTCAATCATATGATGAATACTATCGACGGTCTTGCTGTGCCGATTGCACGACTACTTGAGGAAAATTCAGTCTCTGCCGCTCAATACTCTCGGCAAATTGATTGGAACAACAAAGTTGGTGCAAAAGTTGGAATACCTTTTGAATACTGATAGTATTTGAGCTCATTCCACTATGCTTCGATTCCATCTCATAACGCTCTTTGAGGAAGCCTGCGAGCCGTATTTAAATGCGTCTATTTTAGGCCGTGCTCGAGCAGCAAAGAAAATCAGTGTCGCATATCAAAACCCTCGCACATACGTCGATAATAAATGGGGGAAAGTAGACGAGCGTCCCTATGGCGGTGGTCCCGGTATGGTAATGACTGCGCTTCCTGTGGTGAAGGCTGTGAAGAAGGCTCTTGCAGGATCAAAACCAAAGACAGTTAAGAACCCACAGACCAAGGTTTCTGAGAAGATTGCACCAAAAATTGCACTTGTGTGGTTTGTGCCTGGAGCAACTCCTTTTACAAACACAGAGGCGGACAAGCTCGGAAAGTTTGATGACGTAGTACTAGTTTGTGGACGATACGAAGGAATTGATGAGCGTGCATTTCAAATACTTAAGACATTTGCTCCAAACGGCCAGAAGCTCAAGATATTTACGTACTCAGTTGGAGAAGCAACGCTTACTGGTGGGGAAGTTCCAGCGATGGCAATTGTAGACGCAGTCACAAGACGGTTACCAGGAGTACTAGGAAAGGATGAATCTATCGAGGAACGACGCGTGGCAGCACATGAAGTCTTTACTCGTCCTGAATCAATCGCGTGGGAAAAGAAATCATACCGAGTTCCAAAAGTTCTTCAGACAGGAAATCATAAAGACATAGACGCGTGGAGAGCTGGGAAGACGGGGAAGTAGCAAAAAAGCCACAACAAGATTTTAAGACTTATCCACACCACATTTTGTTAGTTCAACAAGTAATTGCACCACTCCGCTAATATAGCGGATATGGCACACAAGCAATTAACAATAGAAGAACGCGAGGAAATACAACGTGGCGCCTGGCATAAGGAGTCGGTGCGTTCGATCGCACGGCGTCTCGGACGTCCGCACTCAACAATCGTGCGGGAGATCAACCGGAATCTGCCACCCCAACATCGCGTATACACGCCACGTC
>CAJEYI010000004.1 GCA_903994795.1 uncultured bacterium
GGATACAGGACACCTTTAGAAATCTGGAGTGGTGCAATTGAGAGTTGAATGTACCCTTTCACAATTTTACATATATATAAATATTTGTCATAAATTAAGGTTTATTTGTGCAGAAAGTAAAGTATTATTTTACTTTGTGTAGTATAATAAAGCCTATATGGATATAATTTCTCCAAAAGAGTCTTCGGATTTTATTATCCAATTTCTATCTACCGGCCCAAAAAGCACTTCCGAACTCCTTGCGTTACTCAGAACCAAAAAGCCACATCTGACCAAACAAGGATTCTATGCAGCACTCCGATCACTCAAGAAAGAAGAAGTAATTATCTTGTACAAAAAGACTGTCTCTCTGAACACTGCCTGGATTGGTCGTATGCAAGAAGCATTGTCACAAATCTCTGCTACATATCTCGACTCTCCATATATGCCAGAGATGCTTTCACTTCATGAGAAAGAAAGTGTTTCGTTCACGTTTTCAAACTCGAAGACTCTCGACACATTTTGGGGACACGCACAAAGTCTTTTACTCACACGCATTCCGGTATCTGAACCACTCTATGCATATGATCCACACTACTGGTTCTACGTAGCTCGTCCAGACACAGAAGAACAGTTAATACGAAATATCGAAAAGTCTGGACGACAGTTTCTCATGATGGTCGGCGGGGATACTGAACTTGATAAGACTACACAAAAGAGATTTGCTGGTTCCCTGTTGCAATACTATAGAAAAGAACTGTTTTCCGACCGAGCATATTATATTTCAACAATTGGGGACTACTTAATCGAAGTTACTCTTGACCATCACATATCAGAACAAGTGGAATTACTCTATACAAACAATTCCAGAAATAATACGGAGACTCAAGAATCACTCCGTTCCCTCCTAGAAATAAAATCCCGTAATAAAATCCGTATAACGAGAAACCACGCTCGCGCGCTTTCACTGAAGAAGAAATTTAATTCTTACTTTTACATAGCCTCATAGCAAAGAAAAGAGCCGCATCAGAAATAATTATCGAATACGGCTCTGTCAGACCTATTGAATTTCGAAACCCTTTCTTTCAAGTTCTTCAAATAGCGCATCAAGCTTTTGCTTAACTTCTTCTACATCGCAAATCCCAATCATTCCACAATTAAGTTCGAATATTGCTTGAATAGAAAATACTTTCTCCACGGACACTTCTTCAATTACAATCAAGATAATTCTTCTATTCCAAACAGCCACTGAACACTCTTTAAATCATTGCCTCGAGCTGTCTCTTCTCTGGGTAACACTTCGCTTCTTCTGTATTTTCCTTGAATAGCTATCTGAATACTTACTTGAGTGCATGCAGCAAGCGCGACCTTTCTTCTTTGAATTTCATGAATTACTGTGCTGATTTCATCAGTTCCGATCTTAACTTCGAAGCGAAGGATCCCAGATTTATGCACAACGATCATTTGAGCGATTCCTTTTCTTTCAAGTTTGACCACGACGGTCAAACCCCATCTAAATACAGTAATTAATATTCGTGTATCTTAAATATCAAACATAAACAGATTTAGCATTTATTTACAATATATATTTATCTATGGTAATATCTTGTTCGTATAAAGTAACAATATGAATTTACCTCCTAAAATATTAAAAGGCCTCCAGCAGGCAGGTTTGGGTGAAAAAGCTACTGCGATTTATGCTTATTTGCTTGAAACTGGTGGCGCCTACCCTTCTGCCATCGCGACTGCCACAAAACTTAACAGAAGTACGACATACAAGATTCTCACCGACTTAGCCATAAAAGGGCTGGTAAATGAAGTCCAGAAAGGAAAGAAGCTCTACTACCAAATTGAGAGACCTGCGAAACTCCTTCGCTACACGCAATCGCAAGTTACGCTTGCAGAGGATCGGTTAGAAAATTTAAAATCAATATATCCAGATATTGAGGGTGTCTTTGGCTTGTTGCCAACCAAAGCAAAAGTCTTCTATTTCGAAGGACTTGAAGGAGTTATGTCTGTCTATAACGACCACATTTCTGTGAAGAAGGCATACGAAATGGTTGGATTTGCTGACACTGCACGAATTAAAGGATTTCTTCTAGACTCATATTTCAAGAAATATAGACTTGCAAAGGAAAAGCTACGCATCACAACACGCGGCATTCTTCCAGAAGGTGAAGAATATGGCGACTATGCTTCCAGTACATATAGTGACATTAGTGACCCGTACAAGCCTGCCCTGAAATTCATTCCGAAGAAACAATTTCCGTTTCAGGGAGAAATTACCATATATGGCACAGACAAAGTCTCAATTATAAATCTAGAACATAACATACCAACTGCTTTCATCGTCGAAGATGAATCGTTTCATCGCATGCTGCGCAGTATCTTTGATTTGGTATGGACTAGCGTAGGGTAGCGACTTAAAGGTATTAATCCGTTCTTTTTTCTGCAACCACAAAGCTAGTGTAGTTGAACTTCAAGTCCTGCACGCTTTCACCGAGAATGTCGAGCCCATACAATTCTGCAGCTCTCTTTGAAGCAATTACGGCAGTTGTGGGAGGAAGAATTCCGAACGAGAGATCTTTTGCTGCCTTTGCAGTGTCTTCGTATTCGGTAATTGGCATGTGCGGAAATGTTCGTTTCAAATACATTCGCGACTGCTTTAATGCCTGATCGTGCGAAGTAATTTCAGTTATATCTCCCAGAGACACTCCTTTCATAGCAATTAAGTTCTGATGCACGTCTATTTCGAAAAGTTCACGAACTTGGAATCGATGCTTTGCCATTGCATACACTGCTTCTATAACGATTCCTCCGTTTGAGTTCTCAATTGGGAATATTCCTAAATCGATACTTCCGTCCTCAATTGCGGTAAGTACAAGCTCGGCTTTTACTAAATATATAATCTCTGCGTCTTTTACATCCCTCTTTGCTATGTATTTCAATGCTGCTTCTTCAGAAAAACTTCCTTCTGCTCCCATTATTCCGATTTTCATATCTGCCCAGCATAAACTATTCCCTTCATGATAACAAACCTACTTGAAATACTTCTTCTTTTTAAGCTTTTCGGGCAAATAGCTCTCAGTGTCGTACATTTCATACGACTTTCCATACTCTAGGTCTTTCATGAGTTTAGTTGGTGCGTTTCGAATCTTCTTGGGTATTGGAAGGTTCCCGAGCGCTCGGATATCTGCTTGCGCAGAACGCAGTGCATCATATGCTGAACGATCTTTCTGAGCTTTCGCTAGGTATGCAACACCATGTGCGAGAGTTATTGCACATTCTGGATACCCAATTGTTTCGCATGCTCGGAAGACTGCGTTTGCAACGACGAGCGCTGTCGGCTGCGCAAGTCCGATATCTTCGGACGCAAAGATAACCATGCGTCGCGCGATAAATAGAGGATCTTCTCCAGCCTCAACCATTCGCGCGAGATAGTAGACAGCGGCATCTGGCTGCGAGGCACGCATGCTTTTAATAAACGCGCTGATAGTGTCGTAGTGTTCTTCACCCTTCTTGTCGTACCGAAGGTGCGGAGACTCGAGTGCTTTTGTGAGATCCTCTACCGTTATCTTCTGTGGACCTTTCTTTGTCTTTCCCAATTTCTTTCCATCTTTTATTGCCTTTTCTGATTCTTCACCATAGAGCGCTTGCGTACTCTCAATCATCCCCAGAATCTTTCGTGCATCACCATTGCCATAATTCACGAGCCACTCAAATGCATCCTTTCCAAGCCTTACACCTGCCTCATCGATAATAGTTCGGACCGCATCCTCTGAAAGAGACTCAAGCACAAACACTCTGCATCGTGAGAGAAGCGCAGGAATAACTTCAAATGACGGGTTCTCAGTTGTGGCACCTATGAGCATAAGCTGACCGGACTCTACGTATGGCAACAAGAAGTCCTGCTGACTTTTATTGAATCGGTGAATTTCGTCCAGAAAGAGAACTTTCGGTCGCCCGAGATTCAAGGTCGATCCGACTCCGTCAGCGCCCACAATCTTTCTTATGTCGTCCTTGCCTGCAGAAACAGCTGACAGCTCATAGAGATCAGCGTCGAGGGCGCGCGCATAAATGCGCGCGATTGTAGTCTTTCCAGTTCCCGGAGGTCCCCATAATATAAATGAGAATAGATGCCTTTTTTCAATAGCCACACGAAGTGGACCTGCCTTCGTTGCCACAGTGCCAGGCACAGAATTAGCAGCACCAACCAAGTGCTCCTGCCCCACCACCTGATCAATGGTTGTAGGGCGTATGCGGGATGCAAGGGGTTCCATATCCCTATAATACGCCTGGTTCCAAAAACTGCTCGTTCATTAATTTTACGTATGTTAGTCATATCTAGTCAGCTTTTGAAGAAGACCATAGTGACTCAAAGATCTGCTTAAAATTCATAGCCATATGTGCGTTACTAATCTTTATTCCTACGAGATTGTTTTTCTCCATGGACATGATGGCCGTTGTATCCCCGATAATATACATCGCAAATTGACTGACAGCATGTTTTGGTGAAAGAAATCTATATGAGGAGGCCTTTTGCGTTCTATAAGGCTTTAGTCTCTCTTTTTCTTCTTTGGAGGAATTAACAAGCAGTTTTGTGGTCATTTTTTTCTCTGTCTTAAATCGTTCAACGTGGTCTTGCCAATCTTTCTCAAAATGAAACTCCCATTGTGGCTTCCAGACAAACTCATCACGGAGGAAGTAGCGCACTGCATTCATTGGTGCTTGCCTCATCATTGAAGAATATATCTTCTTCAATCCTTCCTGACCTTCAAATAAAACTATTTCTGGTAACTGAACGTCCGTGCGTGAAAATGAAGCTACGTGTTTCCGCAATTCTTGTACCAGACTATCCTTTCTTTCTACAGCCTCTTTCTCCTTTCTAACCATTTGTTCTAGTGCAGAGAAATCTTGGGCAATGAACTGCTTTACGTCATTTTTATATGTCGTACCAACTAGTCCTTTTGCAATTAGTGAGCTTAAGGTCGTGTATACACTACTACGAGACAACTCGCATTTTTTTGCAATATAAGTTGCATTTGCAGGTGAAGAAGCTAGTAGCGTGGCGTAGACCATTGCTTCATAGTCCCCGAGACCCAGTTCTTTTAGCTTTTCAGTCATTATATCCATGTTGTCGGTATTGTACGACATATTGAACAGTTTGGTAAACACGAGCATTGTTATCTACGGACGGGAGTATTCCTTCCGAACAACGTACCTTGCAACCTAAGAAATGGAGACTGTCATGGCGACACAACTGCAACAGCGCTGGTTTTCTCTCTGGGATCGGCTTAAGCAAAAGTTCCCGAACTACACCGCAGATCCTCAAGCGTTATATCGGGAGCTCGAAGAACACTACTCAAGAGTTCCCCGGACATACCACACCCTTGCCCACATCGAACAAGGACTGGCGGAATTCGATAATGTAAGGCACCTTGCTGAGTGGCCAGAAGCTGTTGAATTTGCCTTCTGGTATCACGACATGCTTGGCACAGAACTATTGAGTGCTGAAAAAGCACATTCTGTTGCAATGTCTGCATCTCTTGGGGAATGGGTCTTTGCGGCGGTTGTGTCAATGCTCATTCGTGCGACCGATCATAAGACCAACTTTGTCATCCCTGATACGAAATTTATTGCCGATATTGATTTGACGATTTTTGGTCAGAACTCAGAACGAGGAACAATTTGATGAGTACGAGCGACAAGTTCGTTGTGAATACTCAAATGTGCCTGACAAAATCTTCCGGCGCGAGCGCATAAAGATCTTGAAACGTTTTTTGAGACGTAAGCATATCTATCGCACGTCTTATTTTCGGGAGAGATATGAAGATCAGGCTCGAAGTAACCTGTTGCGTTCAGTTGAAAGACTGCGCATCGAATAACATTCCCCTGCCTGCCTCGCGCCACACCCGGCGCGAGGCATTTCTTTGTATGCTGATTATTATGTTAACTTCTATTTATATAAATAAATTCTTTTATTTAAAAAAATATGAAAGGTACTTTTGAACTTTATTAACATCGACCATCCCGCCTGAACGGAGTCGTGATTCTGCATCCACTGATAACGGTAACTTGAAATAATCTTCGAGCTTTGTAAGCTCGGGAAGCTGTTCAGCATCGTACCCGCCTGCTACCGAAATGTGACTCATGCCCTTCTTTATGACTGATAGTATCTTTGATTGTCTAATCTCTGCACTTTCTCTAGCACCTGTGCCGAAACTATCATCGAGCAAAATATAGTGATTAGATTGTCGGAAATACTCCACAAACTTTTCGTCATCCAATAGCTCGTACTGAGAATTATTCATTTGAAAGATTATATTCTCAGCTCCTAATGACTCAATAAGCTCAAGGTCAACCTTGGGTAATTTGCTATTTTCTCTGAGACGGAACTGAAGTGAATAATTGAATTTTAATTTCTTAAGAAAGACTTGTAGGTCTCGATAGGACTGGCGGCGCGCACTGTACGTCATGTGCAACACGATTGAAAGGCCCTTTGTTTCATTAAGCACTCTAGTCAACGCATTGAACTCTTCAACAAATGCTAAATCTTTCAAATTGCCATTTTCAGGAAATACAGCAACACCCAGAAAAAGCTTTCGTTCGTGATTTTTAGAATCATATGAGCAAAGTAATTCACCCAATTGTTTATTTCCAATATCTGAACGATAAATTGTGACACCTACGTATGGTTTATGCCCGCCCGAATAATGCGAAAACTTCTGTATCTTTGTTTGGATATATTCGGTGTTATAAATTGTTTCTCCGACAATGAGCGACTGCATCGAGACAGGATATCCCGCGCGCTCCAGGATTAAGCACTTGTAAGGATTATTGGAAAGAAGAAGCATTTTACTTCTGTGACTTTCAAGAAGAACATCGAGCATTTCGACTACAGTAGAATATTCACGAGCGTCAGGATTACCACTAAGAATCATGTTCGCATCAAAGGTGTCTGCCCCACTCTTCATAAGGTTATAAGCTTGAACCTTTTTGAAAAGTCCCATATTACGACCTTCCTGTCGGTGATAGATCAAAATACCATTTCCATGCTTTCCTATTTGTCTTAGCGCTTCATCTTTCTGAGGACCGCAGTCACAGGTAAGTGAACCAAACACATCCCCTGTGAGACACTCGGAATGAATGCGCAACATAACTTCCTTATTTGGGTCGAGATTTGGGGTGGTTAAAGCAACTGGCTCCTGACCACGTTCGCCTTCCCAAACCCACATGACAAAATCGCCATATTTCGTAGGCATTGGCATTGAGACGATGTTTTTTGCTGTTTTCATAGTACGAATCTACATTCAGATTCATATATATGCTTGAAAAACAGACATGTATATTAAAGTATCTAATATATAAAGCCTATATATAGATATAGCTGTATATATGTGTCAGGATATTTGACACATTCTACTAAGCCGACTAATCTGTGATCTATGGAAACCGCATTTGTAAAGAGCCTTCAGCAAATTGGACTGAGTGAATCCGAAGCGACTATCTACACGACACTTATTAAGTCACCTAAAATGACTGTTTCAGATATTGCACGAGCAACCGGCATTAAGCGTGCAACATGCTACCAATACCTCGACTTCCTTCTTGTGCGAGATTTTGTAATCCGAGTTCCAGTTGGTAAAAGAATGTTTTACTGCGCTGTAAGCCCCAAGAAAATACTCGCATCTGAGAAGAAACGTCATACGGCTTTCGAAACTTCGATTGAAGAAATGACGAGACAATATGATGAGTCAACACATAAGCCATGTGTCGCCTTCTATGAAGGTAAACGGGAAATCAAAAACATATACGAGGATTTATTTAAAACAGTCGGTGATGTGTACTCCATCTTCCCTCCAAAAGCCTTCTTTGAGAATTTTACCGAGGAAGAATATAACGAATTTGATAAATCTCTAAGCCAGCACGCTTTTAAAAGTCGAGATTTGATTGTGCATGACACTCACTTCCGTCAGGTAGAACAGATTCGTAAGAATAATGGTTACGAGAACAAAATCACAAAAAAGTTACCTAGTGATTTTAAGAGTAACGTTGATGTGCTTGTGTACAACAATACAGTTGCTCTTGTGAGCTTGCGCGATCTTTCCGCACTAGTAATCGAAAGTAAAGATATTGCTGAACTTTTCAAAAGCCTGCATTCATCAATTTGGAAATCTTCCTAACGTAATTTTCTGAGCGCTGTGCGGAATAGGAGAATCGAACTCCTGCTAGAAGGTTGGAAACCTACTGTTCTACCATTAAACTAATTCCGCTTTTTTACGTATTACTTCATCAGTCCAAGATTGGATCTTTCTAGAGAATACCACTCCGAATTCTTTTTTGCCAAGACTTCGAACTCCTAAATGTGCTGTGCCGTATGGTAACTTTCTCACATTTATAGCCTTCTTATTCTCTCGCCTATCTATCTGAACCTTGCCGAACTGGCATATAGGGATGTTAGTGGTAGTTGACCAAAAATGCAAACATTCATCCACGTCCGAATCTGGATATAGATGTAGGGTAAGTAAAAAATTCTCCATAGTTAATCCTAGACTTAAGAACCAGGCGATGGAAATTTGAATTACTTTTGGGTCTGCGTTTACAATTCTCACCGTACTATTTGTTTTAGACCCCTCCCCTAAATACAATCCGAGACCAAACATAAAAAGATCCCTATCGCTGACATCTTTAATTTCAGTTCTTGCCTCATTCTCAATCCTAAGGAATTCTTCTTGTCGAAAAGCGACTTTCTTTTCTGCGGCAACTGACTTTGCTTTTCCGATATTACCTAACGTCTCTTGATTTGCGATGAACGGAATATCTGCTAACCACCCGCTTAGTGTACTCCCCGAAACCTCTAACTCTTTGGAGATATGCTTGTACGTAAAGCCATCTTTGCGTAACTGGATCGCATTCTCTTTTATTGATTGATCGTGCATATGACACAGTATAGAAAATTCATGCTGAAGAAGTCTTAAAGAAATTCTAAAATATTTATGAATTCCTACCTCGTATCTTCTTCACTGTATTTTTGGGCGCTCTCAGCGTAGCATAGTGATATGAACATTCTTGGGTTTATAAAAGACATTCGGGTACGAGGAACACTTGCTGGCCTCGGACTTGTGTTGATCATTGTCCTATACACTACTCATGAACACGCTAAGGTGGCAGAAACATCCGCACCCATGCCAGCATCTGCACTTCTAGCTGCGCCTCAAGCCGTAGCTGGAGCGACCTCAACAAATCAAAATAATTCTGCACCAGAAACTGTATCGACCACAATCGCGACGTCATCAGTTGCTACAACTAAGGCAAAAGTACTTCCTTCTCCTACACCAGTGCCCGCAGCAAACCCTGCACAAATAGCTTCGCAAGAACTTACTGCCTCCGGAGGAAAGCTTTTGCACTCACTTGTGAACATTGTGTGTGTATCTAGTAACCCCTCTATTCCCTCTATTTCGGGCTCTGGCGTGATTATTGACTCACGAGGCATCATTCTTACCGTGGCACACGTTGCACAGCTCTTTACACTCCAAGACTACCTCGGTCCTGATGCTGTTTCCTGTCTCATTCGAACCGGTAGCCCAGCTCGTCGCGCATACCTTGCAGAACCAATTTACATCTCTCCTTCATGGCTCAAGAACAACCCACACACGCTTACCACAACTGCACCCCAAGGTACTGGTGAAAACGACTTCGCACTACTAGGCATTACAGGGACCGCAACATCAACACCTCTTCCCTCTTCATTCCCTGCGCTACCACTTGCACACACGGATCCAATAGGTGGGCAAAATTTTGCGATTGGTTCTTACGGTGCTCAGTACCTAACTTCTTCAGAATTAAATTACAGCCTCTATCCTATTCTGGTTTTTGGTACAGTGCAGGATAGGTATACATTCCATGCAAATACTGTTGACCTAGTTTCCATACTCGGTAGCGCAGCTTCTCAGGAAGGCTCGTCCGGTGGAGCGCTCGTAAGCAACAGCGGGGAAGTAAATGGAATTATAACGACAAGCTCTGTCGCTGGTACTCTGGCAACCCGCACCCTAAACGCAATCACGGTTTCACATATTCGTCGCAGCTTCACGGCAGACACTGGTGACAATTTAGACTCCATACTCGCTGGAAATAGCTTAAGCGCACTTATTACGTCCTTTGCTCCCACCTCTAAAGTACTTGGCGCGTTTCTTGCAAAAAGCTTATAGAAGCTGAATTTCCGCACCCACTGGTCGGTGATCTGAGCCGTGTGAATCTTTTTCCACCCACGCCCTATGTACTTTGAAATCCTGTGAAACTAAGATGTGGTCGAGCTGAGAGTTAGAAAAGGCATGTGTTATTTGTGACTTATGTGGATTCAGTAGTTTATTCTCTGAAAAAATTCCTTCGAAAATTTCTCGCTCAGAATAAAACGGCGTTGCTTCATAAAACGAACTCCCGAGGAACCAATTCAGTATCTTTATAGGTCCCCACTCAAGCACATTGAAGTCTCCACAAATAATGACTGGGCTCGCTGGGGGCACGTGCTCGAGCAGGTATTCAAACTCTTTAAATCTTGTCTTGGGATTCCATAATGCTAGGTGTACAGAAAACACTCGAACATTCTTCCCGTCTACCAAAATATCTACATACACTGAACCCAAATTACTCATTGATTCCCACTTTTTTATAAGACTAAATCCGAATTCGAAAAGATTTGAATTGAATGTTCGCAAGAGTTCTGGAAATTCAATCTTGTGATGATTCGTGATTTCATGTCGTGAAACTATGACAGCGTAGTTTACTACCCCCTTACCACCACTCTTATTCCGAGACCTTTTAGAGACTCTTTCTACATGAAAAGCGACATGAAACGGCATCTGCTGTATTCCGCTTAGCATTACTTCTGTAACTTCTTGGAGACATAGCACGTCGAAGTCCAGGGTTCTTATATACTCAAGCATTTCTCGAACCCTCCTGTTCGATCGTAAGACGTTCCAGGAATACACTTTCATGTCGGGGTGCGGAGAATTGAACTCCGTCTATCTGCTCCCAAAGCAGACGTACTACCGGTATACGACACCCCGTTATTAGCGCATTCTACCAGCTTTTCAAATTAAGAAAACTCCCTCCTGTTTAGGGCACGCATATTTGGACTTTTATAGTATCTGCGGCAAGTACCTCACCTTCCCAATGCCATCAGATTTTCGTATCCACACGAGAGCACCATCTATCTGACACTCCCCTTCCCAGTGCTTCTCGGCCATATACCATTCACTTGTTCGTGCTACCTTCTGAATCTTATATGCATGCAAATTGGATGACGGATCATATGCACCAACACCACTACTACTTGTGCCGCCACGTACTGAGTCACTGTCTTTGGACTGACCACCAGGGAACTGATCGCACACTACGCTCTTAACCTCCACAAAATGTAACGTATTCCCTTTTTTGGCGATTATGTCTATTTCACCTGTCTTTTTGGCATAATTTCTAGCCTCAATCGTAAAGCCATACCGTCGCAAATACTCAGTAACAATCTTTTCCCCAAGCATTCCAATGTCCTTAGGTGTATAACTGTGAATATCCATGGCTTTGTAAAATATAGCCTACTTACATAAAATTCTGATGAGTTTTTTCTAAAATATTTATGAATTCCTGTCCTTTATCCCCAATGTGAACATGTTTATCCCCAACTCCACACAAGGACATTTGTGGAAACATTCTACAAAACACAAAGGCACCCAGTCGTTGGGTGCCTTTGTGTCACTTGGTGCGGATAGGGAGAATCGAACTCCCGACTCGTCCTTGGCAAGGACGCGTTTTACCACTAAACCATATCCGCTACGCGAAGAATAATAGCACAAGAACCTTGCGCTTCGCCACTATTTCGCTGTGCCCCCGCCAGGACTCGAACCTGGAACGACAGTTCCGAAGACTGTTGTGATATCCGTTTCACTACAAGGGCATGTATCGTACAACACTTACGATACCACAATAATGCTTCAGTGCTAGGAGAAAGACTATTGCCGTACTAGTATTTTACATATGGATCTTCCCTACCAAATCCCGAGCGAGGTGAGCTTTGTGTCAGAAAGCCTACGTAAAGCTGGATTCGAAGCATATTTAGTTGGAGGCTGTGTTCGTGACATCTTCCTTAATCGTCAGCCAAAAGACTGGGACATCACAACAAACGCAACACCTGAAGAAATCCAAGCAGTACTTCCTGACTCATACTACACAAACGACTTTGGTACTGTTGGGATAAAAACTGAATCAGAAAATGAATCCCTTCGCATTATTGAAGTAACCCCATACCGCACAGAGTCAGGATATTCAAACAAGCGCCACCCTGATGCCGTTGAATTTGGGAAAAGTTTGGTTGACGATCTTGCACGCCGTGACTTCACCATAAACGCCATCGCACTAAATGAATCTAAAGGACATATTATTGATCCGTATAAAGGACAGGAAGACATCAAGCTCCGTGTCCTTAGGACTGTTGGCGATCCCCTTGAGCGTTTCGAGGAAGACGCGTTGCGACTTATGCGCGCAGTTAGACTAGTTGCTGAGCTAAATTTTGCACTTGATTCTGATACTGCTGAGGCAATCAGTAAAAAGGCTAGTAATTTAAAGCATATTTCAAAGGAGCGTATTCGAGATGAATTTGTGAGAATTATAAATTCTGACCAACCAATGATGGCAATAGTTCTTTCACAACAACTCGGTATCCTTGAATATATAGCCCCTGACCTTACTCGAGGAATTGGAATAGACCAAAACCAAGCACACAGTTACGACGTTTTCGGACACTTGCTCAGGGCCGTACAACACGCAGCTGATAAAGGTTGGGACTTTGATATACGTATCGCTGCCCTATTCCACGACATATCTAAGCCAGAGACCCGCAGGTGGTCTGACGAAAAGAAAGACTGGACCTTTTATGGACATGATGTTGTCGGAGCCAGAACCGCAAGAAAGGCACTTGAGGACCTTAAATTTTCACGTGAAACCATAGAAAAAGTTACAAAACTCATTCGTTGGCACATGTTCTTTTCCGATCCTGACCAAATTACCCTTTCAGCAGTACGTAGAATGATTAGAAACGTTGGGGAGGAAAATATATGGGATCTTCTAAATCTACGTATCTGTGACCGAATAGGAACAGGTAGACCAAAGGAACAGCCATTCCGCTTTAGAAAGTACAGAGCCATGGTAGAGGAAGCACTAAGAGATCCAATTTCAGTAAAAATGCTTGAAATTGATGGAAAAATGATAATGGACACATTTCACGTGGAACCTGGCCCGAAGCTAGGCTGGACCCTTAACGCGCTCCTAGAGGACGTTTTGAATGATTCATCATTGAATAACATAGAATACTTAAACAAAAGGACTATTGAATTACTAGCTTTACCTGATAACGAACTAATAAGGCTAGGAGAATCAGGCAAGAAAAAGAAAGAAATTGAAGAAAACAAGGAAATTCAAAAGATACTGGAAGATAACCACGTATCCTAATAACTCAGATATTTCACGTGGAACCCTTATTTATTCGGCTTTTTAAGTTTCACATGAAACATTCCATACCGAAAACACCTCATTTCACGTGAAATGAGGTGTTTTCTATGTTTGTTATAAAAAGCCTAGCTATTGTTTCAGGACTATATTCAAAAGACATAAAACAAGAAGAGGCCGCAAGAAGAAGATTCCATCAAGTGAAATGCTCTTCTTGCGACCTCTTTTAAGACAGCTCAAGCCCTTTGGAAGGTCTAAATTGGGGAAGGGGCATAAATAGTGACCCTCCTGTAGAATTTGGCTCTCGCTGCTTACTTCTAGCAAAATGATATCTTTCACACATGCTTTCACGTGAAATGTGGTACGCGGCGAAATCTATCGGGGAATACGTCCCGAACACGTTACCGGACCCTTTTCCGTTACTTGCGCTTTTATTTTCTTTTTGCACAAAGAACGAAAAGATCAATCAATATTGTGAGCGTACCCACTTCGCAGCTTGCCGCTCACCTCTACCCATACTAGTCTTATTAAGGACAATGTAAAGGACATGCTGTGCATAACTTTGTCCTTTATATAAAAACCTTGTTTTACAACGTTATGGAGATGGGGCAGTGATCTGACCCAAAAATGTCCGCGTGGATTTCCGCTTTCTTTATCTTTTTTAAAAGTTCTTGCGAAACAAAAAAATAATCAATTCTCCAGCCAACATTTCGCTCTCGTGCGTGTGTAAAGTTATCCCAGTAACTATATGCCTCCCTCTTGTGTGGATTAAGATATCGATACATGTCTATATATCCTGCATTTATGACTTCATCTATCCATGCGCGCTCCACCTCAAGAAAACCTGTGTTCTGTGCGTTTTCTTTAGGTCTGGCAAGGTCTATTTCCTCATGAGCTGTATTTATGTCACCACAAAATATTATCGGCTTTGATTTTCGTAAATTTTCGCAAAATGCCAGGAAAGAATCATAAAAGCGCAGCTTATAATCTAGTCTTTCTGGTCCTCGGCCTCCATTAGGAAAGTACGCATTTAAAAGCCAGAAATCCTCATATTCTGCGCCAATAATTCTTCCTTCTAGATCAAATTCGGGTATGCCCATGCCATATATCACAGCTAGTGGCTCAATCTTTGAGTAAATCGCCACACCGCTATAGCCTTTTTTCAGTTGTGATGAAGAGAAGAATGAGGTAAATCCTGCAGAATCTCGTAGATCATCAGCAAGTTGTTCTGGGCTTGCTTTTGTTTCTTGAAGTCCAAAAATATCAGGCTTAACGTTCTTTAAGAAATCCTGCCAATGACCGTTTCTATGCACTGCCCTTAAGCCATTAACATTCCACGAGACAATTTTCATATTTATTTAGTATACGACGAATTCCTTAATTTTCTTGCCGAAGAAGCGGGTATTTGGAATCTAAATTTGATAGAATGGAGTAAGTATGGCAACCCCGCAACCTTCTCGTGATAAATATTCAGCTGTGTGGGTTTCACACTCTTCTATGGGAGACTTCATTCGTTGCCCGAGAGCGTATTACTTACATAACGTATACAAAGATCCTAAGACAAAAAATAAAATAAGCATCGTGAATGGAGCGCTCTCACTTGGAGTTTCAGTTCATAACACCCTTGAGGCACTTAAAGACATGCCACTCGAGGAGCGAATGAAAGAAAACCTGCTCGAGAACTTTGAAGTTGAGTGGTCAAAAGTTACGGGAAAGAAGGGTGGGTTTAAGGATATAGACGAGGAAACCGCAGCGAAAGAGCGGGGGATTGAGATGATAAAAAGAGTTGTTGCGGCTCCTGGACCTATCGCGAAGAAAACAGTACGTCTTGTAGCAGGAAAGAATAATATGCCTCCAAACTTTTTACTTTCAGAAGAAGACAACATCATCCTGTGTGGACTTATCGACTGGCTCGAATATGTCCCCGAAGACGACAGTGTTGTGGTTATAGACTTTAAGACAGGGAAGAATGATGAGAGTGATGACTCACTTCAGCTCCCAATATACCTACTCCTACTTTCAGAGCTACAGAAGAGGAAGGTAAGTGGTGCTGCATATTGGTATTTAGATAGGGAAGATGGGTACGTAGAAAAAACCCTCCCAAGTATTGAGAACGCAAGGACGCGGGTTCTTGAAGTTGCACTACAAGTCAAGGCGGCTCGCGAAAAGAAAGTGTTTGAGTGTCCTCGTGGAGCTGATGGGTGCTTTACATGCAGACCTTTTGAGATGATTTTGAGAGGGGAGGCAGAGGCCTTGGGAGTAGGGGGGTACGGCCAAGACATTTACTTTCTACCGTGAAACTTTTTATGCACTTCTCGTAGATGAGTATCGGTTACGTGTGTATAAATTTGAGTGGTGTTAATGCTGGCATGCCCAAGCAACTGCTGAACTGAGCGAATATCAGCACCATTTGAGAGCAAGTCTGTTGCGAAAGAGTGTCGCAATACGTGAGGAGTTACTTTTTTTGTGATACCTGCTTTCGCAGCATAAACCTTTATCATTCTTTCGATTGAGCGCGGAGTGAGCCGAGTAGGAATACGCCCTTTTGGTGCACTCTTTGATTGTGGTGGGATATTTACGAACAATGCCTCTCCCATGTCCTTCCGTGCCTTCAAATACGCACGAACTGCGTTTTTTGCAGTATCAGAAAGAAAGACAACGCGTACCTTATCACCCTTTCCTCGCACCGACATTTCGTCGCGAGTAAGGTCTATGTCTGCATCTAGTGCGCAGAGCTCTGAAACACGAAGCCCTGTTGAGAAAAAGAGTTCAAGTATTGCCCTGTCTCGTAAAGATTTTTCGTCGGAACCATCTGCGGAATTAATTAAACGATCAAGTTCAACTGGAGTAATGAGGTCGAGTGAGCGGTCGGGAACCTTCGCGAGTTCAATTTTTTCGGGTGAAAGACCTTGAACATCCCGCTTTCGGAGAAACTTAAGGAATGCTCGAAGCGCAATAAGGTAATAATTTTGCGTCTTACGTTTCATTGAGTCCTTTGCCGTTCCAGGTTGACGATTGAGCCAGAGTCTAAATTCGCGTATTTTTTCTTCAGTGATGTCAGATGTGTCTTGGATTCCTGCATGAGTGAAGAATCTGGTGAGGTAATGGTCGTAATTTTCAATAGTTTTCACTGCACGACCTCTTTCAATCTCGGTGTACTCGAGAAATTGACGCTTCATTACCTCAACATTCATAGACATTCAGTATAACAGGGATTAAGGGTCACATTTGCGATAAAATGAGCATTTTACATAGGAAACCACACCACCCTTGCAATAATAATCAAGGTGTGGTATTGTAGCTCTAATGCTAACAAAACGAGTAAAAGCAAGCGTTATTAAGAACGCAGCAATGCACGACACTGACACCGGTTCAGCTCGTGTTCAGATTTCTATACTTAGCCGTAAGATTGAGGAATTAACTTCCCACCTGAAGAAGAATCAAAAGGATTTTCACTCACGACGTGGACTTTTGCAGATGGTTGCCGATCGACGCGCACATCTCCGATACCTAGAGAAAAATGACAAGCGAACATATAGCTCACTTATCAAAGAACTAGGACTTAAGAAGTAGTCCCAAGAAGCGGCGCCTCGGCGCCGCTTCTGTCGTTTTATTCCAAACTTCGTTTTTCCACACATAAAGAGTGTTAGAATACGTAAGGTTAGCATTTTATACAATTAAATATATTTTATATGGCAGTAATTAAACACGCAGCACAACGAGTTGGAGTTTTCATAGATACTCAGAATTTATACCACAGTGCAAAACATCTCTATAAGACACGAGTGAACTTTGCAAAAGTGCTTGAAGAGGCAGTGGGTGGACGAACGCTCGTTCGTGCTATTGCATACGTTATCAGCACTGAAAGCGGAGATGAAGACGCATTTTTTGATGCTCTTACCAAAATCGGCATTGAAACGAAAGTAAAAGGTCTACAGATATTTGCTGATGGTGCGAAGAAAGCTGACTGGGATGTAGGCCTTGCGATTGACGCAGTTAAGATTGCACCTAAACTAGACACAGTAATCATTGCATCTGGAGACGGTGACTACGTACCACTTATTGAATACTTAGATATGAATGAGGGGTGCCAGGTGGAAGTTATTTCATTTGGAAAGTCTTCTTCTGCGAAAATTAAAGAGGCAGCTCACGCCTTCACCGACATGTGTGATGACCCGAAGAAGTTTTTGATTGGATACAGGGGCCAGTAGTAATCTTACAAAATTTCATTTTGTTGAAAGTGCTCCCGTCATGGGCGAGTACCGGTTATACTCTAAGTAGTATGACTCTTCTTTTGTATGACCACCAAAATTGAACCAAATGATACAAATACGGATTCATCTCCTTACATTCGAACATTTGCGAAGGATTTTGCTGTGCTTGCTGCGAAAGATCCTGAAGGTGCAGCTCACGCTAAAGATAAACGTCCACGCCCGAAACCTGCACCATTAAGTAACGAGCAACTTCCATCAAAAAAACCAGTGAAGGGCAGAATAGATGATCAGCCAATCAAGGAGTTTGATCCTGGAGATTTGTCTAAGATAAACATCGACACGGGTGAAATTTCAAATGAGCACCCTCAAGATATTCCAAATGAGGCCTATGAAAAGGAGCCTGCTGCTGAAGTCTTGGAACTTCCTAAACTTAAAGATGGGGACATTATAGAAAGCATTAACAGCATTAAAGGTCTCGTGAAGACCCCGAAAGCGGCAACTTCAGGTGAGCCGACTGATGCAGAGAGGGCAGCTATCTTGGCGAGACTAAAAGCACGTGCTTCATCAGTCACATCGACACCCGCAGAGACACCAGCACCAACCATAACTCCAGCCACGAAACAAGTTCAGAAATTCGAAGTCGTTACTCCTGAATCAGTTCCAGTAGCTACAACAATACCCGTACCCGTAGAGACCCCCAAACTCCCAGAGCAACATTCAGAAAAGCCAGCCCCAGACATAGCGTCTCCAATTCATACATATACAAGTGATTTCGCTGACCAAATTGATTCTAAAGGAGCAAGCACTTTTTCTGTACTTGCAGCAGAGAAAGATGCTCCCGTCCGCAGACCTGCGCAACAACCAAAGAGAAAAGCATTTCCAATACTTCCAATATTTGCTGCTGTTACACTTATTCTAATCGGCGCCGGAGGTGTTTACTTTGCATATACATTTATGCAAAAAACTGCACCCATTGCAATTATTAGTGCGCCCAACACACTTATTCCCTACGATAGCAAGATACAATTAGCAGGCACTCGTGACACACTACTTTCAAACCTTGCTGAAGTCGCATCAAGACCTCTAGCGTTAAATTCAATACTCTATATCTACGCAAACTCAACGGCAACAAGTACTCAGAATATGGGAAATGATACAGTTAGCCAACTAAATTTACGCGCCCCAACAATCTTGCTCAGAAACATCGATCCTTCAAGTATGGTTGGCGCACTGAATACGAATGGGCAAACACGAGCGTTCTTTATTTTTAGAGTTACTTCCTATGAAAGAACTTTTGCAGGAATGCTTCAATGGGAACCCTCACTACAACAAAATCTATCTATTCTTTTCCCGCTATACCCAAAGCCAAAAGTACAATTGCCCCAGCTCTCAACATTGATATCGACATCAACTCCTACAGCAAGCACAACAAACAAGACCTCTCCATTGCACACGGCGACCAGCACGGTTAATATGCCTATAGCTCCAACAATCGACACCTCCGTTCCACAGTCTCAGTTTACTGATGAGATAGTGGCAAATCGAAGTGTACGTGCACTAAAGGACATTTCTGGAAGAACGATTGTCCTATATGGATATGCCGATAAAGCAACCTTGATCTTAGTGCGAGATGAAGATGCCTTTACCTTTATTGTGAACAGACTCTCTGTTGGTGCTAGCTAATTCAGACGTGTTAGAATTTACGTATGACTGACACAAACACATACAAGGCCCGCCTTATTGAAGAAAAGACAAAACTAGAATCCGAGTTAGCCCCAATAGCAAGACCTTCATCAGAAAACCAAAATGAGTGGGAAGCCACCGAGTCAGACACGGTGCAGGAGGCTGATATTCATGATCAGGCAGATCATCAAGATGAATATCAGGAGAATCGAGCTATTGTGGACGTGCTAAACGGCAGATACCAAGAAGTACTATCCTCACTGAAACAAATAGAAGATGGTACGTATGGAGCATGTGAAGTGTGTGGTGCAGAAATCGAGGAAGAACGACTCGATGCTGACCCTTCAGCAAAAACCTGCAGAACGCACTTAGGAGCAGGGGATTAGACTTCAGAAAAACTTCATACTTTCCTCAGAAAAAATACTGACTGGCTTCAGTATTTTTTCATATCATTTCCGTACAATAAATAGAGTATGACGGAGAAGAAACACACAAAGCCAGAAACAATTCGCGGGTACGCTCGTGTTATTGCTGCGCAACCGATTGGTGCGAGTGCCTCTCTCGTCACCATTGAAGCAGACATAACCCTTGGTCTTCATTCATTTTCAATCGTTGGACTCCCTGATAAGGCAATGGAGGAGTCTAGGGATAGGATCTCTGCCGCAATACGCCATGCTGGTTTTAAATCACCAAAATCTACAAATCGAAAAATTGTATTATCTCTTTCTCCAGCAAACTTACGCAAGGAAGGTTCTCACTATGACATTCCACTTGCACTTTGTTACTTAGCTGCTGCTGGTGAGATTATCCTTCCAGATACACCGATATTATTCTTAGGGGAACTGTCTCTTAATGGGGAAATACGGCCGGCTCGTGGAGTCCTCTCGCAAATTATTGCTGCAGAATTAGCAGGAATTAAAACAGTCTTTGTCCCGCCGGGGAATGTTCAGGAAACTCTTTTGTGTGATAGTGTTGCGGTATACGCGCCACAAACCCTTGCAGAATTAGTATCACACATACAAGGGAAAAGGATATTGCTGCCGCAAACCACAAAGACACCCTTTCACAAGAAACCATTTGCAATAAATTTATCTGACATAAAAGGGCAGGAGACGGCGAAACGCGCGCTTGAGATTGCTGCGGCTGGCAGACACAACATTGTTCTATACGGACCACCCGGCACAGGCAAAACCATGCTTGCACGTGCTTTATCTGGGATCTTGCCCCCACTTACACCCGCAGAAATTCTAGCAGTGACTGCGATACACTCGACCGCTGGCATCTTGCAAGAAGGAGAGATTGTATCTTATCCACCATTTAGGTCACCTCACCACACCGTGTCACATACAGCTATGATTGGTGGCGGCGCAGTTCCTCGAGCAGGTGAAGTTACTTTGGCCCATAAAGGAGTGTTGTTCTTAGATGAATTCCCAGAATTTGATACGCGCGCACTTGAGGCACTGCGGCAACCTCTTGAAGATAAGGTGATTACGATTTCAAGAAATAAAGCCACATTTGTGTTTCCGGCAGATTGCATGATTGTCGCAGCTCTGAACCCGGCAGAAACTCTTACAACGTCATCTCGAACGGCAATCCGCGCCGCTGAAAAACAAGCACGCAAGATTTCGCGACCAATCGCAGACCGCCTTGATCTATGGGTCGAGGTTGCGCATGTTTCGCAAGAAGAAATGCGTGATGAAACCACTGGCGAGACTTCAGAAGCAGTACGCCAACGTGTTGCAGATGCTCGAGATCGCATGTATGCCAGGAACAATCTCTCTATTACTAATTCCCAGCTACCGCCTCACATGATCGAAACCGTGACCCACCTTACCTCTGAAGCAAAAGAGGTTCTAATAAAGGCTTCCGGGAAATTGAATTTATCTCCACGAGCATATCACCGCACCATACGTGTTGCTCGGACCATTGCAGATTTACGCAATGGGGAAGACATAACGAAAGAAGACGCCCTCGAAGCACTTCAATACCGTCCGCGAGGCATGTTTGGTTTTGAATAAATTGGACATACAATGGATTGATGCGTATTAACTTTTTTGAGGAATGTATTGGGGACCCCGAAATAGATTTACAAAATGCAGCACTGATAACGTGGCCTTCTACTGTATATATTGCTGCGACCTCGCTTGCTGAATTTATTGAGCGCCGTCGTGTTCTTTCAACCATAAACCCGACCGTCACGGCTGCATATTGGCCAGTACTTCCTAACTCATACTGGATCTCTCCGTTTGCAGATCCGGGTGAATTAGAAATATTGAGGAATGAACTAATTTCTTATGACGGTGAGCATTTAACAGTGCTGCTTGATTTAGAACTCCCAATCCTAAAACCGTCTCAATTCAAAAGAAACTTTGTATCTTTTTTCACGAACCGAAGACGAATTACTCGACTTCTTCATATTCAGAAAGAAAATATATCATTTGCAACAGCTGAATACTGGTATGCAATTGGCTGGGCACATTTCTTAACTGTGCTTTTTGGAGTTACTTTCCCAAATAAAAAGAGCGGCCATTCGAGACTTATTATGTATTACAGTTCCACATTGCGACAAAATGGTGTCGTAAAGTACTCAGAAGCAATGGATTATATGAAAATCGCTCTAACAAAAGAAGCAGCAAAGGATAGGGGGGTGCAGGCAGCTCTGGGTACGACTGATGTTGGTATTTTTGGTAACGAAATCCAAATGCAACCTGAAGAACTTGCATATGACTTAAGCCTGCTAAAATCTGCAGGATTTAAAGAAGCCACAATTTTTCGACTAGCTGGAATTCGACCTTATTTGTCAGTCTTATCTGAATTTATTGATTCCTAAATACTGCAAACCTTATTTTCTTTGCAGTATGAAAATGGGTTCTGAGCACCTCGGACTTCGAAGTGTAGATGGGGGCCTGTTGCATCGCCAGTTGTTCCGACATACCCAATAACCTCTCCCACTGAGACAGAGTCACCATCCTGCGCCTTGACCACGCTCATGTGAGAGTAAAGTGTCTTAATTCCTTTACCATTATCAAGAATTACATAACTACCATATCCACCATTCCATCCGCCAGATCTAGAAAGAATAACTGTACCTGATGCTGCCGCATGAATAGGCGTTCCTGTTGGAGCACCCAAATCGACAGCGTCCCACCCATGAAGTCCTTGAGTTAGAAGCGCTCCAGGAAGGGGATTACTAAAGAATCCTGGGAGGGCAGCCCCACTTCCTCCTCGATACGGATTACCTGTCGCATCACTAAAGTTCATTTTGGCTCCTGTGTGAGTAGCAGAAGCTGAGGATCCCGAGGTACCTGAAGTAGGCTTCGTTGAAACGTCTGGTGATGATTTTGTGGACTTAGCTTGAGTGCTCGATAATTCGCCCCCGGGAATAATGATTGTTGACCCTGCAACTAGTGCTGTGTCCGCTGAAATACCATTAAATTGTGCGATATCTGTGGCATCTGCTCCAAACTTCTTGGCAATTGTAGAAAGTGTTTCTCCCTTCTTTACCGTGTGCTGGATACCGGACACTGGAAGAATAACGAGCTTAGTGCCTTGTTTTATGGTGCTTGGATTAGTAATGTTGTTTGCCCAAAGAATTGTATTTACAGATACGCCGTATGTTTGTGCGATTCCTGAAAGTGAGTCTCCAGACTTGACCACATAAGTAGAAATACTTCCTTTTGAACCCGGGTCGGAAGGTGAGTTTATGGTTGTGTCGCCCGCATCACGTGTGGCTGCTGGATTTATGGGAGACGTATCAAAATCTACACCCGACACGAGAGCGGTGCCGTCAGGTGTCGTCAGAGCCGTAGGGGTCACGACCTCATCTATATTCGTACTAATTGGAGCAACCATAAGGCCTAAGCTTGGATTATGGAGCACGGGGGTTGGTTCTGTCTGAGCACTCGTGGTTGCGAAAGGCCAAGAGGCACCTGCGTGGTTCGGCGATTCGATTGCAAACAACACTCCACCTGATATAAGAAGGAGGAAAAATAGGCGTAATCCTACCTTAAAAGAATGCCTTGAGTCATTCTTGCCATATGCATATTCTGGATTATATTCTGATGAAGAATATTTGCTGTTTTGTGAAGGTAAAATAGTGAAATTGGGGGGAGATGGGAGTATCTGCTACGTACAAAAACAGCTTATATAAGCCGTTTCTTGAGTTCTGCCGTGTCTGTCAACTTACACAGTATACCCTCCTGAAATATGAGGTCAACGCAGTAAAACTTATCCTGTGCACAACATTTTTTGACCTATTTTGTTAATTTGTGAAGGGTGCACATAACCCACAATAAAGAATTTCGAGAAATCTTTTGTTGTGGGTTATGTGCTGACTATGTCTACTGATATAGTAGTACAATGACGTACCTTGATGGATTAAATGATCGACAAAAAGAAGCTGTTTTGGCAACTGAAGGACCGATTTCGGTACTTGCCGGTGCTGGCTCAGGCAAAACACGAGTCCTTACGACGCGCATCTATCACTTAATCCGCAAAGGAGTTGCTCCTGAATCAATTCTTGCAGTTACGTTTACCAACAAGGCCGCCCGCGAGATGAGAGAAAGGCTTGTGGCTCGACTAGAAACTGGTGGTGCACTACCATTTGTCGCGACCTTCCATGGACTAGGTCGAGAAATTCTCCAAAACTACGGTACTCCGCTCGGTATTCCTCGCTTTTTTACAATCTTTGACCGTGATGATTCTGAACGTGCAATAAAAGAGGGCCTTAAAGCGCTCGATGTAGACCCGAAGGAAATCGCACCACGCTTTGTTATGTCCCGAATAAGTAAGGCAAAAGGTGACGGCATGAGTCAGCAAATGTTTGCCGATCGACACGGAAGAGAGAGTTTCCGAAATAGAATCGTTGCTGATGTATGGAAAAGGTATGACGAATCTTTGAAAAAAGAAAAGGCTCTGGATTTCGATGATTTAATTGTGCTTCCGGTAAAACTTTTAGAGAAGCACGAAGATGTTCGAGAACTTATTCAGAAACGATTTAAGTATGTGCACGTAGACGAATACCAAGATACGAACCCTTTGCAAGCAAAATTTGTAGACTTGCTTTTGACTCCTCACAAGAATCTATTTGTTGTAGGCGATCTTGATCAGGCAATTTATTCATGGAGAAATGCGACTATTGAAAATTTACTTGAGTTTGAAAAAACATATCCAGGTGCACAAACAATAATTCTCGAACACAACTACCGCTCAACAAAGACAATTGTTGATGCTGCAAATGGAATAATTGAATTAAATCGAAATAGAAAAGAGAAGCGGTCAGTCACTGACAACCCTAGCGGGGAACGCATCACAATTCATCCTGAAAATTCAGCGGAAGGTGAGGGGAGATTTATCGCACGACAATGTAAAAAGCTTATGCGAGAAGGAGAGACTCCCGAGACTATGGCAGTGCTTTTTAGAACGAATTTCCAATCACGAATTCTAGAGGAAGCATTTCTTGCTGAAGGAATCCCGTATAAGCTCTTAGGTACCCGCTTTTTTGATCGGAAAGAAGTCAAAGATGTTTTAGCATGGGTGCGTCTTTCACTAGAACCTACTCGGGAAAGTGACCGGGCCCGAGCAGTTCAGACTCCACCACGTGGAATAGGGAAGGTGACACTTGGAAAAATTATCGCGGGGAAGGCAGAAGATTTTAAACCGAGCGAGCGAGCGAAAGTTGCTGCATTTGATGAAATTGTTACCGCTCTAAATATTGCATCAGAGACTGAGCTTCCTTCTATATTTGTCCGCATGGTGATTGAGAAAAGCGGAATACAAGCACTACTTGAAAAGGGTGGGGAGGACGATCAGGAACGACTTGAGAATATTAAGGAGCTCGCAACTCTTGCGACACGATACGATGCGCTCCCAGGAAAAGAGGGTATCGCACTTTTCCTCACCGACGCAGCACTTGCATCTGACCAAGACGAGCTCGATCGAAAGGAAAATTCAAATGGTGTAACACTCATGACTGTTCATGCTGCAAAGGGGCTGGAATTCGATACAGTTTTTGTTACAGGCCTTGAGGAAGGACTATTCCCACACGAAGGAATGAATAAAGATGAAAAACGTGATGAGGAAGAAGAGCGTCGACTTTTCTATGTAGCAGTGACACGTGCAAAGAAAAGACTGTATTTAACATTCGCTCGGATTCGTCGTATCTATGGAACAGACTTTATGTCTGAACCATCATCTTTCCTACGAGATATTGACCCATCCCTTACGAACTACCAAGAAGGTGCTGGTGATGACGATTTTGAGGATATAATTGAACTGTAGATTTCCTCATGCTTCCAAAACAGTCACTTGGTCAGAATTTCCTTATGCATCGGCAAACTGCCGAGCGGATTGTGTCTGCAGCTGACATAACTTCCGAAGATACCGTGCTAGAAATTGGTCCTGGCACAGGAATGCTTACAAAAGCACTTCTGGCGGTCGCCCAAAAGGTAATTGCTGTAGAAACCGACCATGAATTATTTCAGAAACTAGAGACAGATTTTACTAATGAAATTCAAGAGGGGAAGCTTACGCTTATTTCAGCTGACGCACGTTCATTTGATCCGAGCACTATTCTCGAGGAATACAAACTGGTAGCAAATATTCCGTACTACATCACGGGTGAGTTGATTAGAAAATTCCTCTCAACTTCCCACAAGCCGAAATTACTAACATTTCTTGTGCAAAAAGAGGTCGCTGTTCGTATAGCACGGAGCAAGAAGGAAAGTCTCCTATCACTCTCAGTAAAGGTGTACGGCACGCCTTCCTACAAGCTCACCGTCCCGAAAGGTGCCTTTTATCCAGCTCCCGCAGTGGACTCGGCAGTACTCTCGGTCAGTGACATAACTTCACCATTCGCATCAGACATTGAAGAATCTCGTTTTTTTGAGATTCTTCACGCTGCGTTTGCACATAAACGAAAGCAACTGGCAAAAAACCTTGAGGAGCTGTGTCCGTCAGAAATGGTTCGAGAAGCACTGGAAGAAGTGGGTATCTCTCCTAAAATTCGCGCAGAAGATGTTGAGTTATCTGACTGGCACAAACTGGCAAAGATTCTTGTAATTTAATACACATACACCTATATAGATAGCAGAAATTGCGTGAGATATTGTGATATTCTGTAGGTAGTAGTATGGCATCATTCTCTCGAAAAACCCGTATTGTGGGTGCGCTTGTCATAGCAGGCGTACTTGTTGTGGGTTCGGTAGTGGTTTCTGGTTCAGGTCTCTCATTTTTAAATCCACTAACAGTAAACGCTGCTTCCTCACAAGAACTTTTGCAGTCATTTGCAACTCGCGACAGTGACAACGATGGACTTCCTGACTGGGAAGAACAGCTGTATGGCCTTGACCCAAACAATGCACACTCATTTAGTCCGACAATGACTGACGGAGAAGCTGTGTCAAAAGGACTTGTGAAAGCTAAGTTTATGACGCAGGAACTTGCTTCATCGACTGACGCAACAACAACTGATCCATACCCAGACGCACCAACCGCAGCTCCCGGATCTCTAACCGAGCAATTCTCTCAAGCCCTCCTTACGCAATATCTTAGTCAAAATCCAGACGGTAGTGCTCCAAGCGAAGCTGACATAACAAGCTTAGCTGAGCAAACAATGCAAACACTTGCTCAAAACAACGAGCACCAAGACCCGTACTCACTTGCTCAAATTCAAGGAACTGGAACAGGTCCGCTTGCACTTGAAACATGTGCGGTAAACATTGAAGAAGTATTTGGGAAGCATAATAGTCACGCACCTGAAGGTGAGCTCGCATATTTCTCTGATGCTGTAAATCTGCATGACAAGGCAGCACTTAGCAAGGTTGCTCAAATAGCCGGTGACTATACAAACATTGCTCCAGCACTTATACAGTTAAAGGTTCCTGTGGAGGCAGAGAATGCACACCTAGAAATCGCAAATGCAACATCTCGCCTTGGTGCTGATATTACTGACTTGAGCATGATGGATTCTGATCCACTTCGAGCATATTTAGGCTTGGCTCAATACAAAATTGACACAGCATCACTTTCGAAAGGAATTGCTGATTTAGGATCAGTGTTTTTGGCAGAGAAAGTAAGTATCCAGTCTGGTGATCCAGGCTATTCAATCTATACATTCGCAACAACGCTGGCGCAGACACCAGCGACTCCTGCGAGTACCCAAAACTAGTATGAGAAACACTTTTTTTTCTACCACATATAAGCGAGTAAGCGCTCTGTTTTTTGCACTCCTCCTACTTGTATCCTTGTCTGTGAGCACATTTCCAGAAAGAACAAATGCTCAGTTTGGAGGTGTTGTGTTCGATTTTCTAACTGAACTTGAGACAACACTTAACATTACTCAACTTGCAGTTTTAAACCCAGTTGCATGGGCCGTTGCGAAATCCCTACTTCAGTCAGTTGTTAAGAGCACAATAAGCTCTATAAACAAAAACTCAAACGGAACACCGTCATACGTTACTAACCTCGCCTCAACACTTAAGAGTGTTGGTGATACTCAAGCAAACAGCTTTCTTTCTCAACTCCAAACAAACGGCTCAATTAAATCACCCTTTCAGACCGCAGTTGCGTCCTATACCAAAAATAGCTACCTCCAGTCAACCGGCAACTCGGGATTCTTTTCCCAAAACGCATATACCCTTGCCAAAGTTAGCCCAAATCCAACTATGGCATATAACGGTGGCATCTTTACTCAACAGGGCGGGGGAATGAGTGCGTTTATGAATGCTTGGTCGTACCAAGCAAATAATCCCTTGGGTGCAGCCACACTTGCGCAGGGCGCACTAGGCTCTCAAGTTGCAGCCGCACAAGACCAAGTAAAGACTGAGGCGAGCTGGGGACAAGGGTATCTTTCACAGCGACCAGCGAGCTCTGTTACCACCACAGGTGGAAGCTCATCAAAGACCACGGCTAGTAACCCGCTCTCTCTTTCAAGTCTAGCAACAGACTTAACAAAATCAATCCAAACACCAGGATCAACACTTAAATCATCGCTTGATAAAGCGGCAGGGTCAGGAATTGATACGCTCGTTAACGCGCACACATTTACGGAGGTCATCACTTCAATTCTTAGCCAACTAATAAATCAAGTCGTCGGCTCTGGAGGTCTCGCAGGAACCTCTCAGCCATCTACTGCAAGCGCATCAACATACTTCAATCAAACAGATCCTTCTCAAGCTACAATTAATAGCAACCTCACCAATTCATTCTCTACGACTATTTCAAATCAAATTATTGGTGTCTTACAATTCCAACAAAACTGGACCACAATCAATTCAGCAGCACTTGCGGCAAACACCGCACTTTCAAGTACAACATGCTACCCAAATGCTCAAGCCACCATCACAAATATTGTGCAGCCAGTGCTTACGCAAGCATCTTCTGCGTTAGCGCAAGCAAGTGGGGCTGTTGTTGCTCTACGGAATATTCAAAATACACTGCCTAGTCCAAACAGCACAACAGATCAAACTGCGGCAATTTCCGCCGCATCCACAGCATACACATCTCTACTTAGTTCCACTTCAAGTCCTTCACTTCCAACAGCGACTGCGCTCGCGTATGCCCAAGCACAGAGCCAGGACACAGGTTCTAGCACCTCCTCACCACCATCGTTATATACTCAAATGAGACAGCTCACTACTGCTGTGCAGAAATGCTCCCCATAATTTATGAACGTACATACCACAAAAAACAAAAATATCTCAAGGTGGAGCTTTTGTTTTTTTGCCACACTACTATTGGTGAGCAGTACTTCTTTTTTTCTCCCTAGTCATGTTTTAGCTCAAACTACACCAGCAGCCACACCCGTACTTCAAAGCAACCTCACTGCAGCTAACGGGTGGACAAGCGCAACTTGCCCCGCTTCACGCTACTTAAGCCCAGTGTGCTTTACTAATGCTCAAACAAAAGCAACTGCACTTTGCCAAAAAGATTTGACTGGCCTTACGGGGGACACTTGTACGATAGTTAATTCTGATAATTCTCAAGTAATTACAGATGTAAGTGCTTCCGGAAAACCATCGACAGTTGCTGTTTCTGCTAACGGCAACATGACAGGTGATGGCTCATGTCAGCTTTTGCCAATGAGTAGTTGGGGGAATTGTGTAACGGGAGCACTTGCTACGGTTGCCGCTGGAATGGCCTCACTTGCCGGTTTCTTGCTGGGATTTGTGGGCGCATTCTTCAACTGGGTCGTGGTTATTACCGTATTCCAATTCGGTGCCTATTTTGGAAACTCTGCCGGACTTCTGGCTGCTTGGGGAATACTCCGTGATATTGGAAATATTGCTTTACTATTTGGATTTATTCTAATGGGTGTGCTGATGATTTTAGACCTGCACTCAGTCGACACACGGAAGGCAATTCCCCAATTGATTATTGTAGCTGTGCTGTTGAATTTTAGTTTGTTTGCCGCAGAGGCTGTTATAGATGTTTCAAATGTGTTAAGTGCAGCTCTCTATAACCAAGCGGGTGGCGCTGTTGCGTGTGGTGTTGGGCAAAATACTGCAAAATGCGCTAGTGCAACAAACCAGGGAATAGCTGGTCAGATTTTAAATGCCGCAGGATTAAATGACGTATTTAGGGTTAATGGTGACACAGGAAATGGTGGCGCGTTATTAGCAATGAGCTCGAACGACAATGTACACAAGTTAATTGTATATATTGGCCTCACTATATTTATGTCTGTGACCATGGTTGTATTGCTGGCAGCAAGTATCATGCTGCTCATCAGGGGAATAACACTAACTATTGTAATGGTGCTCTCACCACTTGGTTTTGCAGCAATGGCACTTCCGCTTCCTGTTTTTAAAAGCCTTAGTGGTCAGTGGCAAAAAGCTTTATTTAGTCAGGCCTTTTTTGCTCCAGTGTATTTGTTGCTGGTATTGGTGAGCTTAAAGATTATGGATGCAGTTAAAACATCTCTAAGTCCTGCAGGAAGCACGCAAGGAACGTTGCTCCAGTCCCTACTCCAACCAAACACGTCACTCTCTGGCATCGTGCTTGTGTTTGCTTTGGTCATAGGGTTTATGATTGCGGCACTCATGACTGCAAAGGGTATGGGCGCAATCGGTGCTGACTTTGCAACAAGTGTTGCAAGAAAAGGTGTTCAGAGCACAATGACAGCCCCACTAAGACTTGGCGCGTATGGTGCAGGTGTCGGCTATCGAATGGGAATTGCGCCTCGATTTGATAGTGCAATAAATAAATATAACGCGAAGATTGGAGCTGCGAGAAAGCAGGGAGGGGCGGTGGGGGCACTCGCTAAAGTGTTTGATAATACTGCAGGTGGAGCAATAACGAACACTCTAGCAAAAGGCCGTGACGTTAAAATAGGGGGGGCAATGTCTCTTGAGGAAAAGCGTAAGTCTGACAAGGCACGCCTCACAACAACGGTACGGGCAGCAGATAAAGCCAAAGCGAAATCTGACATACTTGCAGGTCTTGGTGTGAAAGTTGATGCAAGTGGTAACCCGGTAAATGCGGCTGACCTGGACAAGCTTCAGGCAATGGAAAAATCTCTCCAAACAATACCCGTTGATGATGCTATCTCGATATTTAATGACCTTAAGGCAACGGATGCTCAGAGGGTTGGACAAATGCTTGGTACAAATAAATTTAAGACAATTATTGAGAACCATGATCTTGATCACACCGTACAGCATGAGCTTATTCATGGACGAAATGCGCCTATTCATGACGCTGTGGGTGACGCTGCAAGAATGGAAGCTGTATTGAAAGATAAGTCTGCAAAAGAAATGGAGCTTATACTCCTCCATGATCCCGAACTACTCACTCAAATTTATGATGAGGTAAATCCTAACACTCTTGGCAGTGTTGTGGACGAGGGCGTATCCACAAAGCTTCTTGAAGGAGATGCTGCAACACCTTCACAACGTGCACTTATACGTAGTAGAGGTATTAAGTATGAGAAAATGAATAATGAACTTGCAACATTAAACGATGATGGGCTAAAGAAATTAACGACAAAAATGAAAAACTTTGGAAAAGCCAAGGCTGATGTAATTAAAGCAGCAGCAGATAGAGTACAGCTAACAAAAGATCATGTCGCTTCAGTCATTGCCGAGGGTAAAATGACTGGGGCAGATCCCGACATCCTGCTTAATAAAATCATTGCTTTTCACCGTGCTCACACCGGCACGGCAGGATATGATGATGCTGAATATGCACGTGTAAAAACACTAATAACAACGAAGAGAGCGGGTATTGATTTCTTTGACATGAATAGAGGGGCAGCCGCACCGATAATGCCATAGCCATGATTATTACTGATGAACAATTTAGAAGTGCATATAGAGCTTTGCCGTTCGAGCTACGAGAATTTCTTGTTAGTGATGACTTGACCAATATCACACAAAGCATTGGAAAATCCTTTGGTTTACATGTAGACACAGTCGGTGCTCTTGAAAGGGAGGTTACAAATATGCTACTCGGACTTATTAACCCTCAGCAATTTGTTGGAGAATTGAAATCTGTTGGCATTCCTGCGGATGTAATTGGTCCAATTGTTGAAGAATTGAATGCAAAGATATTCATGCCACTTCGTGAAAAGATGCAAAATCCTGACCAGGATACCGATGATGAAGACGAGGATGACGACACACCTAGAGCACCGCAACCCACCGCAAACGCCATGCCTACTTCAGTACCAGTTTCAGCTCCCACACCAGCACCAATGCCACCGGTAGCTCCACAACAATTCCCAGCACCTCCCAATCCTACTCTTACATACACTCAACCCGCGCCAACACCAACAGCTGCTCCGGCACCCATCGTACCAGCCCCTACATACGCACCGCCACAAGCACCCATATCTGCTCCTCAACCATCTATCTCACAATTCGCTGAGCCATTTGGACGTGTAGTTGCGCCAGTTGTACCTCCAGCTCCTGCAACTCCACCAATGCCAACTGTTTCAAGACCATTTCCGCAACCAATATCTACTCCAGCACCTCTTCCGTCAGCTCCTTCACCACTACCGCCTGCACTAACCCCTTCAGTACCAACTGGTCCAATTCCTGGCGCGCGGACTATGAAGCAGGATATGCAACGTGCCGAAGAAATCCAAAAAAGTGCACACACCTCTACTGCTTCTCGTTCTTCTGCAGTAACTGCCAATCCATACACGTATGTGCCCCCGACTGTTGAACGCCCACCAGTAGCTATGAAGATCCAGCAGCCTGATGATGGAGTTATTTCAGGAGAGGGAAGTACACCAACACAAAAACCAACACCTGCGGCTGCCACCGCTACTGCTCCACGCACAGAAAACAAAGAAAGTTTATATTCTGCTCTTAAACAATACGGTATAGATCCGTATCGGGAACCACCAGAATAATTTTGTCTGATATACTTTAGTAATGGAGTATCAGGTACCGCAGTTTATTGAAGTTGAAGATAAGATCTTTGGCCCATTAACACTTAAACAGTTCATATATTTGGCTGGTGGTGCTGGGTTGTGTGCCGTACTTATTCTAAATCTTCATGCGATTGGATTTGTGCTCGCTGTTCCAATAGCAGCATTCTCTGCCGCACTAGCGTTTTATAAAATAAACAGTAAGTCATTTACTGACATAGTAGAGGCTGGTTTTAATTTCTACACTAGCGGCAGACTCTATTTATGGAAGAAGGACTCAGTTCCAACTAAGAAAGCTCAAGTTGCACCCGCGACTAACGTCACTCGTCAGAAACTAAGCCTTTCGAAAGGGAAGTTGCGTGATCTTGCGTGGTCTCTCGATATAAAGGATAGCCCGACAAATAATCCTTCCTAATATGGCTACAACCAAAGCAACCCAGTCATTTGTTCCCGTTCAAGAAGTCAGAAATGGCGTCATTCTTTTGAAGGATGGAGGGTACCGTGGCATTCTTATGTGTTCATCAGTGAACTTCTCACTCAAATCAGAAGATGAACAGCGAGGAATTATTGGAGGATTTCAGTCTTTTTTAAATACCCTTGATTTCACGGTACAAATTGTTGTGCACTCTCGAAAAATGGATATACGACCATATCTCGAACTTCTCCAATCGAGAGCAGACGCGCAAACAACAGAACTCATGCGCCTTCAGCTTCGAGAATATATATCTTTTATTGAAAACTTCATTGTTGGTGCTGACATTATGACTAAAACTTTCTACGTAATTGTTCCGTATTCACCAGGTGGTTCTACTGAGATAGCGCGTACATTTGGGTTTGGAAGTAAAAAAACCGGCACAGACGACGCTTCTAAAGATCAAGCATTTGAAGAAGAGCGTGTGCAACTTGAACAGCGCATGTCTCTCGTTGCAAATGGCCTGTCTTCTTCAGGACTGCGCGCAATACCACTTGGCACAGAGGAAATTATTGAACTTTTGTATCGCTCCTTTAACTTAGGCGATATGGAAAACCCTATTCGCTACGCAAACGCATAACTGTATGGCACTACTAGACTTCTTTAATAAAAAGAATGCGGACGAAACACCTGAAATAACACCGGTACTTCCGGGTGATATATACGCACAAGGCGAGCTCGATCTCGCTGATACTATTGCACCAGCAGCCCTGAAGGTGGGTTCGAAGGATTTGGAAATTGGCGAGAAATTCTCGCGATCTTTCTACACAATTTCATACCCTCGTTTCCTTGCTGATAGTTGGTTCATGCCAATTATAAATCTTGATAAGGTGTTTGATGTTGGAATTTTCATTCACCCTATCGATACAGGCCTCGCCCTACGGGGATTCCAGAGAAAAGTTGCAGAAGTACAAAGCCAAATCTCTGACAGGGAAGAGAAGGGTCTTGTGCGCGACCCAATGCTTGATACTGCATATCAAGATCTTGAAAACCTTCGTGATCAGCTGCAGCAGGCTCAGGAGCACCTATTCGATGTGGGGCTCTATCTCACCATATATGGCTCATCTGCTGAAGAATTAGACAAGATCGAGGGCGACGTCCGTGGAATCCTTGACTCGAAACTTATCTATACGAAGCCTGCACTCTTTCAGCAGGAGCAAGGATTTCGCTCAACTCTGCCCCTTGCAAATGACGAACTTGAAGTTAACTCAAAACTGAACTCGGCACCCCTATCCTCAATATTCCCGTTTGTGTCATTTGACCTCACAAGTGATCGTGGAATTCTGTATGGAATTAATCGTCATAACTCTTCACTCATCCTTTTCGATCGTTTCTCCCTTGAGAACTATAACTCTGTGACCTTTGCAAAATCTGGATCTGGAAAATCATATGCAGTGAAGCTCGAAATTCTTCGATCGTTGATGTTTGATGTTGATGTGATTGTTATTGACCCCGAGAAAGAATATGAATACCTCGCTCAGGCGACCGGGGGTCGCCTGTTCAACATTTCTCTTTCTTCAGAAAACCACATTAATCCGTTCGACCTACCACCAGTGAAAGAAGATGAGGAGCCGGCAGATATTCTACGCTCAAACATTATTAATCTTGTTGGTTTGTTTAGAATTATGCTCGGTGGTCTGTCTCCCGAAGAAGACGCAATTATTGATCGTGCCATTTCTGAAACGTATGCACTAAAAGATATCACTGGCGAGGCAGATTTTACTGGTATTGAAGCTCCACTCCTTTCTGACTTCGAGAGCGTGCTTGCGGGTATGGAGGGAAGTGAGTCACTCGTCCAACGTCTTTCGAAATATACCCATGGTACCTGGGCTGGCTTCCTTAATCAGCCAACGAATGTCGACATAAATAAGCAGTTTATAGTGTTCTCAGTCCGCGACATGGAAGACGAGCTAAAGCCGATCGCTATGTATATTGTGACGCACTTTATTTGGAATGCTATACGCCATGAACTCAAAAAACGTCTCCTTATAATTGATGAGGCGTGGTGGATGATGAAAGCTGAAGACACAGCTTCTTTCCTCTACAGTCTTGCAAAGCGTGGTCGAAAGTACTATTTGGGTGTATCCACAATCACTCAAGATGTTGAGGACTTCTTGCGCTCTCCTTATGGAAAACCGATTCTCACAAACTCATCCATTCAGCTCCTACTCAAACAGTCACCAACAACAATAGGTGTCCTTCAAGAAACCTTTAACCTCACCGATGAGGAAAAATATTTACTCCTAGAGTCTGGGGTAGGGGAGGGGTTATTCTTTGCCGGCCTTAAACACGTAGCTATCAAGGTTGTAGCCTCATATACTGAGGACCAGATCATCACTTCAGACCCTTCTCAACTCCTCGCTATTAAACAAGAAAAGACTCGACACGACGGACTTGAGCAGGAATAATCTTTTGTATGAGTACGCCAGAAGCAAAAAATTACACAATAAGCACGTTGCTTGCGATATTCTTTATTGGAATAGCCGTCTTCTTCGATGCCACTAAACTCCTACTCTTGCTTGTTTCTGCAGTTCCGCTTGTAGGAGCACCTATCGGACTCCTTGCTTCTTGGGTTGATTCTATGTTTGAGTTCATACTTATTACGGTGGGCTTATATCTTGCGGGAGCATATAAAGGTCGAAATGCTATGTCCAACGGCTTAGTAACAATGGGTATGGGAATGATAGACCTTATTCCACTTATCAACGATTTTCCGACAACGACTGGTGCCGTCATTTTCATAATTATCACATCTCGCATAGGAGATAAGGCAGAACAGTTAAAAAACACTAAACGAAATATTGTGGCTGCGCAAAAAAGGCAAGAGCAGCTGCGAAGAGAGAAACTTCAAAAAGAAGCTGCTCAACGTGCACTTCAAAGCAGACAAGCATAGAGTCTTGCATAACAACACACAAGGCTCTATGCTCCCTGTTGTGTGAGGCGTGTATACTAATAGTATGAGGCGTATTTTTGTACTTATTTTCGCACTAGTCTTTCTTGTTGCTGTGCCTGCATATGCTCAGACTGATTTAACTGCAACCGGCGGACCTGACCCATTAACTTTAAGTGTGAGTCCTGATTTCCCAACACCATACCAAACAATTACTGTAACCCCATCCAGTACTGTGTTTGATATCACAAGTGCTGTTGTGACCGCAGCAGTAAATGGGAAGCAGGTATATAAAGGTACAGGAAGTACTGGTATAAATATTCAACTCGGAGGACCTGGCACCATAACGAACATTACCGTTACGGCATCTGGTGGGGGAAAGACGTACACAAAGAAGCTCACTCTTGAGCCCGCAACTGTGGCACTTGTGGTTGAGCCAGTTACCACCACACACCCTTTCTATAAAGGCGGAAGTCTTGTCGCGTCAGAAGGTCCGGTGCACATAGTCGCAATTCCTGATTTTCGTACAAGTAGTGGGACAGAAATTGATCCCTCCACACTTACGTACGACTGGTCTCTTGGGGACCAAGCACTTGATAGTGCTTCAGGGATAGGACAAGCCGTTCTTGAGGCTACAGCTCCACAAAAATACCGAGACGCAACGCTTTCAGTTACCGTTACTAATCCCGCTAATACAATGGTGGCGAAAGCAGAAACCACAATCTCTCCTGTTGACCCAATCACCCAAATATATAGAGATGATCCTTTATTAGGTCCTTTATATGACATCGCCCTTACTGACTCGTATACCATGTCTGGTACTGAGGACACCTACCTTGGTGTACCATATTATTTCTCAGGTTCACCTACTTTAGATTGGACGGTAAATGGCTCAGATAGTGGAACCGACCCAAATATTACTGTACGCGCAACAGGGAGTGGAGCAGGAACTGCTCAAATAGCATTCACAGCCACTAATTCTGCATTGTCACTCACAGCAAATAGTATTCTCTCAGTATTGTTTGGTCAAAATAAACCCTTGGGCATCTTAGGGCTATAATAATAACCATGAAGCAGTTTCTCTACTTACTTTTTTTTATAACTATATTTTCACTAACTGCTTTCCATGGCAGTGCGTCAGCGGCTGCTCTTGATCCAAGCAGCGCAGCGTATAAAAATCAGACCGCTGGAATAGATGCTGCCATAGCTCAACGTGCAACCGATGAAAATGCGCTCCTAACCTATCAAGCAAGTCTTGCAAAGGCACAGGCAGCAGGAGACACAACAACAGCAACACTGGTGCAAACTGAAATAACCGTAGACCAAGAAGACATAGCCCTTCAAACCGATCTAATAGCGCTAGATAACGCCACAATCCAAGGCGTGCCAGCAGCTCAAGCAGCTGCTCTACAAGCGACAATAAACACCGACGCAGCAAAGAAGAATACCGACCTTGCGACCCTAAACACACTCCGCGGGAATGCAACTGCTGCTGCTCAAGCTACGGCAAATGCGACAGCACAAACAAACGCCGTCGCAGCACAATCAACGGGAACGGGAAATTTCGTTCCACTCACAAACCTTCCTGTATTTCAAACAAATCTCACTACAGCACCTACCTTTCCTGTCTTCTTTAATGATTTGTACAAATACGCCATAGGGATTGCAGCAACGCTTGCTGTGCTTCAAATAATGTATGCAGGGGTGCTTTATATGGGAGGGGATAGTGTCACAGAAACAAAACAAGCTAAAGATAAAATCGCTACATCAATTTTAGGACTCGTATTAGTGCTTTCACCAGTAATTATTTTCAGCATTATCAATCCGAAGATTTTAAATTTGAATGTTGGACTTAGTAGCCTTAACTCCACAACAGCAACGACAGCAACAGTGACCCCTAGCACTCCCATAACACCCGGATCAGACACTCTCGGAACACTAGCAAACGGTGCAGCACCTACATGTACCGTTCCCATAGCCGATAAACAAGTACTAAATTCACAAAATGATCAGGCGTGTTGTTCAAAACAAGCAGGGTGCGTGTTGACTGCGGGATTAAATCCAAACTCAGCAACTGGGGTAGGACTCCAAGATGTTTGCTCGTGTAACGTAGTGACCACTGGGAGCGTAGGAGCAGGTCTTCAATCTACGTACTATGTAATGCACAGCGCATTAACTGGAGATGTGTTGCAACACCCAACACCATCTTCCGTATCTGCAGTAAATAATTTTTACGCTGCATGTAAGAGTGGATCAACGAGTGTTACTGTCAAAGAAAGTGGTTCTCCTGCAGCATGTAGTTCGTATGACTTGAGTCAGTACGTAGCAGCGGGCGGAAAATATATGACTGCGGACGGTGATGGTGTTATGTGCGTTACCACTCAATTAACCTGTAGTTAATTATGAAAAATCGCGCACAAATCATTCTGTCTGTTCTAGCAATACTTATCCTTCTGGGAATTGCTGCGTACTTTATATTTAAACCCTCTGCTCATCTAACAGTGTCGACTGGAGTTGGTTTTGGTGATACGGGCTCAGGCACTGTTACGCCCGGAAGTGTTGTTGAGCCTGGAACTGGTTCGAATAGGGCAGGGGTTGTGGTTGCGCCCAACCTCATAAAAATTACTGACGGTCCTGTTTCAGCAGGAGAAGCAGTATTTGATATTGCTCCAGCACTCATACCTTCTGCAGCAGCAACCTCCACAGCGACGTCATCTACTGCTTTTATCCCTGCTAACTACACACCTGGCGATGTGGGGGTACATTATATTGATCGCGAGAGTGGAAATGTATACGAATATCTCGCGCTTTCAAGAAAACTTTCTCGGATATCTAACAGAACACTTCCGGGTATCCAGGAAGCGTCGTGGCTTGCTGATGGGTCAATGGCAATTGTGCGCTACGTTTCACAAGCAAGTGGTTCATCACACATCACAACCTATGCACTGCCTGCTACTGGCACAGGAGGGTACTTTTTCCAACAAGATTTGGATCAAGCTACTATAATTGGCTCGAGTACCGTTTTTATTCTCGCCTCAAATTCAACCGGGTCCACAGGAAGCACTGCAAAGTCAGACGGCACAAATCCAAAATCATTATTTGCTTCTGCGCTTTCATCAATTTTTGTGAAAGCCGGTGGAAGTAACTTCTTAGCGGTGACAAAGGCAGCGTCGGAACTTGATGGATATGCTTTCCTACTATCCAACAATGGCAACATGACTCCAATTCTAGGGCCGCTGAAAGGTCTTACAATACTGCCCAGCCCTTCAGGCAAAACAATTTTGTATAGCTACACAGACGGCACGGCACTCCACATGTCTGCGTTTAATATCAGTGACGGTATAGTAATAAATCTTCCTCTCGCAACCCTAGCAGAGAAGTGTGTGTGGGCAAGCAATAGCACTTCACTATATTGTGGTATTCCATCATCTTTAAATGATGCAAACATCCCTGACGACTGGTACCAAGGAACTACTTCCTTTACAGATAAAATATGGCGCATTGACTTGTCCACACGACTAGCCACACTTATTGTTGACCCATCACAAGGTGGAAAGGTAGATATTGATGCGGTGGATTTATCTATCGATCCAACCTCGCAAGTGCTTGTATTTAGAAACAAAAAAGATAGCTCGCTTTGGGCGTACAGTCTTTAGTTTGTATCTATCGAGAACGGTTTTCGTATAATGTGCGCGAGTCCAAATTGGAAGAGCATGAAGATATTACTTGTGATGAAGTAGAGGGCGATCGCTCCAGAAGAATATCCAAGAAATGCAATAAATACAGGCAGAATGTAGCGCATTTGCATTGTCATTGCTCGACCAAATTCTTCTTGCATAGATGCTGGTGTTCCGGGCTTTGCATTTGTCTTTACCGTTTCTTTTGATGGTACTGAGGCCGCTGGAACTGGAATACCCCAATATCCATACGCGAACTGGCTAAGTCCAGCAAGCGCTGCAAGAATTATGTTTGGACTTGAAATAACAAAGAACCCAAGAAAAAGAGGGGAGAGTACTGGTGGTACGTGTACGAACGAGTACAAAATACCTGTATTGACTACGTACAGCGCTTTGTTTCGTACAATTAGGTAGAGCGTGAAGATGACTGGAAGCTGTATGAAAAGTGTGAGAATGCTCGCAAATGGATTTACTTTGTATTCTTTGTACAGTGCAAAGGTTTCTTTTGCGAGTGTCTCACGATCGTTCTTGTATTTTTCCTGAATAGCTTTAATCTTTGGATTCAATACTTGCATTGCTTTCTGTGTATGCACCATTGAAATACTGAGAGGTAGAATGATGAATCGCACGAGAAGCACAACTCCAACAAGCGCCAGGCCGACATCTCCATGCGGAGCAATGCCAACCAAAAAGATGAGAATGTTATAAATAGGTACGTAGAGAATTGTGTGGAAGAAAGAAAGCATGTATAGAGAATACCTTAAATCTGACTTGGTTGTAAGAGTGCGTGAATTTCAGTAGTGATTTCGGAGAAGGGGAGCGCAGCTGCCCCAGGGCGTGCATATACAATTAGTGCTCTTTTATCAGTTGAAAAAGGTGCCACCACCTCACGTACGCGGCGTTTAAGTAAGTGCCGCGAGACCGAGCTTTTGGCAACTTTCTTGGACACAACGACAGCTACGCCAATACCCTTAGATGAAATAGTTATTGAAAAGTGGCTTGAAGTAAGGCGTTGTGCGGCCCGATCACTAGAAACTGCCGTAAAATCTGGCCGGGAGAGATGTATCCGGCGATTTGGCATGGTAAATGCTTAGACAGCAAGCTCTGCTCGACCCTTTCGGCGACGTCGGAGAAGCACCTTTCTTCCTGCTGGAGTAGCGCTACGAACCAAGAAACCGTGTGTGGTTGCTCGTTTTCGCTTCTTTGGTTGATATGTTCGCTTTGGCATAAAATATATAAACTCTTGTCCACAGGATAATAACAGGTTGCGCGAATATGTGCAAGAAATACGTGGTTTATGAAAATCCTATGCGTGTCTCAAAAAGACCGGTATACTATCCCCACTATGGATAGGATTGATCCGCATGAACTTTGGGAACGAACGCTGACACAGGTAGAGTTATCTGTTTCGCCTGCAAATTTCAATACGTGGTTTAAGGACAGTGCGATCATAAAAATTGAGGATGGGATTGTGTACATAGGAGTACCAAGTCAGTTCTTCCGTGATTGGTATATAAAGAAATTCAACACACTTCTCCTCAAGATTATTCGAGATATTTCATATGAGTACCGGAATATCGAATACATGATCGTAAAGGATGTGGCGCGTAAGTCGAAAGAGGTGAAGAAAGTTGCGCGCCCAACAGTAGAACTCCCGCTTGATGATTTCTATATAAATAAAAGTGACAATCTAAACCCTCGCTACACCTTTGACACGTTTGTCGTTGGATCGTTCAATGAGATGGCATTCACCGCAGCAAAAGCGGCCATTGAGCGTCCAGGGATCACATACAACCCACTTTTCATCTACGGAGATACTGGGAGAGGGAAGACGCACCTTATACAGGCCATAGGAAATCAGTTTAAGAAGTTGTATCCAAATAGAAAGGTCTTTTATCTAACATCTGAGAAGTTCTCCGTGGATTATCTCGACTCCCTCCAAAACGGCACAGCGAATAGATTTAAAGACAAGTATCGCCAATATGACCTGCTCATAATGGATGATGTGCAGTTTTTAGCAAAAAAAGACAAAAGTGCTGAGGAACTCTTCCATTTGTTTAATTCTCTATATGATAACAATAAACAGATAATCTTCTCGTCTGATCGTGCACCTGTGGCAATTGCTGATATTGCTGACCGACTTAAAGGGCGCCTCTCAAGCGGAATGACTATCGATATTGGTGAGCCTGACGCAGAGTCACGAATCGCAATCGTTAGAAAAAAGGTAGCCCTTCATGGAATCACACTCACTGATGAGGTAACTGAATACATCGCAACAGCTGTTGCTGGGAGCATTCGTGAACTTGAGGGAGTAATAAACTCAGTGGTATGCCACACCCAAATGAAAGGCATCCCGCCCGATCTTCTTGAAATAAAAGCCTCACTTCGTTCTTTCTCTCGTCCACAAAAGACCGTATCTGTTAAACATGTCGTTTCTAAGGTTGCTGAATTTTATGGAATTGACGAAGAGAGCATATATGAAAAGACTCGCCGACGTGAAGTTGTGCGTCCTCGACAGGTAATTATGTACATACTTCGTGAAGATTTCTCAGTATCGTACCCAACCATCGGAACGAAACTTGGTGGGCGTGATCACACAACTGTTATTCACTCATGTGAGAAAGTTAAGAGGGAGGTGGGTTCAGATACAGAACTCGCGAAAGAAATTCAAGATATTCGAAGCCTGCTTGTATAACGAAATTACTAAGTCTTGTTTTGGGTCTTTTAAAACGCAAGTGGAAAAGGTCTGTATAAGCATGTGGATAAATTGGGGGTAGTAGTGGGGAAAAAAGAATAAGCGAGGTGGACAAATCGGGGATAAAAAGTAAGTCGAAAAAGTAATCCCCAGATACCCGTCCACAAGTGGCTATTTATAAAGGGTTTTCAACAGGTTACGTAAAAGTACACAAGCTGTTAAATAACGTATATACTGTCCTTATTGAGGTTTTCCACCTATCCACACCCCTAATAATAAGCGTATGATCATTTCTATAGATAAAAAAGAACTAGCAGAAGCGGTGAGTAGCGTCTCTCGCTTTGCTGAAAGGAGATCAACCACACTACCGGTTCTCGCAGGTATAGTTATTGTCGCTGGTGACGATGGAATTAAACTTCGAGCAACAAATCTTGAGACAGGAATTGATAGAAAAATAAATGGAACCATAAAAGATCCTGGGGTTGTGGCACTTTCAGCGAACACACTTCGAGAGATTACATCTTCATTCACTGGAAGTGGTCAGCTCACACTCGAGCATGGTGGTGACACCGTCGTTATTACCACAGGAACGGGTCGTAGCACGCTTAAAACTCTTCCGTACGAGGATTTCCCTATTCTACCTTTTCCAGAAGCAACAGCAGCCAATTTTTCAATTAGCGGAAGTCTTTTAAAAAACCTTATTGGGACTGTTGCTGGGTGTGCTTCGCCCTCGAGTGTACGTCCTGAGCTCGGTAGCGTACTTATTTCAGCGGAGGGAGGTGTTATTAAAGCCGTTGCGACGGACTCATTCAGATTGGCTGAGAAAAAAATAACTATTCCTGGGTTAAATTCACAATTTTCATTCTTAATTCCTGCAAAAAATGCACTCGACATAATGCAGACACTTCCCGATGAAATGATTGAGGTACGGAGCGATGATCATCAGTGCGCATTTTCTTGTCCTTCAATGATGCTTACAACCCGTCTAGTTACAATTGCGTACCCGGACTACGCTCAAATAATCCCAAAATCATTTGTGACGGATGCGACTGTCTTACGAAAAGACTTCGAATCAGTACTTAAACAATCAGCAGTTTTTTCTGACTCATTCCAAAAAGTTCGACTAGGTTTTACAGTTGGAGATAAAAAAGTAACAATTCAGGCCCAGAATAATGATGTTGGTGACTCTTCTGATTCAATTTCTGCAGTTGTGAAGGGTGATGAAATTGAGCTCTCTTTTAACTTTAGATACCTTACAGCACCACTTTCATTAATTACATCTGAAAGTATTACACTTTCAGCAAGTGGAATAGGACGACCATTGGTAATTAAGGGGGTTGGAGACGCATCATTTTTGTATCTCGTGATGCCAATGAATCAGTAGGTAGCATAATTTTATGCAGGCATTAAGCGCGCTACTTCTAAATTATAAAATTCCTGGAGTTCGTGAATCTGAAATTCGAAAGATATGTGCAGAAGAAGTCTTTAATATGACAGGGTGTGCACTAAAACCAACACAGGTTAGTTATAAGAGCGAGAAACTAAGGATAAATGTGCCGCCAGTATTAAAATCAGCAATACTGCTTCGTCAAAAAGAGCTTCTCGAGAGAATTTCCAACAGACAAGTTAAAATCCAAAAGATTAATTAGTTACAGTTGTTTGCACGGTTGTGCCACCGTCTGGATTCGTTGTTGTTGTAGTTGTGGTATTGCCAGTCGTTGATGTTGTTGAGCCACCAGAACCTGCACCAGAAAGCCATTGTTGTAGCGGGTATTCCCAATATGCGTACTGGGGATCATTTCCTGGATTTGAAGGTTGTCCTCCAAGAGGGTTTCCCTTACTCATCCAGTAGAGTAGTTCGTGAATAGCTACTGAACCATCTGGAAGGTGTACTTGATATACACCATGAAGTGCTGGAGGCGCGCTATCTGGAATAGTGCGTGGCTCACTAAAGTATTCAACAGGGTATTTAGCAATTGCCACTTGCATAAACGCATTCCACATAGGAGCAACAATATAACCAGCAATTTCCTTCACCATCGGTGAGTTGTCATTGTTTCCTGCCCAGACACCCACTGCAATTGAGGGAGTGTATCCAACAGTCCACGCATCGCGAGAATCATTCGTGGTACCAGTCTTTGCGGCAACGTCATATCCCGGGAATGTAAATGGGTTTACAGGAGGGTATTCTGGCTGGCGCGCAGCATTATTTGAAAGCATTGAAGAAATATCATGCGCAACTCCTGCGTCGAGTACTTGTTGAGGGTTAGGTTTGTCTTCCTCGAGAACATTTCCATTTGCGTCAGTTATTTTTAAGATACTCGAAGGAGCATTATAAATACCATTATTTGCAAAAGTCGCATAGGCATTAGTAATATCGAGAAGGCGTACTTCCGCGGCACCAAGAGCAAAAGAAAGCCCATAGTTCTTTGCACTTCCTAGTGTTGTAATCCCCATACTTTTTGCGAGATCAATTACATTTTGAATCCCTGCAAGATAAAGAACCTTTACTGCTGGTACGTTAATTGATTGTGCGAGAGCTGTTGTAAATGTCATTGGTCCACGGAACTGGCCGTCATAGTTTTGAGGCGAATAGCATGGAGGAGTGTCATTATGATTATCACTCGCTGCACAGTTCGTAGAGAACTGAGTTGGAAGATCGAAGATTGCAGTTTGAGGTGTGTAACCCTCATTCAGCGCTGCCGCGTACACAAATGGCTTAAATGACGATCCTGGTTGTCGCTGAGCAAGTGCCGCGTTGAAGTTTCCATCAATTTGAGTGTCGAAGTAATTTCTAGAACCAACCATCGCGAGGATCTGACCTGTTTTCGGGTCTATCGCCACAAGCGAAGCATTGCTTGCGTTGAATTTAGTAACATTTGCAAGTGCATATTGATTAACAATTGACTCAGCAGAGGATTGAAGTCCTGTGTCGAGTGTTGATGTAACGGTGAGTCCTTGATTGACCACATCTACACCGTATTTGTTTTCCAAGTATTGTCGTATGTAGAAAACAAAGTGTGGCGCAAGGATTGAGCTATTTTGAAGCTGATTAAACGTAACGGCCTCGTTCTTTGCTTGATCGTATTGCGCTTGAGTTATGTATTTAAGTTGGAACATTCGAGCGAGTACGGTATTTTTTCGAGCATCTAAATCTGCACGATTATTTCCGAATGGGGAATAATATGTGGGGGACTGGGGAAGTGCTGCAAGATATGCCGACTGTGCAAGGTCTAGCGCAGAAGCATCTATACCGAAATACGAACGGCTCGCAGACTCAACACCATACAAATTTCCACCATACGGAGCACTGTTCAAGTACAGCTCCAGAATCTGATCTTTTGTATAGTGTTGACCAAGTTTCCATGCGAGAACCCACTCCTGGAGTTTTCTCAAAATACTTTTTCGTTGAGTGAGGAGGCTATTTTTTACAACCTGCTGTGTAAGTGTTGAGCCACCCTGCACAAATGATCTATGAATAATATCGGTAATTAGGGAACGAACGATTGCTGTAATAGAAATTGCGCCTTCGTGATAGAAGTTTGAGTCTTCAATTGAAATAGTTGCCTGTTGTACAAAAGGGGAAGTGCTGGCCAGGGGCACGTTTTCACGGCGCACGTCAGTGTTTAGGTCATAGAGAAGTGTTTGGCCGGTTCTGTCATATATCTTTGTAGATGCTGTAGATTTTTGCTGAATAAAGGTGTTTACATCAGGAAGCGGTGTAAATGCAACCCACAAAAAGAGGCCACCAAAAGCAAGTAGTCCAAGACCAATAAGCACAAATAAGACTTTTAAAATTGGGTGGGGATTATGAAAAAACTCACGAATTGAAAACTTCTTACCTTTTTTCTTTTCTTTATGTGTCTTTTTTACCTTCATATCTAAATCCTAGCATAAAAATAGCTCTTTCAACTGAAAGAGCTATTTTTAACATGAGAGTTTTTCTCAACCTTTTTAAACTTAAAATGTTTCGTCTTCTTCTTCGATCCCAAAACCAAGCTTTCCCAGGTTGTTTGGGTCGAGGTCATCATCATCTTCAATATCATCGTCCTCCTCAGGAAGATCTAAATCATCATCCTCTAGCTCGTCATCAACGAGAGCGGGATCAAATTCCTCATCATCTTTTAGTGTGTCATCATCCATGTCTAGGTAATTCTATATTCGTAAATAAATTCCGCATATGAGCGGGAACCTCTTATATATACTAGACCAGAAAAAAATTGCAAAGGTGTGTGGAAATAAACTGTGGATACTATGTATTTCGATTGCTGAGCGCTGCAATTCCGAGGGCGATCGCGTCTAGTTCGTCATCCAATCTTTTCTTTTCTGGAAGCGAGATAAGGTGGGGAATCATCAAGGCTACAGCTTTTTTGTCAGCGGCACCATAACCAGTGACGGCCAACTTAACTGCTTGTGGTGAATACTCATGCACTTCGAGTGAGCATTTTCCTGCGGCGGCAAGCACTGCGCCACGAGCTTCGGCAACCCGCATCGCTGTTTTGACATTTGTACTGAAGAAAAGCGACTCTATAGCTAATCTGTCAGGAGAATATGTTTGAATTGCTTCAAACACTGACTCAAAAACGATTCCCAGGCGCGCCGACGGCGCGCCTTTCGCAGGCTTCACACACTCACTCCACACGTGAGTGGGTTTGCTTGGATCACCCTCAATTACCGCCATTCCTAAACGATCAAAGCCGGGGTCTATGGCCAGTATGCGCATGTACCTAGACTACCATGGTAGGAGAGAAGCATATTCCTGCGATTTGCCTGCCGCGCCAAACCCAAATCTCGAAACATGCTTCTCTCCCGCCTCAAAATTCTATTCGTCATTAGTTCGTTCGTACCCGCGTGCGTTTGTATAGACTTCTTGTACGTCTCCGTGCTCATCAAAGAGTGAAAGTAGGGAGCCAAGAGATTCTTCATCGGCTCCAGAAACTTCAGTGAGTGGTTCGTTTGGAATGAGTACACCACCACCCATTTTTGTAAACGCCCATTGGGCACTGCCTTGTGCGCCGAGCTCGAAGCCATTCTTGGTAATCAAATGCTTCATTTCCTGAGTTGTGCGGTTCTTGTTGTCGGTGAGTGCGTCAATGATAATTGCCACTCCTCCTGGACCATAGAATTCGTACACAACCTGCTCAAGGTCACCTGCATCTTTAGATGTTCCTTTCGCAACTGCTCGCTCAATAGTGTCTTTAGGCATATTCGCTGCTTTCGCTCGCGCTATGGCCGTGACTAATCCTGGCGATGATAAGTTTCCGGCTGCTTTTTTTGATTCGAGTGCAATAAGCTGGCCAAATTTTGCAAACACGCGACTCTTGGCAGCGTCAGTCGCCCCTTTTTGGTGTTTTATTTGTGACCATTTGCTATGTCCTGACATGTGCCTAGTATACCAAAAACAAAACCAGTATTAAATCTTTTTAAATATGTAAGTATTCTCGGCCACTTTGGGTGAGACGGCGGCCTTGTGCTGAGCGCTCAATAAAGCCAAGACGTAGAAGGTACGGCTCATATACATTCTCAACAGTATCTGGGTCTTCGTGAAGCGCGGATGCAAGTGCGCGTATGCCGGCAGGACCACCCTTAAATCCTTTGAGAAGGGTCTCAAGGTATCGTCGGTCATCTTTTGTGAGTCCAAGCGGGTCAATACCAAAAAGCTCGCACGCGAGATCGCACGCTTCAGCTGTAAGTTCTCGTTCATGAACTTCGGCGTAGTCACGCACACGCTTGAGGAGCGCATTTGCGACGCGTGGGGTAGCGCGACTTCGGCTCGCAATCTTCTCAACAACACTTGCAGGTGCGCTCAGGCCAAGTACTCCTGCAGATCGAGCAATAATCGCCCGAAGATCTTCATCGGAATAAAAATCAAGCTGGTATACACCCCCACCGAAACGAGAACGGAGAGGGCTTGAAAGTTGGGCGACGCGAGTAGTTGCCCCAACAAGCATAAATGGAGGTAGTGCAAGCTCCACAGTGCGTGCCGAAGGGCCTTTGCCAAGCACTATGTCGAGTGACCCTGATTCGAGGGCTGGGTAGAGGAGTTCTTCGATTTTGTGTGAGAGTTGGTGGATTTCGTCTATAAAAAGGATGGAGCCTGGCTCGAGGTTTGTGAGAATTGCAGCAAGGTCTCCAGCACGTTCAATCGCAACACCAGAGGTGCTCTTTAGTGGTGCTTCCATTGCTGCTGCTACGAGGTGTGCAAGCGTAGTCTTTCCAACCCCCGGAGGACCATAAAAGAGTATGTGCTCGGGCATGTCGCCACGTTTTTTTGCAGCAGAAAGAAGTACCTGAACGTTGTTTTTAACGTGGGATTGCCCCACATAATCGTCCCAGACTGAAGGACGGAGGGTCGCGTCTAGTTGGTGGTCACCACGAATCATTGCAACCGCACCATCGCTAGAGGAACGGAGGTTTTCCGGGGTGACATCAGGGGTACTTGACATAAAATTCAGCTATGCTAGTATTATAGCACGTTCAAGAAGTTTGGTCTTGAACTTTGTACTTTCTCTCGGCAACGGGAGTTTTCTTTTTTAGCTTGCTAAAAAAGAAACAAAGAAAGGACTGTTTTATTTATTTTTCAAATCGTGTTCACCACCCTCTAGGCAAGGCTTGACGGCTTGCGAGCGTTTCCCCAAGGATTCTCTGGTACCACTCTTGTTAGTCGGACCACTGGGGACCTCCTCAGGCGACTCACTCACTTTCCTACCCAGGAAAGAGTGCCTGGAGGGTAGTGTACGGGATTTAAACAAAAGACCCGCGCCAAAGGCGCGGGTCTTTTGTTTTACATAACCACTTCCTAATCGCGGGGCAGGTCCACAACCGAGAACACCTCTTCGAGTGTTGTTTCTCCTGACAATGCTTTTAGGACTCCGTCTTGAGCCATAGTTACATACCCTTGTCGTGCGACTTCTTTTGCAACCTCACTCTCACTTGGGTTGTCTCGCAAGAAAGTTCCAAGCTGTTCGTCCATAAATATTGCCTCAAAAAGTCCCACGCGACCTTTGTACCCAGAGTCTTCACCGGACACCGTCGCAACGCCAACTTGGTCAAATGACGCTGGTCGAAGTGACTCATCAGTAAGTGTTGAGAAGATCTTTTCCATCACGTGCTTTTCTTCATCAGTCGTTGCGCGCATTGTGCGAGTCTCAGGATTTAGAGCACGAACAAGTCGCTGTGCCATTGCCACAGTCACTGCAGAAGCAAATGACTTTGGGTCAGCACCAAGGTCCACAAGGCGAGGGAACGTACCGGCGGCATTATTTGTATGGAGTGTGGAAAGCACAAAGTGCCCTGTGAGCGCAGCTTGAATTGCCGTCTCTGCAACCTCACCATCTCGAATTTCTCCCACCATAATAATGTCCGGGTCTTGTCGGAGAATGGAACGAAGGCCAGAGGCAAATGTGTAGTCTTCCTGATTTGTTTGAGTCTGCACAATACCTTGAAGGTGGTACTCGATAGGATCTTCAAGAGTAATAATCTTAATGCCTGGAGAGTAGAGTTCATTTAAGAATGCATACAGAGTTGTGGTTTTTCCTGAGCC
>CAJEYI010000005.1 GCA_903994795.1 uncultured bacterium
CTTCAATCTTCGCAACTTCGCACGCCTCCGAATATTGCCTTACCGGCACCCTCAAAACAAACTTGATATCATCCGATGGCATGATATCGATGTTGATATCATAAATATAATATTGATGTCAACATCATTTTTTAAAAATTTACAACGGGAGAGGAAAAACCCGTCCATGCCATCGCGCGAGCCGGGGGTGGCGGACAACCTCCAGCGCCCGACAGCCGGGCCTGGAAACTACTAGACAATCTACCAAAGCGTAGGTAAACCCTGATAACACTGGACATATCAGCCAAACAAGGCACGCGAACGCAATACCGGCGCGAATCGACTGCCAAACAACTGCCAATCGGGAACCAATGGCACGCAACTGAATGGTGTTTGGCCGACAGCCTTGACAGTCGGCGGGCTCGTTTTCGCCGACGCAGCCCCTGGGCCAAGCGCATTCGCGTTTGCTCCACTGGCAACACCAACACAGAGTACCGCCGTTGCCGGAGGTTTCGACATTGGCAGCGTCACCGCGGTTCAACCTGTGGTGGCTGGCAGCGGTCAAGCGGTTGACTCGACCTTGTCCATTTCCGGCTTTGCCAGTGGGGCAGTTTCCCAAGATGCGGGAACATGGACGCTGGTCAGCGATCCGAACGCTCCCGGTGGCTTCTCGACGGTTGTAACGTAGGTTGTTTTCCTCAGAGCGAGGCGGCCGCAGGGGATCGCGGCCGTCTAAATTCAGACATGACGTATGGCGAAGTCAACCCGAATGAAATCCGCCGCTGTCCGCTTCCGCCGGTTCAGGAAACAGGCGAAGATGACGCAGAGGATGTTGGCATTGTGTTTGGGGATCAGCAGGCGGTCAGTCATCAACATCGAGAAAGGCGTGTTCGAACCAACCTTGCGGCACCTGAACGAGTTCGATGCGCTGGTTGAGAGGCACAGGAAATGAAAAAATTCGCAATCTTGCTTTTGACGGTGTGCTGCCTGGCTCAGGACAAGCCGCTCCCCGAGCTCTCGCGGCTGCGCCTGGTGAACGCTTTTCGCCAAGGCATCATTTTGCAGCAGCAGCTTCAGGCCGCGCAGTCGCAGGTTGTGACATTGCAGCAGCAGTTGAATGCGGCGCTCGTAGCATGGCAGGCGGTGCAGGCCGGAGAAGCCGCTGCAAATGGTTTGCCGAAGGGAACGACGTTTGAAATCAACAACGACACCGGAGCCGTAAAGACGGTGCCGCCGAAAAAAGAAGAAAAGAAGCCCGAGGAGAAAAAATAAGTGGACTCCGAAAAATCGCTCCCGCTGCCCTTGACCGGCGAAGAGATTCAGGAAGCCTGCGTAGCGAAACTGCGCGAGTGCATGCAGAAAAACTGCCACCTGAGTCTGACGAATGCCTACACGTCAGCGAAAATCGACATCAAAGTCTCGATGACGCTGTTCGACTACGGCCGCGAGGTCAGAAATAACGAGATGACCAGCGTGGAAATTGACTCTGGCCTTCCTTCTGAGTCTGAGGCGCAAGAGGTGACCGGAGAACTTGTGACCGAGCCCATGCCGCCAAATCAGTTGCGCATCGAAACCGACCAGGCTGTGCCGGTCGCGACGACACAGGATGGCAAGAAAGTTGTGAAGCACCTGAAGTATGCTCCGCGAAAGGCGAAAGCCAGTGGCTAATCAGCCTCTCATCAATCGTTGCACGCGCTGTGGCGCTTTCTTGACGAAGAACATTCCACTGTGCCTGAAGTGTCAGCAGAGGTCGAATGGCGGATGATCTCACTGAAAGTCTTGATCGCGATTCACGGGCGATGGAGCGCATTGCGAATGCTTTTGAGCGCTTTGCTAAGGTTTTCGAAGACAGGTTCAATAAAGACTTTCCTCCTGCGAAGGTGAAACGTGAAGCCGAACTCATCCGATCTGACGAGCGAGCAGAGCAGTTCAGCGACAAACCCAGTGACGACTGGCTCAAGGAAACGGAAGCCGCGACTGGTCCTTCCCGATTCGCAGCGCGGGCCGCAGAAGCTGGCGTTAAAGCGACTCCCCCGCCGAGAGGCCGCGCTGTTGAGATTCCTAAGGGGAACGGGAATAAAGCCAAGCCAAGTTGAGAGCGTGCCAAATATCTCAGCATACTTTCCGAATCGGCAGTCCGTGCTCGACGCGATCCGGTTTTCTCCGGAGCCGGCGGTCGCAGCTTTCTTGGAAGCATATGACTCGGCTCCCTCGGAGGACCGCAAACATATCTCGTTCGAAGCAATTGCGCTGAAGGCGGGGTGCAACGTCGCGGAGCTTCTCGGGGCCATGATGTTTGCATTCCGATCTTCCCAAACACAGAAAAGCGCGATGCGTGCGCTTGACGCTCATCCGGACCTCGTGAATGCCACGATCCTCGATGCGATGGTTCCCGGCGCGGTGCAGGCGAAGAAGATGCTGCACGAAGCGGTTGGATTCTTACCCACACCGAAGGGCGCCAGCATCAATCTGAATTTTGGGAACCGGGAAAAAGACGAAGCTGACGATGGAGAGCCGACCGCGCCGGAAGTGAACGAACTTTTTCCCATGATCACCGAGCGGCAGGAGAAGTGGCAAGCAGACAGGTCGAAGATGCTGGAAGGCGGGAACTGAGATGTATTCGCCCGTGGTTATCGAAAAGACCCTCGAACGCTTTGAGGCCGAGAACGGATGGCGACCGCAGTACCATTCCATCCCGGAAGTGGACGAATTCAACGCCTACATCGAGTCGCTCGTCACCATCGAAAAAAACAATGTCAACAAGTACATCGACTTCAAACCGGGCCTGCGTCTGACGGAAAGGCGAAAAAAAGAAATTCGCAACTGGATTTTGAACGAGCAGTATCTGTGCTTCGCGGACTCGGCGTACTGGGAGAGCCGTTATGCGTGGGGGTGCAATGACAAGAACGACATCTTCCGCTACAAACCCCGCAAATCACAAGAAGTCTTTCACCGCATCCTGGAGCCGTTCGATGAGAACCAATATGCGATTCAGTTGTTCTGCCTTGATCCAACGACAAAAATTCTCACCGCCGATTTGCGCTGGGTTGCGATCGCCGATCTTGAGATCGGCGATGAACTCGTTTCGGTAGACGAGGGAGAAACACCGGAACAAGTCAAGCAACGCCGCCGCGCACAATACGAGAAAAACAAAAAAGGCATCTACGGTAAAGTCCACAACCGAGAACGTCGCGGCGAGAGAAGGATGAGTACCTGCAAGGTTGAGGCGAAGTGGAATACCGTTGATTTGGCCGTGCGTATAACGCTTGATGACGGCAGGACGCTCGTATCTGGTACTCGACATCAGTTTTTGGCGCAACAACACGGTGGTAGCGACCCCGAGTGGCGTGAGGCGCGAAACTTCAGAGTTGGCGAAACAATTCGGACGGTGACAACACCCTGGGGAGAAGCAACATACGAAGATGGATGGTTCAGTGGATTTGCGGATGGTGAAGGTTCGCAATCCAGGAATAAAAGTGGATCGTCGTTTTGTGTAACGCAACGATTTAACGATTGCTACACCAGGGCGAAGGAATATCTTCGGAGTCGAGGTTATCATTTTGGTGAAGAGGTAGATACCCGCACTCCAGAAGATTCAGCGGTGCTCGGAAGCGACCCAGTTGGACGCCTCACTGTGTCGCGCATGGATGAACTCTTCCGTCTCTTTGGTCAAACCCGGCCGTCACGGTTCACGAGCAAGCGATGGTGGGAAGGGAAATGTTTGCCGGGGAAAAAGAGCGGTACAGCATGGGCAACGATTACGTCCATTGAAGTCCTGCCACAGCAAAAACTCGTGGACATCCAAACTTCGACCAGAACATTTATAGCCGAAGGCTTAGTCTCCCATAATTGCATCAAATCTCGTCAAGTCGGTGTCACGACAGCAACGGCGATGAAGTTCCTGCATCGGCTTTTGTTTATTCCGAACACTCAGGCCGTCATGGCGTCGGTCAAGACGACCAGTTCTGAGCTGATCGGCAGAATGCTAGATGTCTGCTGGGATCGGCAACCTTTCTGGTTGGTGCCATCGAAAACTTCAACCAAGGCCGCAACGCCGCAGTGGTCAAACGGTTCGATTCTGTCGATTCAGAGCGGATCACAAGCAATGGGAATCGCACAGGGATGGACTCCGACCTGTGGACACGTTTCGGAAATTGCCGACATCCCGCGTCCCAAAAAAGTTCTCGAAGAAGGCTTGTTCCCGGCCATGCACGCCTCACGCAAGCTGTTTTTTGTCCTGGAAGGAACTGGCGGCGACTCGACCAGTTGGCAGGCAGACAAGTGGCGCTACTACAAAGCAAACTGGGGGAAGGGTGGTCGCTTCATGTGCATGTTCATCACCTGGCCGTGCGCGTCGGACCTATACCCTCAGCCTGACTGGTTGCGGCAACACCCCATTCCTGAAGCCTGGAGGCCCCGGGAAGAGACGAAACGCATGCAGCGGAAGGCTGAGCTGTACATTCGCTCGACGGACTACCTGGCGCGGATTATGGGCGCGAACTGGCAAATGCCGCCTGAACAGGCTTGGCTGTGGGAAACAATGTACTCCGAGGCCGAACAGAGCCACACGGTCAAGACGTTTCTTTCTCAGTACCCAGTGACCGACGATGAAGCGCTTCAGCCAAAAGACGACCTCGTGTTCTCGGAAGACGTGATTATGGAAGTCGGGAGTCGCAGCGAAAAAGAGTATGAAGCCTATGCCATTACCGGGAAGTCGGTCTTGATAGGACAAAACGACGAGCCTTACGAGCCTGACCCATCGGAAATCGACTACGACAAGCCGCGCATCCCGGTGTCATGGAAGTCAAAGAGCGGCCAGATGAATTTCTGGGAGATGATCCCTTTGAGGCCGTTCAACGACAAAGATGACACGCTCTGTTTCAACAAAGTTTTGATCTTCAAACACCCCGAAGAGGGCCAGAATTTTTCGATTGGGATCGACACGGCAGACGGCTTGGGTTATCCGGATGAAGATCGTGCAGTGTGCACAGTCCTCGAGAATCACAAAGGACTGGAACGCGACGAAGAAGCGGCGACATTTGTTTCGAACAACGTGAACCCGCCGCAGATGGTGACTTTCGCGGCCTGCCTCGCTGCGTACTACGGCCAGTACTATGACGGCCGGCCCCACACCAAAGACCCGCGCGGGTGCAAATTTATCATCGAGCAGAGAGCGAAGTACGGCGATGACTGCCAAAACCAGCTCAAGCTCATGGGATTCTTCTGGCATCACCGATTTCACACGATTGACGACACGGTCGTCCGTAAGGACAAGGCGCACAAGATGGGATGGTTCTCGAACGCTTGGAGCGTTCCGCTCTTACTCAATCGCTTCACAGAGGCACTGCAAGGTGGTTGGCTCAAGATCAGCCATCCGATAACACTGCGGCAGTTAAAAACATGGGTGCGGAAAACTTCGATCAGCGGGAAAACGAAACTCGATCATGAAAGCGGCAAGCATGACGACAATTTGCGGGCGCTGGCAATGGCGTTCTTTACTTTCCACGAAGATGACGTAGGCCCGGATCGCCAGCAGGCGAAGTATGCGAATCCGAACGCCAAGTTACCCGACCTGAATTTGGACTGGCTGGAGAACACGGTAACCATATGAGCAAACTCATTCTTCCCCCTGGCTACCGTACGCCGGTCCAGATCCAGCAGAAGCAGAGAGTGTGCGTGTTGACCCACATAGACACTGGTCGCATTCTTTGCTTCTGTCTGGATGATGCCTTCGCGGCGAAGTTTGAACACTCCGGCTACTTGAAACACGAAATTCACCATGCAAACGAATACGATCTCTGGGCGAAGAGGCTTCGCCAGCAAGCGGCGAACGACAATGAGATCGAAGATCATGCGTATCTTGAGCGCGAGGACGCGGTCCGGAAAAGACTGCGCCAGCAACTTACGGACGTGCTGATCGCGACTCATACTGGTAATGCCGACAAGAAGGCTGCCGAATCCGCCTTGCACTGTTTGGACGTGATGGAACGCAGAAAAAAGCGCTACCGCGCGGAGAGTTTCATGGTGAATGAGGGTTATGAGGCCACAGCGAACGCTGGCGAGGAGTTGATCGAGAAAATCATGGTGCCAAAGAAATGAAATTGCCAGTTCCGCTCTTGATTTTCTCTGATGCCGTGTCCGCTCCCACGGGACTTGCTCGAATCACCAGAGACCTCGCTTCGCGCATTCACGCGAATCTCTCAGACGTGTTCCGTGTAGCGACTATTGGGTATGGTGGGAGTGGTTCAAGCAAGTTCCCCTGGACCCAATACAACTGGGTGATGAACAATGAGTGGGTCATCAAAGACTTGCCTGAAGTCTGGGAGGACTTTGCTGGCGCACAGCGTGGGATATTTCTCAGCATCTACGATCCGCACCGAATGCTTTGGTTCGCTCGTCCGGAAACTTGCACAGATGGGCGGATTCGAAAATTCTTAGAGAAAGCGCCATTCGCTCGCTGGGGGTATTTTCCGATTGATGCCACAGGTCCAAACAACAAACTCTCGTTCATGCTGAGAGAATGCCTGCTTGGCTACGACCGCATCCTGTGCTACTCCGAGTGGGCGCGACTGATCGTGCAGAACACGCTAGGCCTAGAGAAGCGCGATCTCGACCAAATACCGCACGGCATTGATAGCGAAGTTTTCAAGCCACATCCTCGCACCAGGCAACGCCAGATGTTCGGCCAGATGGCCGTTGGAAGACCCGTCCCGATACCAGACGACGAATTGTTGGTCGGCATTGTTGCGACGAACCAAGCGCGGAAAGACTGGGGACTCGGTCTCTCTACATGTGCGGCGCTGGCGAAGTTGCGCAAGGCTCGCATCTGGATGCACACCGATGTCCTCGACCGGCACTGGTCGATTCCCTACCTGCTTGCCGATCTTGGTTTGAGCAACGGAAATCTGGTCTCGCTCGGTCATCTTAGCGATGAAGTCATGGCGCGGCTCTACTCTGCCTGCGATGTCACGCTTGGCATCGGACTAGGAGAAGGCTTCGGTTACCCGATCTTCGAGAGCCTTGCGTGTGGTACGCCTTGCATTCACGGTAACTACGGAGGCGCTCCGGAACACATGCCCGCTGCGCTTCTAGTACCGACGTGGGCAGCGAGATACGAAGGCGTCTACAATTGCCTCCGCCCGGTCTACTCGCCGACCGAGTGGCTCACGGCTATCGACCTCGCCCACAAATACAAAGAACGGACGACACTCCCAGCGCATCTTGACTGGAATAATCTCTGGCCTAAGTGGGAGGCATGGTTCAGGAAAGGCATTCAGTGACGACATACAGCGAGTTGCGGCAGGACGACGCTTGCAAGCACGCTAAAGACTTGACGTTCGTCTACCTGTTTGCGCGTTGCGGCTACGGGAATCTCGTGACATTCACTTGCCGCGAGTGTGGCAAAGAAGTCACCGAGCGGTTCTCGCCGCAGAGTCCGTATCGAAACTGGACGACGCCGAACTTTAACGATCCATCCGGCAACATTGGCGGGCCTCGCAGGCCGGAGATACAACCCTATGCTCGGTAAACCGCGATTCACGATTATCACTCCCACGCTCCAACGCGAGAGCTTGGTCCGGTGCTGCGAGTCCGTTGACAAGCAAACATTTCGCTCGTGGGAGCATGTTGTCATGGCCGACGTGGAGCAACTGGATCAGGAACTCGTGTCGCGAGTGCGGCACTCCGGCCGGTTGATCGCAAAGTGCAAGTCGCCACATCAGAACTTCGGGAACACCTGTCGTCACAATGCCTGGACCTTCGCGAATGGGCAGTATTTGCTCTATTTGGATGACGACAATTACCTTGCGGATGATCGGATTCTCGAAGACATGATGAATCTGATCGTCACTCCGTGGGCCTTGTTTCCAATCCTGCGTCACGGAGGAAAATTCTTTACTGATCCGCCGCGCACGTGCCATGTAGATACGGCAAACGTGATTGTTGGCCGAGAGATCGGGCGCTGGCCGAACATTCCCGATTACACAGCGGACGGTCAGTTTGTTGAGAGTCTTTTGAAGTACCCCTACCAAGCCTTTCCGGACTTCCGGCCTATTGTTGTCATGGAAAAGTCCAACGAGGGAAAGTGAAAGACTTACTTGTCACGATGGGCGCGAGTGAAGTGCGCGGTTACATGGCGGAATATCTCGGCCAGTTGCAGGATGCTGGGATCGAAACGAACATTGACAAGCTCGGCGATTTCCCGAACAAGAACGGCGGAGGAACTCTCGGATTCCAGATCAAGAAAGAACGCGAGCTGGCACAGCGATTTTCGGACTACGAGAAGATCGTCTTTACCGATGCCTGGGACGTGCTGTTTTATGGAACGAAAGCGGACGTGATTTGCAAGATTCCCGATGACTACGTACTGCTCGGGGCTGAGCGCAACTGCTATCCTGATGCCTTGCCAATAGCAGGAGATACGCCGTGGCGCTTCACGAACGGAGGCCTCATGGCCGGGAGTCCAAAGAACATCCTCGCTTGGCTGGATGGACTGGAACGCCACCCACTCTATCGCCCGGATGACATCAACCAGCGACTCTACAATTTGCTTCTTCTGCAAGGATCAGAACTCGTGTCGATCGACAGCAGAACCGAACTTTTCTATTGCCTGATCTTGGACAACGCGGAGTTGCAATTCGAACGCGGGTTGCCGGTCAACACTCTTTGTGGGACGCATCCAAATTTTATTCACGCCAACGGAAAATCGGAGATGAGAAAGCCATGAACCCCATTCTTACGCTCACACACAATGCTCTGGAGATGACCAAAAAGGCGGTCGATTCTTTCTTGCGGCAGGACATCGACGTTCAGATCTTCGCTTTTGACAATGGCTCGACCGATGGGACTGTCGGCTGGCTGGAAACGGTTGGCATTCTTCTCGATCACGCAGTCTTGAATGCTGGAGTAAGCAAAGGCTGGAATGTGGGCCTGAAGCGGCTATTCAACGATTCGGACCACGTTCTCGTTTGCAACAACGACGTAGAACTGCCGCCTTGGTTCTATCGAGAACTACTCTCATACAGAGTGCCGTTCATCACTGGAGTCTCGTGCGACGGAATGAATCTTAAAACTCCACCACCCGCGTCAAATCTAGTGCCACATCCTGACTTCAGTGCTTTCTTGATTCGTCGCGAAGCGTGGCAGCAAATCGGCCCTTTCGACGAAGGCATGAGGCACTATGCGCAGGACTGCGACTATCACGTCCGCGCCTCCCAAGAGGGCATCCCGCTACTTGCGGCGAATTGTCCGTTCCACCACGAGCGGAGTTCAACGCTGAGGTTGGCGTCGCCGCGAGACCGCGATGACATCGAAGCACAGGCGAATTTCGATCGCAGCTACTTTCTCAAAAAATGGGGATTCGCGGTCGGTTCCGAAGAGTATCAGCGAGCCACTTTGTGTAAGGCTGGTTCAGAAATTCCTTTTCCCGGCGAAATCCGTGAACGGTTGTAGTATTATCCAGCCGTGGAAGAGAAGCTGAGAGACTGGCAGGTCCCAAACTTTGAGGCCGATCCGGCACGCCGCCAAGATTGGGTCATCGAGCAAATCGAAGAAGGCGAGAGCTGGCTTGAGAGCCAGAAGGTTTCCGAGAGCGAGAAGAATTTAGGTCTTCTGAGCGCGGCCGGGACTGAGAAACTCAAGTCCAACAGTCTGAAATCAGACATCCGCAAGTTTGTAGAGACCATTTCCGATATCCGCGAGATCGCCACTTACGGCAGTGGAGCCGAACAATTCAAGTCGATCGTTGAGATGTTCAACCGGGTAGTGAAGGTCATATACCAGAAGTCCCACTTTCCTCGGCAGTCTCGGCAGGCCCTCCAGTACTCCGTCACCCTGAAGCGGGGCTATCTCTGGCCGCGCTATATTCGAAACGAATTCGGGTGGGGAACGGGCGACATTGAGTTTTGCGCTCTCGGACCAAGAGAAGTATTGCCGACGCAGGTTCCAACCAACAACGACGTTCAGGGCGCCTACTCGGTCACGATTATCGAGCCGATGGGGGTAGCAGAAGCGCACGCTAGATTCCCGGATGAACAAGCGCTTCTCACCCCGATCTCGCGCTTCAAATACACATCCCCAAATCAAGTTCGCCGACACGAGTACTGGGATCGTCGCTATGGCAGTGATCGGCAAGATTGGGAGCAGAGGTACTGCGAAATCCGCCACACGTTCGTTCGCGACCTCCGCATCAACCGGAGCGGCAACCTGCTTCAGATGGGTGACTGGGGTGAGCGAGACGGAAAGCAAGTGCCGCTGACGAGCTGGTCCTACGAGGTCCCCTCGGTGGGAGCTGTGATTTCGTGGACCAACCCCTACAATGGTCTCCCCGAGTCACGCAAAGCTGAACCGGAAGATTGTAGGGTCTATCCCAACCTCCGGCAGATCATTACCAACCCCGGCATGAACAAACCGCTCTATGACGGTCCAGCATTCGATCTCCACGGCCAGATGCCGCCAGTGCAATACGACGTGGATGACTGGCCGTGGATGGCGATTGGGTTCTCGTTGCTGGACGACGTAGCGAGTGTCGAGAAAGGAAGTCGCGCATTTCTCGACATCATGTACCGCGTTCTCCGAGCGAAGATGAATCCGCTGAAAGGGTATGACCTGAATGCAGGCGTGCCGCGCGAGGACCTGAAGCGCCTCGACTGGCTGGAGGAAAACGGAAACACTATCGGCGTGGATGGTGACCCGCGCAAGGCTCTGCAATCCCTGTTGCCGGACAGCGTGACCGTCAATCGGGAAGACTTCACGATGTACGAACTACTGGACAAACTGCGCCAGAAAACTCTCGGCCTGAACGATCTCGGAAGCCTCGCGCAACTGAAATTCAACCTGTCGAGCGAGACTGCGGATAAACTACTAGAAACCATCGGCCCCATCGCGAAAGGCATCGCTGGGAATCTGGAAGTGGCGCACTCAAAAATCGCGCAAATGCTGAAGTTTATGATCTTGCAGTATTTCAGCACGCGGAAACTGATGTCCTACATCGGTCCAGACGGCATCTCCACCAAGGTTTTCGACTTCGAACCAACATCGATTGTCCCATCGCACATGCCGTGGGAGAAGGATCAGTCGAAGCCCAGCGAAGTTGCGCGACTCACGAGAGCAAAGTGGTTCGCTCAGAATCTTGAAGTGATCTCCGTCCCCAGTTTCTTGCTGAACGTCACACAGATGCAGGAGCAAATGAAGTGGCTGAACTTCCTGCAACGCGGGATGCCGGTGTCATTCTCGACAGCAATGAAAAAACTTGGCGTGGAGAATTGGGGAGACAGTCCCGGCGATACCGAGTTTGAGAAGTACAAGCACGAGCAGTTTGAACTTCTCGAAATGAAAGCGAAAGCCGCGCAGATTGCCCAAGTGGAAGGCTTGGGTGGTGATCAAGGCAAGGGCCAAGGCAAAGGGGGAGGCCGACCCCCCAGCGGCAAGAAGCCTCCGAAGTTAGAGAAACGTGGACAGACGACAGGGAATCAGCGAACAGTAGTGTCGCAAAGCGAATGAGGTTAGAATGGGAAAGCCGACCGTGAAACAGACAAAAGTTTTCGCCGTCATCGAGCAAACACTGGAGCCGCGGAACTCGCAGGAATTGGCCGATTATCTGCGCACGGTTCGCTTCACTGGGGTATCTGATTTCAGTTCGGAAGCGGCCTACAATCAGGGCGGCTTGCGAACGATAAAAACGAAAGAGCACATCCCGATCAGCATGGATGAACTGGACGAAATTTTAGCGAAGCGAAGAAATCGCTTGACATCGGAATCAAGTTTGCGGTAGTTCTTTGAGTGGTTAAGAGATTCGCCATTATCCTCTTCTGAGAAAATAATGACGCCTCGGACGGAAAACGTCGCGAGGCGTTTTCTTTTGCAGTCAAAATCCAAGGAGGAATTTATGGCAAAGCGCAAAGGGCTCGTCATCAAGGGCGGGCACACGATGGAGAAGCACAAGGGTGGGAAGAAGCGGCGTCGCAAAGGCGGCAAGGGAAAACGGCGCGGCAAGCGCTAGGAGCCTCCTATGGCTAAGCGCAAGCGCAAGGGCAGTCTGAAAATCAAAGCCAAGGCCATCGGCTGGGAGAAGGGCCGCTTGAAGGGTCGCTCCAAACCTGGCGTTGGTGAGAAGTGGAGACGGAAACGGTAATGGCCGCAAATCCAACTCCGCAACCCGATTCATCTCCGCAGGACGGGGCTTCGCCGCAGGGTGGCGGAGTCCCTCCAGCGCAGCAACAGGCAAACCCTCTTCAACAACAGCTTGCGGCAGCGGCCAAAGCGCTTGAACAGATGGCGCAGCAGAATCCAATTGTTCAAGGCGAACTGATGGAAGCGCGAACCGCTCTCGTGAAGGCTCTCCAGAAAACTATGATGGCGGCTCGGCCACAGCAAGAACAACAAGCCGCGCCACAAGGACAAGCATAATGCCGACAGTTCAAGAGCTACTCAAAACGTCTGGCCTCACGGATGAAGTCATTGCGGGACTCCCCAAGGAAGCAGTTGCCGCGTTCGGCGGCATACTTACCGATGCTGAGACGAAAGTTCAGACAGCCGCGCAGCAGGCATCGGAAGCCGCAGAGCTTCGGCGTCAGGCGGAACTTGACCGCAAGGACATCCAGAAGTACGTCGATGACTACAGTCTCTCGCTGAACAATCAGGGATCGCTCCAGGCGAAGTATGACGCGGTCGTCGCTTATGTCGATTCGCTCAAGGCGCAGGGTTTTGACGTGAAACTCCCCGTCGATGTTGCGTCCAGCAGTGAAAAGAAACCAGTCGTTCCCGGAAGTCCGGCGATCGGAGGCAACGCAGTGGATGAAGGAAAGATTCTCGGCCGAGTCGGCAACGTGATGAGTCAATGGCTGGATGCGAACAATGAGCACATCAGGCTCTACGGTGTCCCAGTTCCCGATCCCTCGACCAACATCGCGGAAGAAGCGGCTCGGGCTCGCAAACCCGTTGGCGAGTATATGGCGGAGAAGTACAAGTTCCGCGAGCGGCAAGCGGCAAAAGAGAAAGAATCCTACGACGCTCGTGTGGCTGCCGACGTGAAAGCGAAAGTTGATGAGCAACTGCGCGTGGAAGCAGAGAAGCGCGGAAGTAACCCGAATCTTCGTTCCGGTGAATCGTCTCGCGCGAGTCATGTTCCGAAACTCAAAACAGAAGAATTTCACAAAGGGGATGGTTTCCAGCCCAAGCGTCAACGCGAGAGCCGTATGCTTGAAAATCTGCACAAGGATCTGGAAGCGATCCACTCGGCTGCATAGGAAAGGTGATCTAACATGGGAGCGCCACTATACGATCCGCAATATAACGATGTTGAGGTCGCGACTCGCGAAGCCATTCGAAAGAATGTGATTTCGGAGTGCTTCTTTGTTGACACCCCGCTTCAGGACATCCTCCGCCGCTACGGCGTGGTCGAAGACTTCTTAGGCGGCTCGGGCATGGTGGAAGCCTACAACTATGCTCGCTTGCAGGGCATGGCGGTGACGCCTGGTCAGACGATCACGGTGACGCGCAACCAGATCGCGAGCGCCGCGAAGTTCTATGAGAAGGCGTATGCGGTCTTCGTGCAGATCGAAGATTTCGAGTTGGATGTCATCAATCGCGCCGGCGACACGCAGATCATCGATCAGCGAGCGTTGCTGGAAGCGAACTTGGTGTCGCAGATGAACACGATGTTGGAAATGGACGGGTATCGTCACGGCCAACCATCTGCGGCCAATGGTGGAAGCTCGGGAGTCTCGGATGACCGCAGCAAATCGTCGAACGGATTCTTCGAAGGCTTCTCGAACGGTGTTGACCCCTCCCCCGATGGGAACGTGTTTACCCTAACCGGCGGCGTCACGAGGAACGGCGCCACCGGACAGGCGTACAACTCGACGCCTTACTACTGCGGCCAGTCGAACGGCAATGCTGGCCCAATTACTTACCCGGTCCTGACAAACGTCGTTGCGCAGTTGCTCACACTCAACGCGAAAGCAAAGGTCGGCATCACCAGTCCCTTCGGTTGGGCGGCTTTGGTCAACATGCTCCGCGCGATTGCCAGAGTCGATCAGCAGAGCATCAAAGAGGGCACGGACTTCGGTTGGCCCTCAATCGATTTCTTCGGCGTGAAGATGTACGCCGATCCACTGTGTCCCTCGGGTAAGACGTGGAATTATCTGCCCGGTGGCAATACCGCGGCATTCGGTACTGCGGCTCCGAACACGAATTTCGTGGATGGTAGCGGCAACACAACGAAGCTCCTTGCCTATACCTCGCCGACCTACACGTCGAGCGGAACTCCGGTTGCGGCTGGCACTGCTTCGCCGACCGGTTCAAACTTCCCTTCGGCGACTACCATTCAGCCGTCCGAGACTTTGTTCCTGTTCGATCCGGAAGCGATCAAGTTGCGCCCGACCGCCGAAAAGAGCTGGTTCTTCGCGACGAAGATCAAGGAAATCCCGGACAATGTAAGCGCCGCGAACATGTTCCAGCGGCTCGCGACGAACCTCTATGTTTACAATCCCAGGCACGGACTGATCGTGTCGGGCTTCACCGCGTAGGAGAGAGACATGCCGTTACAGCGCAACGAGTTTCTACCGCAAGATCTAGTCACGGTGTACACGTCTCCCTCGGGTTTGATCGACACGCGTACCGGCTACGCCTACGTCATGGGCGGCCTGATCGTTGGTGGTTACTTCGACCTGACCGAGCAAGAAGCACAGAATTATGGTCGCAACCAGTTGCACGCAGGCCGTTATCGCTTCGTGCAGATCGACTCTGGCGCGACGGCGTCGAACATCGTGCAAGGCAGCATCGGCTTGATGAAGGCCATCGCGAGCGGAGCGACTGCTTATTCCGGTGGCGTGAACATCATCACCAGTTACGACAAAGGTCTCAATGCCGCTGTGCGTCCGGTGGTATTTTTGGCCGCAGTCACGGCGGCTCAGGTGACGGCTGGCGCGTGGGTATTCGTGCAGGAACTGGGAGACGCAAGCGTTCTAAGCAAGAGCGGTGGCGTAACCAATGCGACTCCGGCAGTGGGGGACATCATCAACTCTGTTGCCAGCGGTTTTGTGGACGACTTGGCGACTCCCGGCAGTATCATTCCGACAACCATTGGGGTGGCGTTGAGCGCTCCGAGTCACACGGCAAGTGCGCTGTTCCGGTGCCTGCTCGAAAACGTTCCGATCATCCAGGGATAGGGAGAGGACTGTGCAGACTTCAATTTCCAAGGGGTACGAAGGCGGCCTGTCTATAGGACAGCGGCAGTTCTGGGTTCGCAACGGATCTGGGCCGACTAGTGCGCCTACCGGAGCGTCGAACGCGGATACGATTCTGGTGCCGCCAGGCCAATATCTGGATGAAGTCAGTCCGTGTCTCGATACGACAGGCACGATTCTGGCGATTCCGTTTCCGAGCGCTGTGGGAACAACGCGAGCAACGTGGAAATTTCTGTATTACACGGCTGTCGGGATGACGCTCGCCACCGGCAACCTCTCGACTTACAACTTCCAGTTTGGCACTTGGGGAGGCGAATTCTAGGATTTCCGGTTGTCCGTTTGGCGATTTGGGAGTCGGCGGTGGGGATCGCCGCCTCCCTTTTTTGTTGGGAGAAAATGTGAGCTATATCACCATGGCGAAGTCGCTGGCTCAAGGGGAAATCCCTGGTGTCGCTTTGGAGCTCGCGAAGTCGAAGATCAACGACGCTTTGGGCAAGGTCTACGACGAGACCGTCTGGTCGTTCCAGTTGGGTTCTCAGGGTGGTTGGCTCATTCCCGGCCTCGTGGCGAGCACGGGAACGTTCACAACCACGGCTTACAGTAATCAGGTGATTGCCGATGCTACGGCGAGTGCGGTGATTGCTGCCATGACAGGCAGGCCGCTTATCACTGAACTTCAATTTCGAAATCCGGCCTATGCTCTCTATGACATCGTCGGCTATGCTCCCCCGACTGGTGGCGGAGTTGTCAACGGAATTTTCATAGCTTCACCTGGTGGCGGCTATGTTGTCGGTCAGCAGCTTCAGGTCAACCAAGGCGCCGTAACTGGCTGCATCGTTCAGATCACCGGGGTTAATGGTACCGGCGGCGTGACTGGGGCCTCGCTTCTTTCAGGTGGTTCTGGAGGATATGCCACGACGGCTTTCACTGTTACGACCGGCGGCAGCGGTATCGGGTGCGAGATCGGCGTTGCTTCCGTCACTCCGCAGTCGCTCGTTGTGCTGACGCTCGACCGACCTTGGATGGAGCCTGCTGTGGGTCCGGGGATGAATTACTACATCTACCAGGCTTATTTCCCAGTTCCGGTTCAGGACTTCCGGTCATTTGTCGAGATTCGGGACACCACGGATGGTGACTACGTGAGTTTCTGGGGACTGTCGCAGGACGATCTCTCGGTTGAAGATCCAGAGCGTGTCGTCTTTGGTCCAGCGCTACCGACCTATGCAGTTCCCTTGGGGATTGATACGAGACCCAACAGCGCGACTCCGGGTTGGATGAGGTACGAAGTCTGGCCGCACATCCTCTCGCGCTGGCCGCTGAGCTTTACATTCAAGCGCCGGGGCACGCTGCTGGTAAATCCAAACGACACGGTCCCCTACCCTCTCACGGAAGAGTTAGTCACGTTCCGCGCGAAGGAAGTGTTGTACCAGTACAAAGAGGCTCAAAAAGGCGAGAATCAGCAGCGCGGATCGGGGGCGGATTGGCGCTTTCTCGCGGAAATGGCGCGAGTTGAATACTCAGGCAAAGACGGGACTGGCGGCTTGCTGAAAAAAATCAGAGCCATCGACGCGAACCTCCACCGCGACTTCCTGACTCGGCCGAAGCGCCGGCCGGAGTGGACGCAGGACGGGTTCTCTACAAATCGTTTAGGTCAACTAAACGTGGGGAGTTTCTAAATCATGGCAACCCTGACCGTCACAGTTACCGACATCACGCAGCCCGTGCCGAGTCTCTACACGCTGGCAACGCAAGGTTCTCAAACTGGGTACACGTGCGTTCCGAGTAGCCCACCGGAGACGCCAGCTTTGACCGAGAATGCGGAGGTTGCGTATTTGTCTGTTCAGGCGTCCAACCTGAACGGCGCGAAGGTTGTTTACAAAGGCGACAGAAGCGTTCTCGCGAACGGCACGCGACAGGGTTTGGAGCTTGAGGCTGGACAGGTCAACGTGATGATGATGTATCCGCGGGTCGGCAATCTCAACCAAATTTATGTCACGGCGAGCGCGAATGGAGCGATCTTCAATGTGGAGTGGCATCACAGTTAGGAAGTGCATTCTTGCGCTCTGCCTGCTGCCTGGGACCGCTTTTGCTCAATACTTTGCCTTCAACGGCCAGTGTTCGAAGGGCGGCCAGACTGAAGTGACGCAAGGATTGCCTGCCACGGCCACACAGCCGCTCTCAGGTGGCGTGCCAGCGGTCGGGACAGGGGTTATAGGCTCCTATCCGTCGTGCCTCGTCACCGTTTACATCACTGGCACGCTGACGCTCGCCAATCCGCTTTTCGGGAACGCGTCAGGGAGTCAGCCGCAAACCAACCCTTTCACGGCGAACACGGATGGATCGGTTCTATTTTTCGCTGCTTCCGGAGGATATGATGTTACATATTCGGGAGCCGGGATGCCTGCTCCGGTCACGCTAACCGATATCCAACTCGGGGCAAGTGGCGGAGGCGGAGGGGGGGCGGTCTGGGGACAGATCACCGGGACGCTTGCCAACCAGACTGATCTCGAGACGGCTCTTGGTTTGCTTGCCCCCATCAATTCCCCCTCGTTTACCGGGACTCCCCTTGTTCCCACCCCGCCGAGCGTAGACAGCAGCAACAGGATCGCGAACACGGCTTGGGTGAACGAGCAGGGATTCAGCACTGGCGCCGGGAATGTGAGTGGCCCCGGCTCATCGGTGGCGAATGACATCGCTATTTTTAACTCAACGAATGGCAAAGTCATCGCCGATAGTTCCATTCAGATTAGCGCGGTCGCTCTGCTGGCCTCGCCGATTTTTACCGGCACTCCCCAGGGACCCACGGCGACCAATGCGACCAACAACGCGGAGTTGGCCACAACGGCGTTCGTAAAAAACCAAAGCTACTGCCCTACCGCTGGTTGCACATTTACGGGAGCAGTGAGTGGTTTGACCGCGTCGGAAGTAGGGTTGAGTAATGTCACAAACAATGCTCAGGCGTTTGCCAGCATCTATCCGAACAACTCTCCGAGCGCTGGCTATATTCCGGTCGGAAACTCCGGCGGATCGTCCTACGTCGCGCAACCGCTAACTGGCGACTGTTCATTGACAGCCACTGGTGTCATCACCTGTACCAAGAGCAATGGAGTGGCGTTCGGGACGGGAGCGTTCGCCGCCATCGCCAACTACCTTCCCTTGGCCGGCGGGACAATGACCGGGAAACTGAACACGGTCGCTCCATCGACCGCCGCCGGATTCAATCTCGCGCCAGGTTCAGCTCCCAGCTCTCCCGTAAATGGCGACTGCTGGACAACGACGACGGGTCTTTTTTGCTACATCAACGGATCGGCTGTAGGTCCGTTTGGGACCGGCGGCGGCGGTTTGTCCGGTCTCACAACGAATGGCGGTATTTACGCGACGAGCGCAACGACAGCGGCCACGTTTACGCCTCCCTCGACAAATGGGATTTACGATGTGATGTACAACATTACTGGCGGCGTGACCGCTCCGCCAGCCGCGGTTCTCGTTGGGCTGGGAGGTCGCGCGATCACCGGATCGACATCAACCGACTTGGTTGCCTACTCGGATAATGCGACTTCGATTGACCACGACAGGGGGTGCGCGAACGCCGTGACGGAAACCTTGCCAACGGCTACGACTCTCGGCAATCCATATTTCACTTATTCTTATCAAAACGCGTGTTCGTACACCGACACCATTTCTCCTACGACATGGACGATCAACGGGCAGTCGTCGCTGTCGGTATTCCCCAGCCAGCAGTGTAGAGTAAAGATCAATCCGAACTCCGCTACCGACTGGCTTGCCTACTGTGCGTCTGCGGCTGGGATCTGGTCATCTCTCATCGCGCCGACGGCGAATCTGTCGATGAATCTGTATCAAACGTTGACCTCTCCGTTCACTACGACATTTGCGACCGGGGACTTCGGCGCCTCTCCGCTCTCTCCTCCGTCATCCATATGGCAGTGGAACAGCAATGCGACTTCCAGCACAGACAACTCCTTCATGGTCGGCATTACTGCTGGAGTGTCGAGCTATCAAAATCCATTCGAAGTGTGGGTTGACAATTTTGCTCAGTTCCAGGTGTGCAACACGGACGGTTCCACCCATGTCGGAATCACGGTTGTGGGTTCGGCAGTGACCTGTCCAAATCTGAGTACTTCTCCGGTCGCTAAGTTGTGGGTGCTCGCAACCACCGGAGCGCACAACAACGAAATTCTCTACCAAGCAAGCTCCTCGGCGACTGGAACGATGCTGGCTATGAATAATGCGACCGCTTCCGGGACGGCCTGGAATGTGATGACGGCCTGCGCCGGAGCGACTGGGACGAACGGATTGTGTGGGAGCGGAACGCAAATTTTCCAGATAGATGGATCTGGTGATCTGACTGCGGCAGGCACGATTTCTGGTGGCGCGTCTTTCGTCGCCGGTTCATCTGGGACGGCTGGTACCTACGCCATGTTCCCGGCCAGCGGAAACTTCAAAACGACACTGGGAAGCGCTGCGACAGCCAACAATACGGTAGACTTTTTTGCGGCTGTTCCGACGAACCTTGACTTATTCTACTGCGCTGTATCGGGTACCACGTGCACCCTGACAGATACGGGTTACAAGTACAACGCGATCCCGATGGCTGACCTGGGCGGATTCACGCCAACAAATAGCGGCACCATCACAAGTGGAAAACTAGCGTGCTATACGGCATCCAATACAGTCGGAAATTGCACGGGTACGCCGCCATCAAACGTGATCGGCGTGTTCAACACGTCTTCAACTTGGATTGCAAGCGGCGAGGTCTCCGTGGCTCTCGATGGTACGGTGAGCGTGACGTTCGGAGATAACGTCTGTAACTCCTCGACCGCCGGGGAGGCGCATGATAATGGGTCGACTGCCTGTGCAACCGGACAAGGACTGGGCGTGGTCAAGACCACAGCCGCGAGCGTAACCGCAGCGACGATCTTTTTGAAACTGTATTGAGAGGAACTATGAAGAAATTCCTTTTACTGATCGCAATTATAAATTGCATGGCAATCGGTTCCCGTGCCCAGACTGTTCAGTGCCAGACAACGAGTGGTGCTTGGGGACCGTGCCCTCTCAACGCCTCGGTCCAATTGTTTACCACACAAGCGGCGACGGCGACGGCTACGGCGACGGCGCAGAAAGTTTATAACTTCAACATGACCGGCACGTTCCTTGTGACCTATGCAGGGATAACCGGATCACCGGCGACGTGCACTCTTCAAGTCAAAACTGGAGACTCGCTGGGCAATGTCTCGAACAACAATACGGCTCTGTCTCTCACTCCAGCGACCGGGAGCACGACGATAGCATTCGCGCCCACTTCCACGCAACAGCAAGGCGATCAGATGACGGTAGTCTATGCCTGCGGAACGTATCCAACGGCTGGGACGGTTTCTGTAGAATTTGTTCCATCTACGTCCGCGCCTTTGCCCCCTGCACCGTTGTTCAGCGGAACGGCTGCGACCGCGACGGCAACGAGTTTTGCCGTGCGGACTCCAGGTCAGTCTGGATATGGTGATCTTGAAATTACCGGTTCTGGGATCACCGGTTCTCCGTCCGGGTGCACGATTGCCCTGGCATATCAGTCGAATACAGGGTCTCCAACAGGTTCTACTCAAGCGACCGTCAGTTTCACGCCGGGGAATTCGCTCCAGGTACTCCCCGTGGTTCCGACGAATCCAACCGGTGATCAATACGTAGCGACGTATGCGTGCAGTACTTATCCGACGGCCGGAACTATTTCGGTCGCGTTTGCTCCGACGACTCCAGTGGTTATCGCTGGTACACTGCCAGCCGCGATCATTTCTGGCCAGCAGGCGGTTACGGCCTCTGCCGTGGCGTTGGCATCGAACGCTCTTACGAAGGGGATTTGTATAGAAGCGTTGAGCACGAATTCAATCAGCGTATTCGTCGGTCCTTCGGGCGTGACTACTTCGACCGGGATCGAGTTGCCGGCTAAGTCTTCTTATTGCACTTCAGTCGCTAACTCCAATGCACTGTATGTAATCGCATCGACGACGGGAGCGTCTGTTACATGGTCAGGAAACTAACTGTTTTTGTAGTCGTCTGTGCTGGCGTGATGCTTGCACAGGGCCCCCCTACCTATTCAGGCGGAGGCGGAGGGGGAGGGACGCCTTGCACTACGACGGCGAATTCTCTTCAATATGACAATGCCGGAGCATTTGGCTGCGTCACCGACTGGACGGCCTCTGCGACTACTCTGACGGCGGCAACAGCGGGAATATTGGATGCAAGTGCAGCGACGGGTGCAGCAGCGGTCAAATTGCCAGCCGTAGTCGGCGGCACACAGTTGAGTGGTACTTCGACGGCCAACCTCTCTGCACCCATCGTGATCCAGAACACAAACTCAACCAACAACAACACGTCGATTACAATGGGTGTCACTTCCCCTGGAACTTCCACGGGGCAGACTACACTGAACGTGAACTGTGCGACCACTCAAGGGGATTGTTTGGACGTTGGAACGGGCGGTACATGGGCGTCTGGAGTTCTCTCTGGGCAGACGAATGTATTCAACGTAAAGCCAACGGGAGCAGTGACCGGTTTGTCTTACACGGCCAATGGCACGACGGCGTTCTTCGTAGACTATGCACAGGGGTCAACCAGCGCCTCTGTCGCTCCATGCAACACGGCAAATTCAATTTGCGAACAGGCTCCAACAGCAGTGACGAGTTACCTCGTGAACAAGCCGGGAGTTGCGACAAATGGAATCATCACGAATAACGTGGCATCTGCTGTAGATACGCAGGGATTTAGCGGGGATGCCAACCACTCCGCAACCGTCTCATGGTCTACAGCTACTTCAGTAAGTTCCACCAGTCTATGTTCGACGACATTCTGCCCGGCGGGGACATATCGAGTCAGTGCCTACATTGATGTGACCACGGCTTGCACCACAACGGGGTCATATGTTGTCAATCTGATCTGGACGGATGACACGACCGTATCAAAGACAAGCGTCATGCCACTGGTCGGGCTGGGTGTGACGCCGACATTTGGGCCAACCGCGATCACGGCAACGCTGGTTCCAACATCCACGACCGATTTTGGGACGGGATCATTTATTCTTCGCTCGACGGGAACGACTTCAATCAACTACTCGACTACGGCGGGAGCCTGCGCTACGGGTGGTCCCGGCGTTGGTAAGCTCTACTTCACCGTGGAGCCAATTCAGTGAGACACATTTTATCAATCTTCACTCTCTCGCTCATCGGCTTCGCGCTCGCTTTTTCGCAAGGTATCGGTGGCAAAGGCGGTATCGGTGGCAAAGGCGGCATTGGGGGTGGTGTCCCCGCCGGAGGCTCGGCGTCCCTTTTGCAATATCCTTGCAACAATACGGGCGGAACGGCCACTTCCGCCACCATCACGTTAACTCAAGCCATTGTAGGCAGCCACTTGCTGACAGTTTATGCCAACTTCAATTCCAGCGGTTCTACGGTAACTGGCACCAACAACAGTGGCACGTTCGCCCATTGCACTAACTGCGTGACTGGTGCCAATGCGGATTCCGGTTGGACTGACGGCGCATATATTTTATCCAGTTCCGCCGAATCCAGCACGATAACGATTAATTTCAATTCCAGCGCACAGTGGGGGCAAGTGTGCGTCGCCGAGTATTCAGATACAGGTGGTTTAGGGACTTTCGCCTTCGATGCAAGTAATTCAGCCGACTCGTGCTCCTCAAGTCCTTGCACTGGAATCACGCTAAGCTTGAGCGCAAACGACGTGATCTACGGAGCGTGCGGGACCAGTAACGGCGTGACGGCGATCAGTGGCGGGGCATGGGCACTCCTAACCAGCGGTGTTGGCGTAGCCAACGCTATTAACACCAACTCTGGAACCGCCCCCAGTTGGACGAGCGGAGGAACCACTACCTGGGCTTGTATGTCAATGGCATTTAAGGTTCAATGAAGAAACTCTACCTCATCGTCGTCGTGCTCTGCTTCGCATTCTCTGCTGCTGCGATGGCCTCCACGGTCTACGTGTCCCAGAGCGGCGGCTCAGTCAGTTGTCCTCCGAATGGCACGCAATCTACCACGGCGATTGGTTCGGTCAGTTGGACTTCGGGAAACACTTATCAACTGTGCGGGACGATCACCAGCCATTTCACTATCAACGCCAATAATGTCACAGTCACGTTCTCGACGGGTGCAGCGGTCAGCGCCAGTTGCACCGCCGGAGCGGGTTCTGCCTGCATTAGCGCCACCGGGATCAGCGGGCTTTTGATGGACGGCAATCCTACAACTTCCGGTTCGCCGTGCGGGTGGGTGAATCAAGCCGAAGTTGCCTGCAACGGAACCGTTGAATCCAGTGTTGCCCAACCCGCTAACTCCAATTTTGGCATTGACGCCACGAACTGTACGAACTGCGAATTCCGCAACATGAACATTGGCCCGATCTATACAGTCACTTCCGGCGGGACGCAACCGAGCGGTGACATTCGCGGCATCCAAGCGTTGCCCTCCGCAGGCACCGGAACATGGCTTGTGCACAATAATATTCTGCACGACACTTCGTCAGCAATCGTGTATGTCCCAAATGGTTCGAACGATAGCGGGTTGCAAGACTATAATAACGTTACCTATAATATCAACTCCAGCCAGGACATATCGAACAATGACAACGGGACGATCACGGGAGCGTTGGTCCATGACAATAACTTTGGCTCGACGGCAAACTGGGACACCTCGGGTTGCGACAATCACCATAATTCGATGCATGTGTTCTCATATACCCAGACAGCCACAGGAATTTATTACTACAACAACCTGGTAAACGGAAATTGGGGGAACTGTTCAACCGGCCAATTGTTTATCGAAGGATCAAGTTCGCTGGTTAACTTGGTCTATGTCTTCAATAATGTCTTCATCGGCACCTATACCCAGGAAAACAACGGTATCGTCAACATCACGGCGAACAATTTGAACTACTTTAACAACACGATTGTCGGTTCAAGTATAAGCGGTGATAATTGTATCTTTCTAAGCACGATCGGTGGCAACGGGAAAATCTACGCGGAAAATAACATCATGACTGGTTGTGTCGGCCAGTTACTCGCTTCAAACACCGCCGCCAACCAGTTCACACCATCGAATTACAACCTTTTCGGGGGCACTAGCGGCAGCACGCCCTGGGCCATGTCTTGCGGGGGAAGCGGATGCACCTATTACAACTTCTCTTCATGGCAGGGGACTGGGAACGATGGCAATTCGACTTTCAATGCTTCAACAAGCTTCTGGGGCGGGAATAGCTCGACCGGCCAGTTGAATTCAGGCTCTCCCGCCATTAATGCGGGCACAAATCTCACCAGCCTAGGCATTACGGCGCTTAATTCCGACGCAACCGGGGCACCTCGCCCGGCTACGGGATCGTGGGACGCTGGGGCTTATTCGTATCAAGCGGCATCAACATTTACCCTGACTGCCACAGTTACCGGCTCCGGTTCAGTGTCCAGTTCTCCCAGTGGCATCTTCTGCCCGCCGACATGCACCTTCACCACCTCGGGGAATGTGACGCTGACGGCAACCGCTAGCGCCGGATTCACCTTCACCGGATGGGCCGGAGGCGGTTGCTCGGGGACGAGTCCGTGCACAACGAACGTCACCGCAAACGAGACCGTGACAGCCTACTTCGTTCAGAACCGAGCAGCGCCGCCGAAGACTTGGCAGGATGGGAACGCTCCGCTGGATGGAGTGAACTGCGGCGGGTCCCCGGGACAGCAAAACTATTGCGCTGGCGCTGGCTTCGTGGCGCCGACTTACGAGATATTGCTGCCGAACACTTGGATTCATGGGCCACAGGCGGGGTGCACGTTTAATACTCCGTACTGGCCCACGTCACCGACGAACGCTCAAGTTTATTCTGGCTTCCAGCAGATGCTAGTGGATGTGGATACGTGCCGCACATCCAGCGGATTCGGGACGATTGTTGATGTTCCGGCGGGGACGCTTATCACTACCGCTACCTCGCCGGGACTGACGATCCCCGCAAAAGAAACTTCTTTGCCCACGCAGTTCAATATCATCCGCACGGCGTCTTACGCTTCTTTCCCAACCGTTATTCCTGGTTTACCGGTGATGCCGTGCTCTCTCGGCCCGTCTCTCAACTTACCGGGCATGACTGATCCCGGCATCGACAACGATGACTGTACTGGGACGAACCTGTCATTCACGCTGGGACCGGCAAATACCAGCAACGTGCTCGGCACGGCTGGGATGATCACGGGGATCACGCAGGTCTCGGTTAACACAACAACGCAAGCCGCGATCACGGCGAGCGGTTCAGCGCAACTTGCCTCCTTGGTTAACGCGTATGTTTCGCCAACTCTGGCCGGAGCAGGTTCTTGTATCCAGATCGAGCCGACGACCAGCGCCACGCAAGAGTGCGTCACGCCCCTCAGCGGCGTGAATCAGAGCGGTCTCTATGCTGTGTTTTCGCAGAACCATGTGAACGGAGTTTGCGTCGTCTACAACGTCCCGACGAGTGCCGGAGCACCGACCAACTGCGGCAATGGCACGGGGGCCTTTACGCTGAACAACGGTGCGGCGACGAATATCTCGAACTACAACGGCAAGCAGTACATGCCGGTTATTGAGTTCTCCGGGACGACCGGATCAGTGCTGGGCACATGCTCGCCGACAGGGGCCAGCGCTACATCCAGTCCGCCTTGGTGCAACGGGGGGGCCAACACGACCTTCGCACCTGCTGCATGGGAGTTCCAAGGGTTCGAGATTCGCATCGCGGCTGGCGACACGAACAACATGAATATCTTCCAGATGACGCATACTGGGAGCGAAACGACATTATCCCAGTTTCCCCAGTACATCATCTGCAACCAGTGCTGGCTGCACGGCGACTGGTTCAATCTGACGAGTGGAACTAATCAGGTTTCTGCCGGCCTCGATTTCTCCTGCGTCAAAGGCTGCGCGTTCATAAACTCCGAGATCAGCGCAATCTGGCGTCCCGGAAGCGAAGGTCACGGCATCTGGATCGACTACGGCGAGAACATGAAGTTGGATCACTACAAATGTCGCGGTGGTTCTAGTTGCCTGTTCTCCGGTGGATTTACCGGCAACGGTCCGCCGCTGATCTCGGGCCTCATCCCCGGCAGCAATATCGAGAACCGGCGTGCTGACCTGGATATGCCTTACTGGGAACTTGGACTCAGCGTCTTCCCGAGTACGAATACGACTTGGCATGGTCAGAGCATCGTCCGCAAGAATGTCAGCGAGTATAAGACCGGCCAGAACATTCTGGACTGGGGAAACATATATCGCAGCGTCGATAATTCTGGCGGTCAGTCTGGACTGATCCTAAGTCGCACCGTCCGGAATAGTTCAAGCGCCTATGGTGCCAATTACAACACCACGTTGAACAACCTGATCCACGGCAACAACCTCTGGCTGGATGGATGCGAAGGCGTTACGGTGGACACAAGCGACGGAACCGGCAGCGGTGGTGGGGCCGGTTACGCCGCCAACTTATTATGGTTCACCAACAATCTAGGATTTAACCTTTCAGGATCGAATCCGGGGTGCTCTGGAGTCTCGCCGGTCTCGTTTCTGCAAGTCGATAGCTCGGGGCAGGCATGGCAAGGGACGAATACCTGCGCGAACGGAGTTTGCACGTTCGTTGCTAACTGTTCCGTGGCTCCGGGTTCAGGGACGGCAAATTGCATCGGCCAAGTGTCGAGTATCTCGGTCAACGCCGCTGGCACCGGTTGTGTGGCGGGCAGTCTGACGTTTAGCGCCCCGAATATCGCTACAGGAGTCAAGGCCACGGGAAGCTACACTTGTTCCGGTGGAGGCTTGAGCACTGTGACCTTGGGCTCGGTCGGAGCGGGCTACACGTCCACGCCCACGGCCACTCTCGCAACCGGCACCGGCACTGTCACGGTAACAATGGTCTCTTCCTCCGTCAGTCCCTCCGGCACGACCGGCTACCAAGCCATGAGCGTCAACGCCGGGGATGCGGGCTCAATGGAAGGCTGCCAGACGTTCCCCTCGATGAACACGCCGACCACGACCTACTCTGGGTTCACCTATCCCAGCGGTGTCGGGCCGATTGTTTCGGTCGGGAGCGTGCCGTGGAATGGTACGTGGCAAGCTGGCAACGTCACCATTTCGTATCCATCGACTGTCACCGGCACCGACTCCAGTGGCTACTGCACGTGGTCAACGGTCGTTGGTCGGCAGCCGAATTTGCAGTGGACGCATAATGGCGTGGTTAGCACCGTCGCGCGGCTCATTACCAACGCTGGCGGGTTAAGCGGGATCGCGGCGGGACCAAACTTCCAGATCAACGCGTTGTATCAGAACAACTACTGGATCGGCAACATGGCGGCAAACACCGGTTGGTGCAGCGGCATTGGTCTGTGCGGCGGGTCAACCAGCGAGAACGTCGTACTTGACACGACCTCTGCGACGGTGGATCACGAATACTGGCCGGGATATTCCAGCCTCAACCTATTCGCGTGGGGTGTGAATCCGGTCTACCCTGTGGCCTCACCGGCGATCACCTATCCCGCATCGAGTTGCGCGATGGGATTCAATGGCACCGGTGCGTGGCTCTACCCGTGCAGCGGGAACCTCGTCGCAATCAACGCTGCCGACTACCACCAATATGAATGCAACGCCTCTGGAACCTGCTATCACGCGGCCTCGGATGGCACTGACATCGGCCCGAACATCCCGGCGATCGACGCAGCCCAGACGTTGAACGTCTTCAACTGCGCCTTGGTTGGGCAGACCTGCCCCGGACCAGGACCATTTCCAGACGCGGTTCCGACCGCCTACGTTCCAGCACCCTGCATCAGTTGTCTACTTTCAGCACGCAAGGAGCAACAATGAAAAAACTCACCGAACATCTACCAATCATCATCTTCGTCGCAATGCTTGTGTTCTCAATGGCGTGGCTGGCTCCAATCAAACCAGTCTCAGCCCAAGGGATGCCGATCATCATCGGCACGCAAACCGCCGTTTCTGGGTGCTCTTGGCCCACGGCGTATGTAGCAGTGAGTAATGGTCTGGCGATCTGTCCGCTGAGCCTGCCAACCGGTCCAGCATTGGCGATTGCGGTTAACGGCGGCCCGTTCACCCAAATACCAATGGCGATCACGACTACGGGGGTGACCTCGTTCAATGGCCGGACGGGTGCGGTCACGCTGACCGATGCGGACGTGACTGGTACGGGACTCAAGGTCGCAACGACGGTCACGGGCACTTTCACCGCGACTTCAACGCCGCAATAGGAAAGGGACAGTGGGCATGATGAATGGGGACGGCGCGAACAGAAGCAACGGTGGCAAATTAAATGTAGGAGACTGGGCACACATCATCCAGATCATTGCGCTCGTGTTTTCGATAGGTGTCGTCTACCAGAAATTCGACATTTTCACCGCGCAGGTATCGGTCCACACGCAACAATTGGACCGGATCGAACACTACCTGTCGTCCCACGACGCTAACTACTGGCAACAGTCGAAGAGGGACGAATGACGGACAAGAAATTATGAACTTCGTTGTCCAACGCGAGACGGCAAGCGTGGCGTCGGTCCTCGGCCAATTACTGATCGATGGGAAACCCAACTGCTATACATTGGAGCCTCCTTACGCGTCAGACACGGTTAAGCCTCGCGCGATCCCAGCAGGAACTTATGATCTCGACATCGAGTACTCGCCACGCTTTGCGCGACTAATGCCGCACGTCCTGAACGTGCCCGGCTTCACCGGAATATTGATTCATTGGGGAAACTATCCCGAAGACACAGAAGGTTGTACCATCGTCGGAACGATGGAGAGTGCAAATTTTGTTGGGCATTCAGTGGCCGCTTTCAATACACTGTTTCAGACGATCCAAGACGCGGTGGCAGAAGGGCCTCAGACTATTACTTATCTCGATCCACCACAGGAGGCAGCATGAAGTCAATCTGGGCATGGTTCAAGGAAAATTGGAAGAGCAACTTGATCGCTACGGTTGCCATTATCTACTCAGCACAGCAATTCACAGCGGGAGTTGCGGCTTGGGAGAATCACCAATCGACCAATTGGAGGGCTGCTTGGCTCAGCCTTCTCGTCGCGGCAGTGGGTTATGTCGTGAAAGACTCTTCGACTCACTCGACAAGCGCACAAGTCACGCAAGCTACGATCAAAGCGAATGGAGGCAAGTAATGGAGACTCGGAGAGGATTTGTTCAACGCGCGGCAATGTTTCTTGGGGCGCTCACCATTTCAGGCAGCACGATGATCCTGACGGGGTGCGCTGACGTGGCAAATGATCTTGTAACAGCATTTCAGGCCATTCTGGTCATCCTCAGCGCCGCGGGGATAGTTCCGGGCGGCGCGGTCGTCGTAGCGGCCTTAAACGCTGTCCTGAGCGCCGTGCAAGAGTATCTAAACGCTCCTGCGGCCGACAAGGCCACGGTTGGCATGAAACTGGCCCTGATCATCGCCGACGCTCAAGCCGACCTACAGACCTGGTTCACCAATCTGAATCTGACCGGGACGCTGGCTGTGGTCATAGAAAGCCTTGTGAGTGTCGTTCTCTCGACTCTCGCCGGATTCTTGCCGCCTCTGCCAGTTCCACCAACGGAGTCAGTCAAGGTCCGAGCGGCTAAACTCTTGCGAAACCAGATTGTTTACAAGCCCGCGCCGACAATTATCTGTAGTCGCAGTGGGTTGAAGTCGGCTTCGAATCTTTTCCGCAACGCTTTCAACGCGGCGGAGACAACGAATGGCTACTCAAAGACGTTCTAATCGGAGATGACGCATGGCTCGTAACTTAGGACGGAACGTAGCACCGCCGATGCCGGCGCACAGGATGCTGACGAGGGTGTCCCCCGACCTGCCTCTCGCGGTGGATTTAAGCGCTAATTGCGGCCCGATCAAGAACCAGGGCGACCTTGGTTCCTGTACCGGCCACGCCTTTGCTTCGGCTCTCGAATGGATATTCCGAGCGTACTTCAAAAAGCAACCGATCCTGAGTCCGCTCTATGTGTATGCACAAGAGTTGATCGCGGATGGCGACTTCCCGGACGATGACGGCAGTGATGGAGAAACCGGCTGCAATGTGGTCATTGCAAACGGCGCTTGCGAGGACTCGCTTTATCCTGACGCTTCGCAAACCATCCAGCAACCAACCCCGGCCATGAACACGAATGCGGCACAGTATCGCATGGGGGCCTATCACGGACTGCTTGGATCAGCGGTGGCTCAATCAGTCCTTGGCGACAAGGTCCCGTGGCCGGTGGAGATCGGCTTCACGGTCGATGACAACTTCCAATCGGACGACGTAGCCGCGAACGGCATTTATGTGCCGAGCGGAACGAGCATCAACGAGGGCCATGAAGTATTGCTCGTCGGATACGACCTGGCGCCAACTCCGACTTTCCGCCCCGCTGCCTGCCCTCCGGCATTCAAGTGTCAGAATTCGTGGGGAGCAGACTGGGGGCTTGACGGCTATTTCTGGATGGCCGTGTCAGTGCTTGATGCTAGCGACACTGATCTGAAGATCACGCACAGCGGAAGCCCCTGGCCGTGAGCGATCCGCAGTACAACAACGTTGAGGTTTCAACCGGAGAAGACGACATGCCGAAACTCTCGAAGCGAGCGTCGAAAAAGGCGAAGCGCACAAGGGTTCACGAGGAGATGAGCAAATTCAAGCGCGGAGATCTTCATAGTGGATCGAAGCATGGCCGCGTAGTGAAATCGCGCAGACAGGCAATTGCGATCGCGCTCTCGGAGTCTGGTCAGTCTCGGAAACGTCGCAAGAAGAAAGCACGAACGAAGCGGTGAACGGTGCCAGCATTCTCGTGGTTAACGTATCTTCAAGCTCGGAAAGCTCTCGCTGCGCGACTAGCGATCATCTGGTCTTACGATCCATCGAATAACTTCTGGAGCGATCAAGAATTAGGTTTCTGGATTCTCGAAGCGCTAAGAACCTGGAATGCCCTGACCGAGCAATGGAATGCTAACTTCTCGTTCCTCTCAAACGCAAATCAAACCTGGTACTCTGTTTCCACGCTTTCCGGCTCTCCCCGCCTTCGCACCCTCACTGACGCCTACCTCTACACCGCAATGCAACTCCACTTGCTCGAACCACCCACGGCAGCCGGAGCGTGGACCGGGACCTCGCAGTTCTCATTGGCCGATCTTCAGTACGCTTTGCAGAGACGCAGAGATGAGGTGATCCAAGTCTCGGCATGTAGCCTAGCGCAACTTCCCGCGCTGGCTTCAACCCCGAATACACTCAGAACGATCTTCCCGGACTCAACGCTTGAGCCAGTTCGCGCACGATTTATCCCAGCGGCAGGCTTCGGCTCGCCGGTGACTTTGACGCGGGAAGATACGCTCGTCTTCGATGCTTTCGAGCCTTCGCACGCTCAATCGCCCCAGATACCGTCTTCTTGGAGTGCAGTCACAGAACCGCCCCTGGCGATGGACGTGGACACCCCTCCGAATGTGGCTGGAGAGTACGACGTAATTTCTCTACAGGCAGGGGCGGTGTTCGCTCCCCCGGCGGCTACGCTTCTAGGGGTTCCGGATGACTGGAGCTGGGTGTGCAAGTGGGGTGCTCTCGCCGATCTATTAGGGCGTGAATCCGAGGCCACAGATCGCTTGAGAGCCGATTACTGCCTCAAAAGGTATCAGACTGGCCTGAAAGCGATGGCAGCCTCTAATTGGCTCCTGAGCGCCACTATAAACGGCCAGCCGGTTGACACTCCGGCGCTCAAGGAGATGGACGCCTTTTCTCCAGAGTGGGAAGAAAATGCTTCCGCCTGGTCAAGTCTTATTCAGGCAGGAATGGACTTTGTCGCACCATGCCCAGTAGGTTCAAGTCTGGGGATCGGATTGGTACTCGTCGGCAACGCTCCAGTGCCGGTACTTGATACCGACTACGTTCAGGTCAGCCGCGACCAGTTCGATGTGATTCTCGACTACGCGCAGACGCTCGCAAGTTTCAAGATGGGCGGCGCTGAGTTCGCGGCGACGAAAGACTTAGAAAACAACTTCATGGCCGCGGCGGTCCAGACGAACAAACGCTTGGCGAATCTCGGGTTGTACCGAGATGTTGCAGGACAGGTGGGCCAGAAACAGAATATTCAGCAGCCGAGAGAGTAGATGGGCAAGCCATACGAGAGACCGAAAGCCGGGGAAAGACTGGGGATGCACGGGATGGATCTCGTCAATCCCCCCGATGGCCTGCGTCCCGGCAAGTTCGCCTACGCTCAAAATGTCCGCGCTTATGTCGGCGAGCGCACAGCACCGCGAGCACAAGAGGGCTCATCGGTGATGACGCTCGGAGCTTCGGTGCACTCACTTCGCAGGCTGAACGACCTGACTCCCGCGGGCCCGCCACTGGGATACGTTCTCATCGGAGGCGCTGCTGGGATTCTCTATGCGAACGGCGTGCAGGTTGCGAGCGGATTGAGCGGTAATCCTCTATCACTGATTCCCTTCAGGCCAGCGGCGAGCGTGCAGCCGTGGATGTATGTGGGCGATTCGGCGACAAGCGGAGTTTTTATCGACTCGTCCACGGGCAGCACGGCCGTCCCAAACGGAATGCTCAAGGTTCGCTCGGATGGCCTCTGTTACTCGATGGGCATCGAAGAACCGCAAGCCGCACCGACAATCACTTCGGTTCCGGTCCCATCGGCTTCGGCAATTTCTCTGTTGGGACAGGTTCAGGTTCAGTACTGGCTGGACTCTCCACACTCAGGTCCGGTCGCACAATACATCTGGAGAAATGCCGGTGATACAAGCGGCACAGGCCCGATACGCAGCAGCACGCCTCCCGCCGGCACAAGCGCTGGGAATTCTTTACTGTTCAATGTCCTGCCCCTCCCGCCAGGTTACGGGCTGCCGCAGATCGACTGGACGCAGTATCAAGTCTACAACGGTACGGTAAACATCGATGGTACCGGGGTAAATATCACGTGGGTGAATGGCAGCCAGTTCGAAGGATTGTCTGCTGGCGACACGGTAATCATTGGCACAAGTCTCTTCACGATTGCAGCTTCCCCGGCGCCAACCAACACGACGTTCTCAATCACGACGGCTTATAGCCCAGCACCGGCCAACGACATAGCCTATCAAGCTGTCGCCGTCACCGGAACGGTCCCCATGTTTACCCCGGCGACCAACAATATCAACATGGCCGTGACCGGCACGTTCTATATTCCCGAGGCGGGCGACTACACGATCACGGTTCTATTCAAAGACGATGTAATTTGGGGAATCGGGAACAGCGCTACCGGGCAAGTATCGCTCGTCAGCTACACCGGCGGGAGTTACTTCGGGCAAAATTCCTTCGTTGGTCAGACCGAAACGGCGATCAATGCTTATCCGCTCCTCCCGCGCAACCCAAACGAATTCGATGGGGGCGGGGGATTCGGCGAGGACGATGTATTTGGCGGATCGACCGTCGTCCTCAACTTCTCGGAACCGGGCAACTATCCCTTCGAGTTCGATTGGGACTGGTGGTATCACAACTTCCCGCAGTTGACCGTTCTCGCGAGTGCGGGGAGTGTGGGAGCGGGAACGTCCCAGATTCTGCCGATCTCGCAAGAGGTCATCACCGAAGCTCAGTATCGATACACTTACCGGTCATCTGCCACGGGGGCGACCTCGAATCCCTCCCCGGAATCGATGGAGCAGACGCTTTCTGTCCTCGCGAACACGCTTGTCGCCGTCCCTTCCACGGATCCACAGGTGGACAAGATCGACTGGTACCGCTTGGATACCGGCCTACTGAATTACACCTACGTTGGTACTGGACCGAATTCGAATGCGCCGTTTTCTGACACCCTTCTCGATACCGACGTGGCTGCGAATCCCATCCTGGAGTTTGACAACTACCAGCCTTTCCCTTCGATTGATCTGCCGAGAGCTGGGATAGTCGATGTGACCAATGGAGTTGTCACGTGGGTTTCTGGGAATCAGTTCAACGTCCGGTGGTTGCCGGGAACAGTCATCATCGTTGGGACCGTGGCTTTCACGCTCGACAAGCGGCCTACGTCCGCGCTCCAACTGACCTGCAGCAATGTGACAGTCGAGGGCGGCGTTGAAGTTGTTGTCGTCCCTGCCAACGGCACGAATGTCGTTTACGAGATCGCGGAGCCGATCTTGGCCGCGCAGCCCTTGCCATACCTGTTCGGCCCGACCGATAACATCAATTTCATCTTTGGTGTCGGAGACCCTTTACGTCCGGGAACACTCTACTGGTGTAAGGGGAATGATCTCGACTCCGCGCCGGATACGAACCAGCAAGACATCACAACCCCTTCCGAGGAACTGGTCAACGGCGCCATGAGCGGGGGCCGCGGAGTTGTGTTTTCAACCGAGAGAGCGTGGCTCATCCTGCCTAATTTCTTCAATGCTCTGGCGACGGTCCAGGGCACGGTCGGGTCAACCTGGACATTACAGGAGTCGAGCATCGACCGCGGTCTATATATACCGAAAGCGTTGGCGATGGAAGCGAGCGGGAATATCTTTTTCCGCGTGAAAGACGGGATACACGTTTCTCGCGGAGGGGCGGTTTCGAAATCGATCACGGACGACGATATTTATAATCTTTTCTCGCACGAAGGCCAGACTCCACAGCCCGTCACGCGCGGCGGTTACACTGTCTGGCCTCCGAATGACAATGTGCCCCAGTATCAAAGCATGGAGTGCGCGGACGGCTATCTTTACTACGATTATCTCGACGTGAACGGCTTCTACCGGACACTGGTTTATGACATCAAGGGCGAAGGTTGGGTTGTGGATCAGTATCAATATCCGGCGCGAATTCACCGATTAGAAGAAGGCGGAAACGTGAATGGAACGCTCGTAGGGTGTTCCGATGGCTCCGTGCGCCCGCTGGTCGATTCCGGCGTGGAAAATGCGTGCGCGATTGTTTTGACGCGGTGCGAAACCGCCTCTGATTTAAGGGCGCTTAAACACTGGGGAGACGTTTATATAGAATGTGAATAAATGCCGAGTCTGATCCAAGTCGCCAGCAATTTCGAGCAGGGGGCAACAGGCGCGTTCAGCGCGACAGCGTCACAGCACTTCAATGCTCCGACGACTGCCGGCGATCTTCTCGTGTGCTTGGTGACGGCGGAAGCCACAGACAACAGTCCGAACGTTCCTACGGCTCCTACGATTTCGACGCCGGTTACTCCCGGGGTTACGTGGCTATTGGCCGGATATATGCCGAATCCCGGTGTAACTCCCGGAGTTTTTGGGGCACGCGGCATCGAATCCTGTGCCATTTTCTACGCGCTGAACGCCCCGTCATTGTCGGACGTGACAGATACATCCGTGACGGCCACGACCACGCTATCGACCTCGGCTTGCAACGTTACATTCGAGATTCAAGAGTACCCCTCGTGGGGCGCGGTGGACTCGGTTGTCACGGGATCAGGACAATCCGGTACGCCGACATGCGGGAATATTGAAGCGACCGGCAATGATCTGGTCGTCGTACTGAACGCCAACGGGACTTCCACGGCCGGAAGTGGCTATAACGTTCCGAGCACAACTTTTCCAGTTTTTTGCCAATATCAAAACGTTTCCCCCGGAGCGATTTCGACAGCCTTTGGAGCCGCTTCTGCGCCAGGGTATTACTGGTCGGCAGTCGCAGTGGCTTTCGCCACTCCGATTCTCGTGGTTTCCCCGCTAGCGCTCGGTTTTACCGGCGTACAAGGGGAGGCTAGTCCTCCATCGCAGAATATCTCCATCTCGAACGGCAACGGCGGGCCGCTCGACTGGTCGGCATCTTCGGATTCTGCCTGGTTGCCGGATTCAGGCAGTGGAACAGGAGACTCTACTTTCCAGGTCGGCGTGGACATCGCGGGGCTCACGGTTGGCGTTTACGTCGGACACATCACCGTGAGCGCGGTTGGCGCACTCGATTCCCCGCAGATCGTCACGGTCACGCTGACCATAGTTTCGGGAAGTGCCTGCATTCCGGCTGGCGGTAACGGCGCGTACTTTTCAGACCTGCAACTCTATGTCGGCCCAGCAACGGCGCTCTACGAGTCTCCGATTCCGGGCCAGGCCATCGCGACGAACGAGTCTTACAACCAAGGCCGCACAGCCATCATCATCGACTTCAACGACAGCGAAGGCGTCTATGCTCGCGACATGGGAGTCGTTTTCTCGTGGCCCATCAGTTCGGGAACCATCTTAGATCTGTGGCAGCCGTCGATAATTCCTCTTGACGAAGACATTCACCAGCGACTCAGTTTCCATTTCCTGATGAAGAGTCTCGGCGGTGTCGGTTGGCAGCACGCGAGAGAAATGAACGTTGCCTACAATTCGACGGATCCGGTCACATTGCTCCTGACTTTCGATCAGTGGCCGTCGATCACGATTACGCTTCCGAGTTCGAATGGCAGCGAGATCAAAACGAAAGTCGTTTTACCGCCGAACAAGTGGAAACTGATCGAAGGATTCTTAAGTTGTAGCGTGCCGTTTCTTTTCTGGTCGAACGACATGGAACTGAAGATCGGGACGTGGGGGAGAACGGATGGCTACAGAGTTTTGAAACCGTTCAGTGCATGAGCAACTCTCCAACTTCATTTCGGATGCCGTTTGTTCTCTCGGATGAAGTATCGCCAGAGGTTCAGTCGGCGATCCGCTATGCCTTCAGTGGCCTCAAGGATTTGAACGACGCTGTCGTCGCGCTCAGGGGACAAACTTCAACATCGACCACGGTAACGACGAGCGTTTCTGGTGGCGCTTCTGGCAGCACGAGCATCGCGAGCCTGGGGCTGGTAAACCAGCAGAGCACGGGAAACTATGCGCTGGGTCTTGGAGACTTCGGTGCAATTGTTGTTCTCAGCACCACGCCAACATTCACGGTAACACTCGCGAGCTTCGTAACGCCATTCTTCGCGTTCATTTCGAACCAATGCGCCGGTGTGGCGATTCTCAATCCTGAGAGCGGCACGGTGAATGGGGATTCGAGTTGGCCGGTGCCTCCCGGTGGGTTGATGATCGTCGCCTATGACGGCACGAACTGGTGGGCGGCGATGGCTTGGCCGCAGAATACGCCTCCGATTCCGTCGAACTTCATCACGGGCTACGACTCTGCGACCGGTGAGTTCTACCAGTCTGAGATCGTCATCGACTCTGGCGGCAGTATCACTCTCGACTCGGGCGCGACTATCATCTGCGACTCTGGTTCCACAATTGAAGATGCGACCCTCACGGGGACAACGTCGATTAAAAACCTGCAAATCTTTGCAAATAATGGAGCAGCGCTCAGCGGCGGATTGATAGCGGGTAACCTGTACAGGGACGGCGGGAATCCCGATCACGTGTGTGTCGTTCATTGACAGGTAGGGCATAATGGTGGAGTTATGTTGAAACAATGGTTGCGGTGGCTGTGGGAGAACGAGTCGGGCTTCTTTGGGATTGGTCAGGGTCCGAACCCGGCCGAGTACCAACTGGAAAGCGCGCTTGCGCGAGCTGGCAACTTTGCCACGGGCGAAGGCGAAGCCGACATCCTCGCGAGCGATAAGTTTTGGCAGGCGATCCTCTCGGGCGATCCCGGCCAGATTTCTAAAGTACTCGGCCCGCAGATGAGCGCGATCAACAAGCAGGGCCAGCAAAACAAACTCACGGCGTCCCAGTTCGGCAATCGCGGCGGTGGAACGAACGCCGGTTCGCAGATGACCGACGATACGACACGGTCTGCCATCGACAGCACGATCTCTCAACTGACCGGCACGGCGGCTACGTCGCTCGGTTCCGGTGGCCGCGGCCTGCTCGGAACCGGAGTAAGCGCGGAGACGTCGGCATTCGGCGCGGCCAGCACCATCCAGCAACAGAACGCGAGCAAGTGGAATGATATTTTCAAAAGCACCGCTGCCGTTGTGCCCGCCCCGTTTACCGGAGGAACGAGCTTGGCAGCCGTGGGGGGGGGGCGGCGGCGCAGGTGGAGATGACGACGAGCCGATTACCGGAGGCGGGGGGAATACTGGAGTCTTCTCCGGCGATGTTGTTTACGGATAACAATGCCACTTCTCGAAAATCTCGCGGAAGGCTTTGCGAATGCCGCCGGGGCTACAGGCGCGGCGCAGTCGATTGAAAAGAACAAGCAGCGCCGTCAGAATCTCTCGGACCAGGAACTTGAAGATACGGTTCAGGCGCACATGGATGTGATGAAGGGCATCCAAGCGAAACTTGGCCAGAATCCAAACGATCCTCAGTTGCAGCAAGCGTTGAGTGGCGAGCGCGACCAGTTGTTTCAACTGCTGCATCCGGCGAATAATCCCGATGCTTTGGGCAGAGTGAAAAAACTCTTTCGCCACATCTTTCGCCAGCAGGAACCTCAACCGAATCAGCCGGTGAACAATCTGCCTTCGGTTGCGGCGATGACAGCGGGAGCACCTGTGTCGAAAGAAGATCAGGAATTCGCCGGTTTCTCGCCAGAAGATAAAAATAAAGCTATGCGGATCAGGGCTGGCCTCGATCCGCGAGCGACTACAGAGAAGTCTGACCCTGAGAACTGGACAGTCGTTACCGGCGTAACGTCCGATGGGAAGCCGTTCACGTTCCAGCACAATAGCAAGAACCATGAGAGTCTTACTCTTGACGGCAAACCGATCCCTCCTGAGCAATTGCAGGGCTTCACGGTGCCACCAAAGGGTTCCGCCGGTCCCAAGGTGGGCACTTTGGGAGAATTCCTTATCAATGCCTACGGTCCGCACCCGACAGCCGTGCAAGAAGCGCAAGGCCGTGCTCTGTGGGCACAGGCGAACGCAGGGACAACCGTAGGCGAGCACGTCATCATGGTTCCGCAGGTTGATGGCAGTATCAAGCCTGTGACGGTTGTAACGACCAGCCACAAGGAATTTGGTACTGGCGGAACGCCGCCTGGCGGCAAAATCTCGAAGCCTCCGGGTGAGCAGAAGAAAGACTTACAGAACATGACCACGAAGCCTGCCGCTGGCGTGGCTTCCGTTGGGGAGGCGGTTGGCGGAAAGCGCACGACGGCACAGAACAAAGCCGACAACGATTTTGTCGAAGCCACGAAACTAGCGAGCGTTGCCGATCAGGTAGCCCAGAAGCCGGACGACGCGATCAATCAGAAGCGCCTCGCCGTTTCCTTGGAACGTGCCAGTGCTGGCCGATTCACCACGCAAGCCTTGGACTACATCATTAAGGCCGGATGGGGCAACACGATTGAACAGTGGGCGAACAATCCATCGACAGGCGCTTTGCCAAGAGATGTCATGCGTCAATTGGTGGATGGAGCGCATGAGAATCTGAAGGCAGCGAAGGCGGCGAGAGATGCGGCGTTTGGTGAGTCTGGTAGCAGTGGTACTACTGGCAAGAAACATAGCCTCAAGAAGGCAATGGCGCTCCCAATCAATCAAGGCAAGTCGGCAGATGAAGTCCGAACCGATCTCAAGAATCACGGCTATGAGGTAATCGAAGATGCCGCCAGTAAGTGATCCCTACACCGCTACTGCTGAGCAATCTGATCCCTATGCGGCCACAGCCGAGCAGGAGCAGTCGCCGCCTGCAAAGAAACCCGGTTACTTCACTCCTGAAAACTTCCAGAACCTAGCGAGCGAAGCCGGAGAACGTGAACAGGAATACCTTCGTCGCGCGAACTACCCAGGTGCAGCTAAACCGGTCGTCAAGGACGGTAAACTGACTTACGAACCAACGGGTGAGCAACCGACGACTGCTAGTCGGTACGGCTCGGCCTTCATGTCTGGCATCGAAGGGATCGTGCGCGTTACGGACCAAGTGACGGCCGGCTTACTTGATCCTAAGACAGCCATCGCATTTCTCGTAAGCAAGGTCAGTCCAGCGGCCGCTGGTGCATATTTCATGACGCAGAGTAGCGCTGGTGCGAAAGATGCGGGGAAGGACATCGCCAAGAACGGCTGGACCCCAGAGAATTCAGAACGGCTCCTGCTGGCACTTTCTGGGATCGCTGGCGGCGCTACGATGGCGGAAGGTTCAACTACTCCGAAACCTGTCGGCGAACTGCTGAACGGGCTGAAGGAGCGTGCTCAGGGTGTTGCCCGTCGCGTTACGGAGGCGAAGCCTGGAGTGACAAAAGCGGTAGAAGCCGCTGGAGACAAGTACGCGAACGAATTGGGAGAAAATCAGCAAGCACGCCGCGAAGCCGTTGCTCAGAACATCGACAAAGACACGAAAGCCAAAGCCGAGATCGAACGTAACGAGCGCGACGTTGCAGAAAAGAACAAGGCAATCGAGGCCGAGAACAAAGCATCTCGTGAGGCGGTAGCTCGCAAAGCGGAACTCGCGAAGACGGTTGACGAGCAGAGCGCGGCGCTCGGCAAGAGCATAGAGAACGTCGAATCGAAAGTCTATAAAGCGGCCGATGAAAGATTTAAGACTGTTCGACGCGCCATCGGCAATGTTGAAGCTCCGGCGGACAATCTGATTGCTTCGGTCAAAAACGTCGAGGCGAATACGCTTCAGGGAATTCCTGAAAACATCAAAGAATTCCGCAGCATCCTCAGAATGGAGGGCGAGGAAGCGGGACCGCTGTCGATTGGCGGCGGCGGCGAGATTTCACCAGGCGAGCCGGGATACGAGCAAGTCCGGCAAGCCTATCTCGACGAAGGATTGCTCAAAGAGAACGAGCCGCTCACATGGGACAAGCTTCAATCGCTCAAAAGCCGAATCGATGCGCGGCTGCGTTCTCGCGGGCGGATCAATGGCGACCTGAAGCGTGGCTTGTTTCAGGTTCGCGATGCCATCGTCGATCAGATGGGCGAGATGGCTGAGTCTGCCGGAGCCGGAGAAATCTGGACCGACGCGCGCAATTTCTGGCGACAGATGCGCGAAGATTTTCACGAGCCTACGGGACCGTCTGGATCAGGTTCGCCGGTCGCACAGGCGCTCGACGCGGTCGATCCCAGGAACATTCGGCAGCCGTTTCTACGAACCCAGAGTGGTGTTGGGAATCGAGCGATCGACATCTTGAGGAAGTATCCACAGTACGGCGGCACAGAAGCCGCCGCGCAGGCGGAACAAATGCTCCGCACCCAGCAAGAGATGCAGGGCTTGCCAAAGACAGCAACCGAGAAACCTGCTGCGACGGTCAAGCCGCACAAGATATCGAGCTTCAAGGAAGTCCCGGAACAACCGCTACCGCCGAGCGTCAATCCCGAGCAGGTTTCGCGCCAGAAGATTCAGGAAACGGCAGAACGAGTGGGCAGGCTGAACGTCTGGGATGCTCGTATTGTGGCATCGTCCGTCATTGCTGGCGTACTCGCGCCATTCCTCGGCTTGAAAGGCGGAGTGGAAATCGGCGCTGCCTACGTGGTGACGAAGTACCTCATGTCAGAGGCTCTGACCAAGCCGAAAGTCGTCAACTGGATTGCCGAGACTCCGCCGTCCGAACTGGCCGCGCTCCAGAAACTTCCCCAGGCGCAGCTGGTGAACATCAAAGGCGCAATTACGACTGCTGGCGAACTGACCAAAGCAAAGACAATTTCTCCGGAACTTCGAGAGTTTCTCGGACCAGAGAACGTCAAGCGCATTCTTGCTGCGTCTGGAGCCGTAGCTGGATCGAAGCAACGAAAGGCCCCAGGTGAGCAAGTCAGGGATCTCAACAAGTACTCTTCCAATCCCAATCTTCCGGTGGGCGTTGATCAGTAGCGCGGAGTTGCTGTCGGCGCACGACAGGTGTGCTCGCGCAGGTTTTTACTCACGCGACTGGGAATTTTCCAGACTCCATCCAAGCGAAATCCTGAGACGCGCAGTAGATTTCGGCCTGACGTCTGAAGAAGTCGATCCCGGTCAAGCGGCCGGTGACCACGTAATGACATTGGCGGCAGAACGAGGTTTGGATATCGAAGGTAGCGGTGTTTACCCCATCGCTCTCCACGCCGCAGCTCTCAGTGACATCGTTACGACCCTAATTCGCGCATTGGGGCCTCCGTGGGCGCGTCCGGAGGATAAGACGGTGGGAACTGCCACTTGGGTTTCATCGGCTTGTCTGGCCTCATCCGGGCTTCGGCTGCACCGTGTTCTGATGGTGAGTCGATGGTCGAAAGAGAGGGAGAAAGCCGAGCGCTACTCTTGGGGAACCCTAGGCGAAACGTCAGTTTACGAATTACCCCAAACGATTCATGTAGTTAACCTCGGTCAGAGGCGGGACGGCAAGCATCATGGCTCCTTCTCGAAAGGCTGGCTACACCCCCAAGGCCGGATGCTGCGTATCAGGAAGCGAAGCGGTGAGGGTTTCTCTGGACGGTGGCTCCAAGCCTGGCGCGAAGAACAAGACACAATCTCGCGCGATCGATGGATCGAAGTGATGCGCGAGGACGGGGTGCTCCACGAGTCTCTCTTTACCCTCGACTGCGACCCGCCGCCGGCCAAGCTGGCGTCTGAAATCAGACTTTTGGCAGAACGAAAGCTCAAGCGGATTCAGGAAACGACGAGTGAGCCGGACATGCGGCCGAGTCAATGTTGGTGGCCGACTCCTTGTCAGTTTTCATGGTCGTGCTGGGAGTCGCATCGAGCGCCGTCCGAACGAGACAGCTTCGTACGGATTAGCAACGAATCTTCCGCCGCGCCATCCCACCGAGCATGACCAATCCAGTTCCGAACATGAGCAGTGTCCCTGGCTCCGGTGTGGTTAGCGTTTGGCCGGCGTAGGTCGAGCCATTGAGTCGCACGTATCCCGGCTGCCCAGGAGCCCCGCCCGCATAGAGGTCAAACGTTCCAGAAACGTCGTACAAGGCCAGTTTGTTGCCGCCCTCAGAGATGAACTCTTCGCCGCTGAACATCCCCATCAGATACCAGGATCCGCCGATCAGGACTCGTGTCACGTCGGAGCAGTTGCCGAACAGGAACGAGTTGTGAAGGTCGAGGCCGATGTAGCCATTGCCTGCGTTCGAGTAGTCGATGTCAATCTGGCCGCTGTCGAACCTCATCGCGGCGGGCATCTGCCAGAAGTGCGGGAGCGGGGTCAGCGGTTGCAGGTTCGAGGCACCGAAGCCGATGTCGGTCCCGTCGCCAAGTTGGGAGAAGTAGGTGGTCGGGACCGGGATGGAGTCGGCGAAAGCCAATCCTGCCAGCAGAGTAAGTAGCGTAAACATCTTGAGCAGTTTCATATTTCCTCCTAAAATCGTATGCAGCGATGCGTCTTACCTCGGCATCAATCCATGTTTCTGTTCTTCCCAAAAAGCCTTCGTGTGCAACTTTCGCCCGATTGATGTAGCCGCTTTTCGCATAGGCTAGGGCAACGACTTCCCCCTCCACGGCCTTGCGATTCGGGTAGACCAAAACCTTATCCCCAATCTTTAATTGGGGATTTATATACTTAACTCCCTAACTTATGAAAGTGCCGACGCCTAGGTACTTATCAACAACTATCCAGTCAATGGACCTCTTAACCCCATTGCGCCGCCATAGCATCCGCAGGGCCTTGGTAGGTCTTTGCCCGGAGCGCGGAACGCTCCGGCGAAGGCCCGAGTTTGTTCCGTCCGCTCGGAGTCTGGTTTGCATATTGCTCCTTGATGAGCAGGTTTGTCGGCACCAGCTTGGGCAGTCCTATGAGCCACAGGCAGGTGCGCTTGCTGGCATCGTCGCCAAACTCGTAGGGCTGAAAGCTCTGGGTGTAGTCCATGCCGATCAGGGCTTTGGCGTGTCCGTGCATAACCGGATTCTCGACGCAAATCTTGGGAACGTTGGCGTCCAGGCAGAATTTGAAAAACGCAGCCGCTTCGCGCATGGCCGCCCATCGCGCCTCATCTGGCCCGTTGACCTTCTTGCCTCCGAGATAGAGCCTCAGCACGCCGCTATTCGACAGGAAACGGCATTCAGGGTGAGCGATGAACAAGTGCCAAGGGCCGCGTTCACTCAAAGCAATCCGCACGTCCATTTGCAGATGAAAAGGCGATCCGTCATCTGCGGGAACAAGATCGCAACTATAAGCATCATGGCCGCGTTTGCGGAAGGCTTCGCGGATGACGCCCGAACGTTCACAGCCGACGAGTACGTTCACGTTTTGCCTTCTTCCGCTTGCGCGGCTTCTTCCGCTTTGACTTTGGCCTGTATGCCAGCACCACGTCCGCAATCGCATCTAGGACGGCTGGCGCTTTGTCTTCCAACGGCGGACACGTTTTGTCAAGGGAGTTAACTATATAATTCCCTTTAATTGCCTGACGCCATCGCTCATTTCACGGCTCCGTCCTGTTCGCCATATACCCCGCCCCCGTTAAGTGAACCCTTTGTCATCCAGGAACTGATCCGCCACGTTCCCGCCGCTCGGCGTTGCTCGCGCTGTTTTCGTCGGGATGGAGCTTACGCCCGGTGGGATGTCTGCTAAGTGGCCGGCAAACGACGGGGGGCCTGCTGGAGCCATCAGTGGCGCTACCCCCTTGTAGCTGTCATCAATTTGCCCTGTGAGTCTCTGCTGAAACCCGATGAGCGAGTTAATCTCCTGCTCCAAACGCGCAAGCCGATCTTGCCAGTGGACAAGTTTCGAGACCATCGCCATCGCCTTCGCTCGGTCGCGGATCGCTTGGGCGAGGCGGGAGTCGATCTCGATTTCTGACTGCGAGGCCACTTTCGGCAGGCTGCGCATGCGCTTCTGCTTGGATTCTTCGGTCACTGAGCCTCCATCCACGCGCAAACGTCGTCGTACTCTTCCTTCGTCAGTTCCTTCACGGAAGTCTTGCCACCGTGAGTCTCTTTCACGTAGACATGTACGTCTTCGTTGCTGATCGACTTTGACCCAGCGATGGTCCACAAGCGGTCGATCTGTTTCTTGGTCAGTTCGGTTGAGGCAGGAACTTTCTCGCTGTCCTGAGCAGGCTGTGCAGCGCCCTGGGGCTGTTTTGCGAGGCTTGCCTTCCACGCCGCGTGCTTTGAGCACTTCGGCAGGTGGCCGCCTTGCGCGTTACACTCCCCGCACTTTGCTTTCGGATCAGCAGGCGCAGCGTAGAAGCACTCCGGCTTGTGCTTGCCGTTCAACTCCTGACAGTCCGCGCAGATCGTGTCATCGGTTTTGTTCTGTGTCTGATCCATGCCCGGAGGTTGCGAGAGCGCTGGCGCCTGAACCATGCCTTCATTTCCATGCCCGCGGTTCGGCTCGGAACTGGCGCTCAAGGTCGCCATCTCGTTCTTTACATCCAGCGTTCCGCCTTCCACGCGAGTGTCAGGCGGAATGTCCATGATCTCCTCTGCGAGCTTCATGCCCTTGAGAGCGTCGGCGAACTTATCCCTGAGCCCAAATCCGCGCGAGCGCATCTGCAACATGCGCTTGGGGTTGGTAATCCAGGGAGTATCCTGCCCGTTAGAGCCCCGCTTCTGCCAGAGTTTCGCGGTCTTTGCATCGCCCACGGAAAATTGTGTCTGGTGCCAGCCTGAACCTTTGCGCTTGATCTGAAAAACGGCCGTAAAATTGTCCTCGAATGGCGTGCCGGTGAAAAACTCTTTGTGATCTTCGTAATCAGGATTCGCCTGCACGACCGCGAGTGCGAGATCTCCCCAGATTGACGGACGACCATTGATGATCGCAATGTTCTGGAGCGCCTGCAGCGGTGGGACTCCGAGTTCTGCTCCCATCTGCATCGCCAAGAAACAGTTCCCCGGCTTCCCTTTGAAATCTTTCGGGACAAAATCACTCTGCGCTAAGAGCTTCGCGAGCCCCATCGCTTCGGTCATGTTTGTCGGCGTGAATACCGCCAGCCGTGTGAGTTTGTTCGGTTGGGATTCAGTGATTCGGATGGGTTGAGCGACAGCAAGAGCATCTTGCTTTTCTGACATAGACATCTCCTTTTTTCGCAGTTTCAGCCCTGCGAGGCTTTAGGTCTGTTCTACGAGAGATTTCAAATACTCACTTCCGGTCATGCCGAACGTCGAAGCGACAGCATTCAACGCGCTGATCTTCTGGGAATTGCCAAGTCCGTCTGACAACAATGGCTTGAGTTCTGGATTTACGCGGAGGAAGTACGGCTTCACGCTGCCATCTGGCTCTGCTGTGGAGTTCATCACCTTGACCATCACAAGCGGTTCATCGCCGGGAATATCGGTCTGGTAGAGTTCTCCGAATTCGTCCTCGGCCAGCTTCTTTGCGCCTGAATCGAGCAGAAATCGAGATAGTCCGTACCGCTCCACCATCACGCGGCGAACTTCGGCATTCTGCTCCGCCTGAATCTCTTTGACAGTTAGCTCAGAAGGGTGCTCGATAACGCGATACGAAACCCGGACTCCGTGCCAAGCGTAGAGTCCCCATCCATCTGGATATGCAAGCGCCATTCCATCGCTGCAATGCAGGCGACCACGCCCGTCTCGCTTGCAAATGTTATGACGCTCTGAAATCCAGCAGATTTTCTCGTGTGGCAGGAACCAACCGGCATTTTCTGCGATGACCCGCAAGCCTTCCAGTCGTTCGGTCTGTTCTTTGAGTCCGCACACGATGCGAAAGAAATTGTAAAAGGCGATCCAATTGGCATCATGCTGGCCATATCCGCTGTCCCACACGCTGTCCCTCACGCTGTCCCCCACGCTGGCCCCCACGCTGGCCCTCACGCTGGCCCACACGCTGGCCCACACGCTGGCCCCCACGCTGGCCCCCACGCTGTCCCTCACGCTGTCCCACACGCTGGCCCCCACGCTGGCCCTCACGCTGTCCCCCACGCTGGCCCACACGCTGGCCCCCACGCTGGCCCACACGCTGTCCCCCACGCTGTCCCTCACGCTGTCCCCCACGCTGGCCCTCACGCTGTCCCACACGCTGGCCCCCACGCTGTCCTCCACGCTGTCCCTCACGCTGGCCCACACGCTGGCCCACACGCTGTCCCTCACGCTGGCCCCCACGCTGTCCCTCACGCTGGCCCCCACGCTGTCCCTCACGCTGGCCCACACGCTGGCCCCCACGCTGGCCCTCACGCTGTCCCTCACGCTGGCCCTCACGCTGGCCCTCACGCTGGCCCCCACGCTGTCCCTCACGCTGTCCCTCACGCTGTCCCTCACGCTGTCCCTCACGCTGTCCCCCACGCTGGCCCCCACGCTGTCCCACACGCTGGCCCACACGCTGGCCCTCACGCTGGCCCCCACGCTGGCCCACACGCTGTCCCCCACGCTGGCCCACACGCTGTCCCACACGCTGGCCCCCACGCTGTCCCTCACGCTGGCCCCCACGCTGTCCCCCACGCTGGCCCACACGCTGGCCCCCACGCTGGCCCCCACGCTGGCCCCCACGCTGTCCCCCACGCTGGCCCCCACGCTGTCCCCCACGCTGGCCCTCACGCTGGCCCCCACGCTGGCCCCCACGCTGTCCTCCACGCTGTCCCTCACGCTGGCCCACACGCTG
>CAJEYI010000006.1 GCA_903994795.1 uncultured bacterium
TGTGTGCCATATCCGCTATATTAGCGGAGTGGTGCAATTACTTGTTGAACTAACATGTGCTATGGTTTTAGTACGTCTCCACGCACATTCAAAACGAGACTATCTTGAGGGGAGGCGAACAAGATTGTCGTAGCATCATTTATCGTTGGCTAGGTGTCTGGTATTACAGCCAGAGGTGTATCCGAGATAAGTCCGAGAAAATCTCTCTTCTAATACAGAGGGTGTTTTGGAGTTGTCTCGGACTTTTCTATTACCCAAAACACCCTCGCATCTAGATCTATGATTGATACTACACTGCACATTACGTATGTGCCCATTACAAGCCTCATTGCTTCGAACTACAATCCACGTTCATGGGACGAGACAGCCAAACAACAACTTAAGGAGAGTATTACGCGCTTTGGCGTTGCTGATCCACTCATTGTAAACGGTGCTGAGACAAGAAAGAATATTTTGATTGGTGGGCACTTCCGCTTGGAAGTATTGCGAGAGCTGGGCTACACAGAAGTTCCTGTCATCTTCCTCGATATTCCAGATATAGAGAAAGAAAAGGAATTAAACATTCGTCTCAATCGAAACCAAGGAGAATTCGATATGGACTTACTCGCAGAGTTTGATGAAGCATTTCTCACAGACGTTGGATTCACGAGCGAAGAGCTTGATAGCATCTTCCCTATTGAAGAAGGTATAGATGAGGACTTTGATGTTGAGAAAGAGTTAGCTGCGATGAACATAACAGGAGTTGATATACAGCGCGGCAATATTTATGAACTTAATGGCTCTCGTCTGATGTGCGGAAACAGCACTGTCGAAGAAGACATGCTTGCTCTTATGGGAGGTGAAAAAGTTGACCTTTGCTTTACAGATCCTCCCTACATATTGGCGTACCTTGATCCTAAGAATAAGAACCGTCTGTCGGAAGGATTCGGCGCAAAACAAAATCGACGTTATGTCGGCACTGATATGTTACCTGAGAACTTCACGGAACTCTGGATGGCTAATGTTGCGAAAGTAGCGCACAAGAACTTCCACATTATTGTCTATGAGAACTGGAAGAATATACGGACTATCTGGGATGAGATTGAAAAGTATTGGAACGTAAAGAATATGCTTGTGTGGCATACAACCAATCGAAGTCAGGGGTATCCGTCTAAATATAAGTTTCTCTCAAAACATGACATTGCCATGGTTGGTTCCACTGAGGAGAAGGAAGAACTCAACATGGATGACGAAGGTGAAATACTTGAAAACGAGTATGAAACCGCTCTTTATGCAATGTCGGGTAAGCCACAGTGGGAAGGATACGGAGCTGGTAGACGATTTCAGCCTACTGACTTTATTGAGCATCCAGTTGCCAATAAAAAGTCTTCGGGACAGTCTCTTGTTTTTGGCACAAAGCCACTTGAGATTCTCATTCCCTATATAAAGGTACTCACGAAACGCGGTGACATCGTATTAGAGCCATTTGGCGGAAGCGGATCAACACTACTCGCTTCCCTAAAGCTAGAGCGTCGGTGCTTCATCATGGAAAAGAATCCAACCTATGCCCAAGTAATCCTGAAGCGTTGGGAGAATTTCGCTGGAATGCCAGCTACTAAGATCTATGATTCGAAGCAATGAATGGAAACGATTTATAGAAACACTTACGGAGATGCCGAATGTATCGGTAGTATGTAAGCGAACCAAGATCAGTAAGGCAACACTCTATAGGAAAGTTAATTCTGATCCTGAATTTAAGGAGAAGTTTAACGAAGCTATCGAGCAAGGCCGAGACACTATGGGTGACTTAGCCGAGAGCCAACTGTTTAAAGCGATCTCTAAAGGAGAGCGCTGGGCAATCATGTCGTATCTTGAGGCTCATGATAGGCGCTATCGAAAGCCGAGAAAAGCAATTGGCGAACCACCACGGACTCTCCATACTGTCCAAATTGAAGTCTTGGAGGCTGGACCTAAGGTAGACCTGCGAGCAAGACCAAAGAAGAAGTTATTGGTCTTAGGTAAGGCTTAAACAACTATGCAGTACCAGATGATTGAACCACTGGAACATCCTTAGCCACTGACCAGATAAGTGCAATCACCCATCCAATTAGTGTCCAACCAAGGAATAGATTCAAAACAAATATTGCTCCTGTATTGGATCGCTTTCTTCCAACTGCGATTCCTGTTGGCAAAAGATATCCGAGACTTAATATGCTAATAATGACTGCGAAAGTTGTTCTCATGCGTTGTGATTAGTGTGCTCAGTATAAAAAGTAGTGGGTAGCACAAAACCCGCTACCAGGAGTCCCGAAGGACCTATATGAGTTTCCCCATATAACGCGATGAACGCCCTGATAACGGGTTTTCTGGATTCATCGCGATTTTGGACCATGCCACTGGAAACCAATGGTTTAGGCCCGCCAGCCGGAGCTGGTATTTATAGGTTATCTCACTTTAGGTGTTCTGCGAAGGGGGTCGATTATCGCTTTTGATAATACTTACCGAATTCAGTAATAATCTTTGGCGAGTAAAAATCTTGCTTCGATCCGTTTGCTTTGTGTGGATTCAGTCTTCGTGTAATTGAGAAGTTTTTTCCCATAAGGTCTTTCCGAATCTGGTGGTATTTAGGGTTAGCCTTAAAATCTTTATAAGTCTTTTTCAATTCAGCGGTGAGTGAAGCAAAATCTAGCGAGAATTCCTTTAACATATCTTCCTCCCCTAATCTTACCAATGGAGCACTAGGGTCAGTAGTAATTTGAAATGCCTTACCTCCTTGAGTCTTTTTTGAAGCAATTACAGATACAGGAGTCACTTGACCCACCAATTTAAGGGTGGGGTGTCCTCCTTCTTTAAAAGATCCTTCCTTGATGAATTTCAATTTTGGTATTAATTTTTCATCTAAGATAAGTGTTCCACCTTTACCTTCTATTGTTCCTTCAGCAACATTCATGATTGCAACATTATCAGATCCAATTTGAGCAATTCTCTCGAACATATTCTTCCAGTATTTTCTTTCCTGAATTTGTACGTCTTCTAGCAACGCTCGCATCTCAGGATATTTAACCTTATCGCTTCGAGCTGTATATCTATAATAAATTTCTCCTTCCTTCACGTCCTTACCGTCATTCTTTATTGCTACCACTGGCTTTCTGTTAGAGGAACGAATAAGAAGCACTCCTATTGTTCGACCTCTTACTCTTCTTATACCTTTCTCAAAATCTATTTCTGGTGAAAAGACACTATTAAAATATTCTGTAATCTTTGCTTCATCCAAATTTTCAAAGTTCGTTGATTTTAATCCAACTAGTTCACGAGGAATATCCGTTATGCCAAAAATAAAGAATCCTCCTTTTACATTAGAGAACGCTGCCGCAGTTTTTGCGTACTCATCTTTTGATCCCCAATTGAAGGACTCCTTAAGTTCAAGGGAGGCCCCTTCACGTGAAGAGACCTTAAAACCTGTCTTATTAGGAAATTTAAGTAATTTCTGGAAATCATCTAATTTGGCTCTTGCCTTCATTGCTATATTTTACCAATATTCCCCCTCCTTGACTCCCCCACCCATTCTGTCATCCATTGATATATGGATGTGGCCGTAAACGCCCAGATAGGCGCCCGTGTATACCCGGATGTAATAAAGCCGAGGTATTGTCTGTACGCTCGCAAATCAACTGAACAGGACGAGAAACAGGCTCTATCTATAGATTCTCAAGTGAAGGAGATGCTACAGATAGCAGAACGTGAGGAGCTAGAGATTGTGGATATTCGACGAGAGGCACACTCAGCAAAGGACTCAGGTCAACGACCTGTGTATATGGAGCTTTTGGAGGACATACGCCGAGGACGATTCAATGCAATTCTCACTTGGGCTCCCGATCGTCTAAGCCGTAACGCTGGCGATCTTGGCTCATTGGTGGATATGATGGATCAACAGCTACTACTCGAGATACGTACCTATGGGCAACATTTCAGAAACTCTCCGAATGAAAAATTTTTGCTCATGATTCTCTGTAGTCAGGCGAAGCTTGAGAACGACAATAAGAGTATTAATGTAAAGCGTGGACTGCGAACGCGCGTTGAGATGGGTCTTTGGCCTTCCGTGGCTCCTACTGGTTATTTAAACCAGAAACGAGTTGATCGAAAGGGACAAGTAATTATAGATCCTGAACGCGGTCATATAATTAAGCAGATGTTCGAGAAAGTTGCTTATGAAAAGTGGAGCGGTCGAAAACTTTATCATTGGCTAAAATTTCAGCTAAATTTTAAAACTTCTTCAGGAAATAAAAATCTTACACTTAGTAACATATACCTGATACTTCAGAATACTTTCTATTATGGAGTATTTGAGTATCCGCGAAAGAGCGGTAATTGGTATACCGGCGTGCATGATCCAATTATTACCAAGGAGCTATATGACCTCGTTCAACAACAAATTAGTACCCATGTTGTTAGAGTGCAAGACAAGGAATTCGCATTTACCAAATTAATAACCTGTGGTTTGTGCGAATCAGGTATATGTGCCGATGAAAAGTTCAAAAAGCAAAAGAATGGAAATGTCCACCGATATGTCTATTACGGATGTACCAAATCCAAGGATAAGAACTGTAAATCTGGTTACATCCGAGAGGAAGACCTCATAGAACAGCTTGTATCTTATCTAGATAAAATAGAGATAAATGAAATAGAAATTAAAGAAAAATTTAAATCTGAAGTTCAGAGATTTAAGAACTTTCAAAGAGGTGTTCTGGGAATTAAGCAGAAGCTGACCGCTACAGATATTGAGCTTAAAGATTACGCAAAATACGTCTTGAGAGAAGGTGCGAACCCTGAAAAAAGAGAAATTCTTTCTTGTTTTAAAAGTAAGCTTTTCCTTAGTAATAAGACTGTATTTATGACTAATATCGCAAGTTAAAATTAGAAGCTATAATATTAATAACATGAGCCAATTGAGTAAAAAAGTAGATATTCTTAACTCTAAAGGAGAGTGGGTCAGATCTGAGCGAGAAAGAAGGTCTTTAAGTCAGGCTCGAGTGGCTAAGTCTCTAAGTATTCCACAGTACATTCTATCTGCATGGGAAACAGGCAAAGAACCTATAACAGAAAACGGGCTGAACTCTATTTCCGAGTTCTTTGTAGATTTTGATATCAAGAATCAAAACGGTGAAATTTCTTTTGCAAAGAGACGAGTGCCTAGATCTTTTACTTATTCAAAAAAAATGGATTTAAATAATCATCTTGAATACGTAGCAAATACAGTTATTGAACAAGAAGAGATTGAAGCGAATGATGCTGCACCAAAAGCAATTGCGCTATTTGCAGGAATAGGAGGAATGTCACTAGGTCTTAAACAGGCCGGATTTAATGTAGTAGGTCATGTTGAATTTGATAAACCAGTACGAGATATTTATGAAAAGAACTTCAAGAAAAGTAGGTATTTGGGTTCAGACATAAGGGATGTGTCTAGCAAGGAAGTATCCAAATGGAAGGAAGAATTTGGTGAGATAGAGATTCTTGCGGGAGGACCTCCCTGCCAAGGTTTTAGCCTTGCAGGAAAGAGGAATGTTTTTGACCCACGAAATCAACTCTTCAATGAATTTGCTCGTGTAGCAAAAATATTGCAACCCAAATTTGTAATACTTGAAAATGTGAGAACCCTTTTATCCATGGAAGCTCCAGATGGATCTTTAATAAAAGATTATCTAATTTCTGCTTTTGATAAAGCAGGATACGTTTGTCAGTACAGAGCGATTAATGCAGCTGATTATGGAGTTCCTCAGTCCAGAGAAAGAGTAATATTTATTGGAACAAGAAAGACGAAAAATGGACTACAGAAATGTCTTTTCCCAGAAGCTACTCATAGCGACAAAGAAACTGGCAGCTTACTAGGAAACCTAAAACCCTATCGGACTTTTAGAGACGCAACTAAGGATTTAGAGGGACTCGAATCTGGTGAGAAGTCCGAAAGAGATATGTGGCATTTCGCGGTCTCTCATCCCGATCATGTAATCGAGATGTTGAGGGATGTACCCGAGGGAAAGAGTGCTCATGAGAATCCTGATCCAAAACGGAGACCTACAAGTGGCTATAACACCACTTACAAACGCCTCAAATGGGACGAGCCATCTTCAACAATAAGTACTAATTTCAGTATGATATCTGGCTCAAGAAATGTGCACCCCTCAAATACTCGAGCACTTACAGTGAGAGAGGCTATGAGATGTCAGACTTTTCCCGATAGTTTCATATTGCCTGGCAAACTTGGGAATATAAGAAAAGGCATTGGAAACGCAGTTCCGCCTCAGTTAGCAAAAGTATTGGGTGAATATCTAAAAGAAATCTCGGATTCCTTATAGTTTATAGAAATACCCTGCTTGCAGATTAAATTGTAGCTGAGTTGGATGCTGCTTCTGCCCTCCGCGCTGCATCTGGATAAAACCAAATCGTGGAGCTAAGTGCTCAGAAGGATCATCTTTGTATCGACCCTTTCTGATCTTGTATGGTCTAGTTGAAAATCCACCGATAGAACCCGAGTGCTTAATTAATTCATCGATTCTAAAAATAGCCACTTCCATATTCTCAAGACTCTTACTAGCTACCGTCTGGTGAAGAAGAAATTCTGGAGCGAATGGGTCTGAAAGATATGCCTTCTGTAAAAGGATTTTACTTATCTCCTTTTGCTTTTTTGAAAAAAGACTTTCCCACTCCGTACGACCTGCTTTAGGTAGTTCCTCCCAAAACCATCGATCTGGATCTGCTAATCTCGTATTTTTATTAAAAGCTTTTGCGTCTAAAGGTCGAAATCCTATGTCACCACAAAACATCTTTAACGCTTCTTCTGCCTTTACTGAGACATCAATACCATTGCGGCGTAAGAGACTTGAAAATGCAGAAGCAGTTGTGAAATAAAGTTGATCGTTAGTGGGAGTACTTTTATTGCAGGTTTTTACTGAAACCCCACTACTTATTACTTCTTTGTTTGCCCACAATTTAAGTAAGATATCACTTTTACTTTTTGTAATTAAATTTCCTTCCTCGTCTATCAGCTCGTCTCCCATGCCAGAAGTAGCTAGTCCTCCAAGCCACCACGCTTGAACCTTATCGAGCTTCTTTATCTCCAAGGAATTAATTACATAACTAAGAAGAAAGAATGCAGGATCTCCATTAAAGATATGCTTTGATTCTTTTGAATAAAGACTCTTATCCTTCAGATCAAGGCTATTAATCCTTGAAGTGAGATACTTTTCAAAAGAATGGCCTTTATCTCTGCCAACTGTACCAGCTAAAATCTGGGCACCATGCTTTTTGTCCGTGGGAATCTGTGCCATACGCCGTGTGATTAATACTAGCTTTTTCTCAAGATAAATTCAAAGAAATCATCAATACAAACAAAAGGCGCGATTTCCGCGCCTTTTGTTTGTATTGCTCCAATTATTATACGGGTCGCCACTGATCTCGACCTCCAACATCGGTATCTTGAACACGCTCGACAAGAATTTGCTCTGAGTCCATTTTCTTTGCCTTTTCTATCGCAGCTCCTTGAGTGCGAGCACCACCCACTTCCTTTTTCTTAGAACCTTCATAGATCTTGTAAGTCTTAGGACCTTCTCGCTCAATGAAGAGCTTCTTGTTGTTATTCGCCATTGTAAATTTGCTAATTAGTAATTTGAAAAGCAAAAACCCGAAGTAACGCTATACGCATCCTCGGGTCTTGGCTCAAACTTGGTTTGGGTTAAGAAATCGAGGGTGATAAATGGTTACGTGAAATTGGTTGCGTAACCCCCGATGATAGACGTTCGTGTTTCTGCTTTTCTGTGGTCTATTTTACTCTTCATAATCTGGGGTGCAAGACCTATGCACCTCGGACTACCGAACCTACCTCAACTTGGCTGGGAGATTAGGGATCGAACCTAAATTCACGGCTTCAAAGGCCGCTGTCCTACCATTAGACGATCTCCCAAATTTATTCAGAACGTTGTTCATTTTATCATAGTTGAGGAAATTTTCACTGATACTATCTTGGGTCTTCTAGTGCCTATTTTCGCAGGTTTACGTTCGTTAGAAATCCAGGAAGCTTTAGATTCTGGAATGGATTTAGATTCGTAAACGAGAGAGCACACCTTGTCTGCAGCTCTGCTTTGTCATCAGTACTCAGACTTAGTGTAGTTGCGGTATTTTCTGGATACATAATTGCGTCTGGATTTGTATTGTGATCGAGGCCAAGTGAGTGACCGAATTCGTGTGCCATAAGTCTAATAAGTTGCGTGTTGTTTTTGAATTCAAATAAATCAATTCGCGATACTCCAAACTGCTTCACGTAGTCCCCTTCTTCAAAATCTACTCCTGCTTGCGTATTAAACGCAACAGCATTCGAATTCACTTGATCAATCTGCGCATTTAGCAAACGTACTTGATCCTGGAGCTGCGCTGCGGAAGCATTCAGAGAATCAACTTCAGAATTTAGCGTTGCAACATCGACTCCGCTTGCTTTGTCATTTTGGTATTTTTGTTTTAGCGCATCGTAGTTTGATTGAAGAGCTGCAATATTTGCTTTTTCCGCAATGACCTCGTCCTGCTGCTGAGAAATTGTTTTTCCGATATTGGTTTGTATCTGGCGATTATCATAAATCAAATTCATTGGCATACTTGCACCTGCGCTGTACTGAAGGACCATATGCCCTGCTTCAGTATTCCAAATATCTGCAGCCTTCTGTGCATCTGCAATAAAGTCTGTCTGACTAATTCCAAAACGTGTATCAAACTCACCAACCTTATACTGAATTGGCTGAGCACATGGTCGATTCGTATACACATAGTATGCTGATCCACCAAGCAGACACACGAGCACAATAAAGAAAAAGATGTCTGAAAGCGTGTGAGATCTAGGCATCATGTGTAGTGGCGAGCTCAAGTATTGCAAGCTCAAGTGGTAGCGAAGGGATTGGAGAGAAACGCATTCGTTCCGTAGCATCGAGCAGTACACGAAGCGTCTTGTGTGTGATCTTTGATTCTTTTGGAAGCGCAATCTTTTCTACTTCCTCGAATGTGTCGTTACCAAGTTCATCCTTTATCTCTAAGCGAAGCTCAGGAGCATAGCGAACGAGCAGAATAGTGCGGATAAGTTCGAGAACGAGAGACAAATACAATGCCATATCAACGCTTTCTGCGGCAGTCCTCCGGACTGCCGCAAGAGCTGCATCTGTATTCCCTTCTGACAATGCTAGTGCGAGTGCGTGTACTAACGCGTGCTTCGGTGCACCTGTTTGTTGCTCGGCGTTTTCAAGCGTGACAACATCCGCCTTCTTACCCGTATCACTTGCGTGAGTTCCTGCAAGCACTTTCTCTAGTATTGAAAGTGAGTCACGATACGATCCATCACCTAGAAGTGCAACGAGCTCTGCAACTCCTTTTTCGAGCGTAAAGCCTTCGCGCAGAGCAATCTCTGTGACGTGTTTTGTGAGAAGAGCTCGTGTTGGTTTTTTAAATTCATATACCTGGCAACGTGACTGCACAGTTTCCGGGACTTTAGAAAGCTCAGTCGTTGCAAGTATGAAAATTACATATGCAGGTGGTTCTTCAAGAGTTTTTAGAAATGCATTCCACGCACCCTTTGAAAGCATGTGGGCCTCATCAAGAATGTAGACTTTGTAAGTTGAATCAAATGGGAGCGTGTAGACATTTTCCGCAAGAAGACGAATATCATCCACGCTATTGTTAGAGGCCGCATCTATTTCATACAAATCTCTGTCACTACACCCAAGTTCACGTGCAAAAATACGTGCAATAGAGGTCTTTCCAAGTCCGCGTGATCCAGCAAAGAGGTACGCGTGTCCAATCTTCTGCGAAGCAATCTGTTCTGCGAGCGCATTGGTTATGTGTTCCTGTCCTACAATGTCCTTAAAGCTTGCAGGACGATACGCACGATAAAGCGACTGGTGTGAGGAATTGGATGCATGTGCCATGTATGCATTATACCAAGCCAAAGCTCGCAATCACAATTTTAGAACACTCCGTATTTCTTTGCTGTTTTCGCACTCCATAAGCTGCGCACGAAGTTCTGCTGCACCGTCAAATCCGGACACAAATGCTTTTATGTGCTTTTTAAATATGTGAAATGACTTTGCGGGTTGAATTTCATCAAAGTATTCAGCAAGCTGACCTAGCGTTGAGAGCTTTTCTGAAGTAGACATGTCTTCTGTGGTCTTTCCAGCGAATAGATATGGATTTCCGAAAATTGCACGGCCAAGCATGATGCCATCAGCGCCAAAAAGCTCTGCTTTTTGGCGCGCATCTTCCACACTCTTTACATCACCATTTCCAATAATTAAAGTACTGGGACTTATTACGTCACGCAATGCGACTACTCGTGGCATCAAATCCCAGTGAGCTGCGACTTTCGACATCTCCTTCCGAGTTCGTAGGTGCACTGTGAGTGCGGGCAATTTCATTTCTAGCAGTACAGGAATCCATTCATCTATTGTTTCTCTGTTGTACCCAATTCGCGTCTTCACCGAGACCGGCACTACGTCATACTCTTTTTTTGAACCCGCAACAAACCCCTTTCGTGCTGCTTCAATTATTTCTTTTGCGAGCGCAGGATTTTTAATCATTGCCGCACCACACCCTTGTTTCTCGATAGACTTATCGGGACAACCCATATTTATATCAACTCCATCAAATCCTAACTCTGCACAAAGCTTCGTTGCATACTCAATCATTTCGGGCTTGCTTGAAAACAGCTGTGCAACTATTGGTCGCTCAGCTTCTGTATACAGCAAGTCACGCATAAGAGGGTTTTCAGCATCAGGTAGCTTTTTTAATTCTCGTGTGTGATACAAGCCATCTGCTGACACAAACTCCGTCCATGTCACATCTGGCTTTCCTATTTCTGCGATAAGCTTTCGATATGCAGCATCAGTCACGTCCGCCATCGGTGCGAGTACAAAGAAAGGCTTTTTGACTGATTCCCAGAATGATTCCATCATCGAATACTACCTGCTTGACTACTGCTTGACAATATTTCATGAAAAAGTAACAGTGTGTTCAGATGTTCCGTTGTGGGCCATCGTATTCTTGCCAGGGAGGCAGAAAATGACATATGATTGGTCTTCCTATGGCATAATCGTCTGGGAAAATAAGTTAGTTGGCGTGCGAAAAATTGTTAATGGTATGCCTGGAAAGTGGGGACCACCTGGTGGTAAACGCACGCCGTCAGAAATGACCGCTCTCCAAACCCTTCTCAGGGAAATTCACGAGGAGACAGGACTTCGAATTCGCGGACCCCAAGCGCGACCGGTCTACAAAACACGTCGTCGTGGAGAAAAGGGTAATAAATTTCAAGTATTTTACTATATTATCTATCCGACGGAAGTACAAATGACGCTCCTGCATGCCGGGACCAGTTCTGAGGAAGCGAGTCTGATCACTCGAACAGAGATGGAAAGGACGACCACTCCACTTGTTCAGCGCGTCATCCGGCAACATCTTCCATCAGGAAGACAGCATCGTCCTCAGCGTAACCAGTACGGCGGACCTCGGGGTGGGCAAACATAGTTTGTCCACCCCGAACCCAATTTGCAAAAACTAGATTTTTGGAGTACTACTTGCAGACGTCACTCCTCCAACTCCTACTTTTTTAAAATACGCCTTTCCTTCGAAGCGTAAATCTACATACTCAAGTGAACCATCGCTCAAATTCAGTGAGGGAAATGCAGCCTCTGCCACTTTCGAGGTAACTTCTTCGTGACCAATCACATACGTAATTCTCGTACCACTCTGTGCATATAAGTCTGCTTCGTCTCCTCGAATTACAAAAGATACAATGGGAACACCTAGTGATTTGATCACTTTTATAAACTGAAGTGCATTTGGAATTTGTGTAGCGTCAGAAATTATTGACCCAAGTGGAGATGAGCTGTTTGCATTTACACCACCAATTGGAGCAAAGATCTTAAGTGTACCTGAGGCTATAGCGTCGGGATTTGGAATTGCTGAAAATATGACACCTTCTGCGTCAGCATTAAAACAGCTTGCCGGGGTAGTGCTTGCGATTGCCTGCGTCTTTTCATATGTTTCCCCACACCACGTAAGTGCTGCCTCGCGAGGAATGCTTTGTATTGAAATGGTACTAAGTGAAGTACGTGAAATAGATACAGCAGAAATCTCAGGATACTGATTTAAGATATCCATTCTGATTTCTTTTCTTGGAAAAAAGAAAATGGAGTTTCTTGGTACCAGACGGAAATAATTTCCCCGCAACACCTGTACTGCAATTGTGTTCATTTCTTCTGTATCAATACCTAGAGTTCGAATACCTTGAATTCGAACTCCTTGCCACCAGAAACTGCCAAACAGTCCTGCAATAACTAAAATAGTTCCAATTCCATAACTAAGAATAGCGACTCGACGCTCGCGCTGACGTCGCACTTTAAGTGGCTCATTTTCTCGTCCTTTTGGAGTGCGCTTTTGCTTTTTAACTTTTGGAAGCTTAACTTTCTTTACCTGCTTTTGCTGGACATTACTTATCAAATTGCTTTGAGTACGACGAACATCTCCCACAATTCTTTGTGCAGGAGGAGCAATTGGAGCTTGCGGTCTCCTATTAGGCTGTATGTCCCAGGATTTCCTTTCCGACATATGGGACCAATACTTCTGGTACCTTTATAGTACCATCTGCCTGCTGATAATTTTCTACAAGCACTGCTAGGAAACGTGGCATGGCCAACGCAGTGTTGTTGAGAGAGTGCGCGAATTTTAATGAACCATCTGCATCACGATATCGGATATTTAGACGTCGGGTTTGGAAGTCATGAAAGTATGAAGACGAGTGCGTCTCTCGATATTTCTGTTCACCAGGCATCCATGCCTCAATGTCATACTTTTTAACTTGACCGAGCCCAAGATCTCCACCGCAGTTTACCACAACATGGTATGGGATTTTTAATAACTCAAGAAGCTCTTCAGCATTTCTTGTGAGCTCCTCGTGAATCTCAACAGATGTCGCATGTGAAGCCTCACAAAGAACCACTTGCTCAAATTTATAAAACTCATGCACACGCACAAGTCCTTTCGTGTCTTTTCCGTGTGCGCCAATTTCCCTACGGAAGCAAGGCGAGAATGCCAAAAACTTTATTGGAAAAGTACTTTGTTCCAATACTTCGTCCATATAATACGCCATTGTTGCAACCTCTCCTGTACCTGCTAAATATTCTGCATCTTGTGTCTTATACAAATCATCCTCACCCTGTGGTAGGTAGCCTGTACCGAGAAATGCATCCCGCCTTACGAGTGATGGCACGACCATCGGAGTGAATCCGCCTTTTTGTACGAAGTGATTGGTAACAAATTGCATGATAGCAAATTGCAAAAGAGCACCATCGCCTTTGAGAAAATATCCACGAAAACCTGCAACTTTTGTACCACGCTCAAAGTCTGCCATGTTTGCATTCGTCATGAGCTCTACATGATCTTTAGGTGTGAAATCAAACTGTGGAATTTCTCCCCACACTTTTACTTCCTGATTTTCCTTATCACTACCTCCATCAGGTACAGTCATGTCAGGAATGTTTGGAATCTCAAGCATAAGTTTTTGCCATTCCTCCATCACCTTTGCATACTTTTCTTCAACCTCTGCAAGACTGTCTTTTACGAACCGCATGCTTTCGATATGCGCAGTTCGTTCTTCTCCTGAAGCAAGCGCGATGCGATTGCTTGCGCGGTTTTGCTCTGCGCGCTTATCGTCAATTTCCTGACGAAGTGCCTTACGCTGATCATCAACAGCAAGAAGCCTTTCCACACCTACCTCAATGTGTTTTTTCTGTGCACCTGCCTTAATAAGGTCTGCGTTTTCGCGTATAAAATGTATATCGAGCATATTTCTTTATACTACGACATACTTGCCTTTGCGGGAAGTATTTTAATTGCTTACAGGTACAAAATCCTACCGTGGGATTCCAGGGGGAATAGAAAATTCTTTTTGAAACGCAGGATTAGAAATGGCAGGAGGAAATGATTCAGTTTTATTAGTCACAAATAAAACTACTCCAGTTAGGAAGAGTGACACACACATAACAGTAATTAGCAGGTACAGCGCTTCTTGATTTGTTTTCGCAATTCCACTCGATATCACAGCATGTGTAATTCCGGAACTTTTTGCAGAGGCAGGCACAGACTGTGCTGGCAGGCTGTACTCATCGTCTTCAAAGACTACTTCATCAGCCATACTTATTTGTTTTTACCAACACATTGCAGTTGGACTAGACCACACCGCCCACACAGAGTTTGTGTCCCCTCCAGTACCATTACCAAAAATATTACTATAAACACTATAACAAGGTGAGCTTGCAGTCGTAACTGAATATGGCTTGTTATAATTTCGTGTTGGATCAATAAGACTTTTAGGTCCTCCAGGATTTGGGCTGTCTTGTATATTGTAATCCATAATCTTGTAATCAGTACCATTAGAAAAATAAGCCAGGGTATCTACACAACTTACGGAATTAGTAGATGGGTCTTCTGGAAAACTTGGTATGTAATTCGGTACGAGTCCAGGTATCATACTTGACGCTGGAGTAACTTGAACAGAAGACGCAGTTGTTCCAGAAACACAGTCCCAGTTCCATTTATACCAACCACTACCGTTGCTTGTGGATGTGGGGTAGACGCCATCATGATCCACTGCATATAACGCAAGGGCAGTTACTAAATTGTGAAGATTGGACTCTCGTGCCGCATCTCTACCCTTTGCTCGCGCGACATTAACTGATGAAATTACCACAGAGGAAAGGAGTCCGATAATTGAAATGACAACAAGAAGCTCGATGAGTGTAAATCCACGCTGTGCAAGCTTATGAGAAAACAAATTTGAGTCAGAACACATATACCAAGTATGTCCTAGAATCTAACTTTTGCAATCATCTTTGTGTATAAATTGAAGATAAGTAGTCACCAACTTTTTTAATTGGTTTTATTTGTAGATATGTTTTGTGATCGTCTTCGCGAGAAAGCTCTGATCGAGGAACTGTGTACCCTTCAGGTATGAAGATTGGATCGAAGCCACCAAACCCAATAAAGCTAGAAGGCTTTTCTGAAATGGTCCCAGTAAGAACACTTTCAAAAAATTCTTCTGTAGTTCCATCTGCATAACCGTACATACAACGAACTACAGCGTTCCGCTCTTTACCATCAAGCAATCTACAGACACCCTCTAAAGACAACTCTTCTATAAACCACCTTATAAAGGTACCAGGGAGTCGACCTAGAGCTGGCATTTCCAATGATACGTCCTCAACCAATACAGGACGCTGCACTTTTTGATATGCCTGTCTAACCTTGTGTGTAACGACATCTTTTAAATTAAGTGATTGGATTTCATCAAGATCGAGCTTTATGTGCTCGACAGGATGCCCGAGCAATTCTGCAAGATAGTCAGCCTTGCGTTGGCTTCCAGTTACAAATACGACATCTTTCATTTGGTAACTATAGCAGGAAAAGTCAAAAACTCAGAAATACTTTAGGCTCGCTTTATTATTTCTTCATATCTAATTCGTACAATAAATGGATGGGGACCGGACAAGAAATCACAAAGTTAGCGCCTGCGGAATTTCCGTCACAGTTGCTGGAAGTGCCTCAAGTCCCCGAAGCCTTTGGCTTCGGGGTAAACTCCCACCGCCTGGTACAAAATCCCTTGCGGTAGTTGGCTCACGTGCACTGTCACGATATGGACGCGAATCATGTGAGCTACTTATTAGTGGACTGTCTGGCTACCCAATCTCAATAGTCTCTGGACTTGCTCTTGGTGCTGATGCCTGCGCGCACATAACGGCATTAGATGCTGGCCTACATACTATTGCAATTCCAGGTAGCGGTCTCGCCAATGAATCGATTTGCCCAAGATCAAACCTCGATCTCGCACAACGAATTCTCGACACGGGTGGCGCACTGCTTTCTGAGCATGAACCAGACTACCTTGCACACCCATATGACTTCCCTTCACGAAATAGAATCATGGTTGGAATTGCTGATGCAGTGCTGATTATCGAGGCAGGACCGAAGTCCGGCACACTTATCACTGCGCGGCTTGCGGGTGAATATGGCAGAGAATTACTCTGCGTACCACACAGGATTGGCGATCCGCACGGATTTGGTGCCCACCTTTTTACAAGAATAGGTGCTACCACAGTTACTACTCCGCATCACATCCTTGAAGCACTTCACATAGAGCCGCTTGTGGATACAGAAGCTAATAAAGTTCAGTATACACATTTGGTAAATACGCTTTCTGGAGTAGAAAGAAAAGTCTATGATCTTCTCGAAGAATCAAAACAAAGAGACTTACTCATACGTATAATTGGTATACCCACTCACGAAGCATTAACTGCTCTAATATCCTTAGAATTCAAGGGATTAGTGAAAGAAGAGTTCGGTGCATGGAGACGTATCCCTTGACCATCCTTTATAAGGTAAGGTATGACTAATAAATAGTATCTCGTATGGCAACTACAAAAAGCACAAAAAGAAAACTCCTTATTGTTGAATCTCCCGCAAAGGCGAGGACTATTCAGCAATACCTTGGTAATGAATACGAAGTGCTTGCATCAGTAGGACACGTGCGTGATCTTCCCAAGAGCAACAAGGACGCCGTAGATGTCGAGAATGGCTTCAAGCCACGCTATGTAGTCTCGCCAGATAAGCGTGATGTCATCGATAAAATCAAGAAAGCTTCAACAAATGCGAGTGAGGTATTCCTCGCAACTGACCCTGACCGCGAAGGAGAAGCTATTGCTTGGCACATAAAGGAGGCGGTAGGTCTCACAAAGCCACAGCGTGTCGTATTCCATGAAATCACGAAGGCTGCAGTTGAGGAAGCCCTTGCACATCCCCGTACAATTGATGAACACCTGCGGAAAGCACAGGAAGCACGACGCGTACTAGATCGCATCGTTGGGTATGACCTTTCGGGACTCATCTGGAAAAAGGTCCGGTATGGTCTTTCAGCTGGACGCGTACAGTCCCCAGCTCTTCGCATTCTTGCTGAACGAGAACGAGAAATCAAAGCGTTCATTCCTGAGACATATTATGTGCTCGATGCAGAATTCAAATCAAGCGACCGTGCATCCACGGGGAAAGCCGTATCGCAATTCCCTGCCACATGCTCAGAAAAACCTTCAAGTGCAGAAGAGGCAGAACGAATTGTCACAGTTGGACGAGCGTCTTCGTGGGTTGTTGCAGAAGTGACTGAACGAGCAGAAGATCGAAATCCTCGACCACCGTTTACAACATCGACTCTTCAACAAGCCGCATCCACACGACTCGGATTCTCACCATCACGCACCATGCGTGCAGCACAAAAGCTATATGAGGCAGGACACATTACCTACATGCGTACTGACTCGGTAAATCTTTCTGAAGATGCTGTCACAGCTATGCTTGGAGTAATTGAAAAGAAGTTTGGAAAGGAATACGTCTCAAGACGTGCTTATAAAACCAAAAGCAAGAATGCCCAAGAAGCCCACGAAGCAGTGCGCCCAACTGATGCAAACAAAGCGAGCGCTGGTGCAACTGGGGACGAAACTGCATTGTATGAATTAATTCGCACACGTACCCTTGCAAGCCAAATGAGCGCAGCAAAAGTGCTTGCGCTACGAGTCCGTACGCAAGCAGTGAATGCAGACAATTCTGATGCAGGCATTCCACTATTCAATGCAAACGGTTCTCGCATTACATTCCCGGGTTGGCTTGCACTAGACACACGATCTCGCGGAGAAGATGTTGAACTTCCAAAATTATCTGAAGGTGAAAATCTCACACTACTCTCACTCGGATCTCTCGAGAAGCAAACCGAACCACCGAATCGTTATACGGAAGCAGGATTAATTAAAGAACTTGAGAAGCGAGGTATCGGTCGTCCGTCCACATACGCATCAATCATGAAGACAATCCAAGACCGTGGATATGTAGAAAAAGAAGGCCGCACACTTACGCCAACGGCCACAGGCATGGTAGTGTCTGGCTGGCTTGAAGAGCACTTTGCACGATATATTTCTGATGAATTTACTGCAGAAATGGAAGACGAGCTCGATGAAATAGCTCGCGGAGAACGAGGATATGAAAAGACTATGCAGGACTTCTATACACCATTTGAGAAAGCTGTGCAGTCAAAAGAATCACTTCCCAAAGCCACTGCACTTGGTCCTGTTCCCGCAGAATTTACCTGTCCTATTTGTGGCTCACCAATGGAGTTCAAGCTCGGTCGCGGAGGCATTTTTATGAGTTGCACAAAATACCCAGACTGTCTTGGCGCACGCCAAGAAGATGGTCTCGAACTCAAGGCTGACGAACCAATTGGAAATCATCCAGATACAGGATTCCCTATCTATGTACGCACTGGCCGCTTCGGTCCGTATGTAGAAATGATTCTCCCAACTCCGGTAATTGAAACAGAGAAGACTGTGACCACTCCTGTAGACGAAACCCCGGCACCGAAGAAGCGCGCTAGAAAAACTGCAGCGAAACCTAAAAAAGAAAAGAAGCCAAAAATTGAGGCGAAGCGTGCCAGTGTTCCTCCAGGCACAGACCTGTCAACTCTCACACTTGCGGATGCAGTAAGATTCCTTTCACTTCCCCGAGAACTAGGTATTCATCCAATCACTGGAAAACCAGTCGCAGCAAATACTGGAAGATTCGGTCCATACATCATGCATGATGGAGAATTCCGCTCAATCAAAAAAGCAGACCCCTACACAATTACATTTGAAGAAGCGTTGGCATTACTCGCAATACCTAAGCAGCCACCAAAAGGTGTAGAAGTTGTGCAGGAAATTGGAAAGCATCCAAAGACCGGCAAAGTGTTAACGCTCTACAAATCTAAACAAGGCTTATTCCTAAAGAAAGGTATGCGTCGCATATACCTACCAGAAGGAACCATACCAAGTGAGCTTACTCCCCTTGAGGCAGCTTCCTATCTCGCTTAAAAAAGTGCTACACTCTTTTTGAGATGACCACTACCGTAAAAGAAATTCTCGATGCAATGCAGGAATACACGCCGGAAGACGAGGCGATGATTCGTAAGGCCTATGACTTTGCACAAAAGGCCCATGAAAATGTAAAGCGCTACTCCGGAGAACCATACTTTATTCACCCAGCCGCTGTTTCAAAACACCTGGCGCAACTTGGCATGGATGGAGCCACAGTTACAGCTGGACTTCTTCACGATCTCATCGAGGACTCAGATATTAGAGAAGATGAAATAACCAAGGAATTTGGTCCTGAGGTGTGCTTTTTAGTTGAAGGTGTTACAAAGCTCGGAAAGCATAAGTATCGTGGCGCAGAGCGCCACGCAGAGTCTTTACGACGCCTTTTCGTTGCAACTTCAGCAGATGTTCGTGTGCTTATAATCAAACTCGCAGATAGGTACCACAACATGACGACTATCGAGCACGTTCCAGAACACAAACGCGCTCGCATTGCACTAGAAACGCTTGAAATATATGCCCCACTAGCTGACCGACTCGGCATGGGACGTATTAAGAAGGAGCTTGAGGATTTATCATTCCCGGCAATTGATCCAGACGCGTACGCACATGCACTCGAGGTACGTAAATTAAAAAGCAAAGAAACTGAGACAGGTCTTGCCCGTGCGCAGAAAGAAATTCAAAAAGCACTTGTACGTAAAAATATAAAGGATTTCCGCACAGAGATTCGCATGAAAGGATTGTGGAGTCTGCACCAAAAACTAAAAAGAAAGAATGACGACATTACGCAAATTCATGATATAGCAGCACTCAGAATTATTGTCCCAAATATCGACGATTGTTATGTGGCATTAGGTGTAATCCATGCAATGTGGAAACCACTACCTGGTGAATTTAAAGATTACGTTGCATTTCCAAAACCTAATGGGTATCGCTCCTTACACACTACAGTACTAACAGCTGAAGCAGGTGTTGTTGAGGTACAAATACGAACAAAAGATATGCATCAAAAGGCACAATATGGTATTGCGTCCCACATGTCATACAAGCAACTAGGCAAGTCGGCAAATAAAGGTGCCTTTGAAAAACTTTCATTTCCTTGGATCAGAGACCTTGTGCCTGCACTACTACATATGCCAAAGAAGGCACCAGACACACAGAATACAGAACTGCCATCCGGCTCGGTACAAAAGAATACAAAGGATCGTTCCGCACCCTCTTGGCTTGCAGAACTTGCTGAAGCACATGGAGTAGATGAGGAATCAGAAGAATTTGTTGATGGTCTCAAGCGTGACTTTTTCTCTCACCGAATATTTCTTTTCACCCCACGCGGAGATGTTATAGATATGCCAACGCAATCCACTCCCATCGATTTTGCATACGCAATTCACACATATCTCGGAGACCACATGGCTGGTGCAAAAGTAAATAACAAGCTGGTTTCTTTCGACACACAGCTTCGTAATGGCGATATCGTAGAGATATTGGATAAAGTAAGTGCGAAACCGACTCCAAAATGGCTTGATTATGCACGCACTTCAATGGCTCGACGTCACATTCGTAGCGCGATAGAAGAGCAAGAAAAGAAAGCGGACGCAAACATTGAACCGAAATCAAAAGCTGAACAAAAAGCTCGAAAGAAGAAAATTAAAAAATAGCAATCGCGCTTAAATACTAAAATTCCGAACTGAGTATAGGTTTTCTTCAGGCTTTTCTGCGACAAAAATTTCTGGAGCTTGTTCAGTAGGCATGACCACAGTCGCCTCTGCTGTCTCGGCAGGCGTATCTTCTGTAGCCAGCTCTTCGTCACGCATATCTTGCTCACGAGCAGAGTTATCTGCTTCAAGAACTATATTTTCAATAGTAGTTGCAGTATTTACATCACCACCCTCGACAACTTCTCCAACAGTAGACGCTTGGAGCATTTCTAGTGCATGTGACTCTTGCTGTGCAGCAATCGATGACACAATATTTGAAAGATCTTCTGGTGAGAAGAACTCGATGAGTACACGTCCGCCATTAGGACGATTCTCAATGACAACTCGTGTGCCAAGAGTTTCAGTAAGACTTTTTTCGAGTTCCATCATTTCAGGTGTTTTGTTATGGACGCGAATCTTATCTTGCGCAATGCGTCGCACGAGCTGCTCGACCATGCGAACAGAAGTTTTCTTCAGAACGATTTCCTTAAATAGAGTGTTGAGTTCTTCTGGACGACTTGCAAGCATAAGTAGTGCACGAGCGTGCCCTTCACTGATTTCATGATTTACCACAGCCTGCTGCACGTTTTCCGGAAGTGAAAGTAAGCGAATTGAGTTACTTACAAATTCCCTACTACGTCCAACTTTTGCACCAATTTCTGGATGAGTGAGACCAAATTCTTGCGAAAGCTGTGCAAGTGCCTTTGCTCGGTCAATAGCATTCAAGTCTTCACGCTGAAGATTCTCGATAATAGCCAGCTCAAGCTTCATGTGATCAGTTTGTTCACCCACCCGAATAACTACTGGGACTTCACGAAGCCCAATGAGCTTTGACGCACGAAGTCGTCGCTCGCCAGCAATCAATTCATACACACTCTGAAGACCACCATCAGGTCGCTCAATATCTGTACGAGTTACCACGAGTGGCTGAAGCACGCCATACTGACGAATAGATTCTGCAAGAGATTTTAATCGAGCCTCATCAAATTCTCTGCGAGGCTGGTATGGGTTCGGCTGAATACGGTCAACTTCAACCCAGAAAACTGAGTCGTATTTCGTAGGCTCCCCGAACTTTGGCACTTCTCGTTGCTCCATTACGTATATAGTATCACACCCTATTCGCATCATCATTGCGAGAGACGCACATTCAGCGTAGGATTATTCAATACGCCGCGGTGATGAAATTGGTAAACATAGGGGACTCAAAATCCCCTGTCGGTAACGGCTTGTGGGTTCAAGTCCCACCCGCGGCACAAACTTATGATAGATAGAAAAAAAATAATTGTAGTCGCAGGGCCTACGGCATCTGGCAAGTCTAAAGAAGCCGTAAGACTCGCAAAGGAGCGTGATGGCGAAGTAATTTCTGTCGATTCACGTCAAATATACAAAGGACTTGATATTGGAACAGAAAAGACGACCAAGGAGGAAATGTCCGGAATTCCGCACCACCTTATAGATATACGTGAGCCATCAGAGTCGTACAGCGCGGGAGAATTCGCACAAGATGCAAAGCGATTAATTGATGAAATCATGGCTCGTGGAAAAGTGCCCATACTTGCAGGTGGTACACATTTCTATTTCGATGCACTGATCTATGGTCTCCCGGAAATTCCACAGGACGCGCTCGTACGAGAAGAAATAGAAAGACTGACTGACGATGAAATAATTGAGGAGGTACGTGCAAAAGATCCGGCAAGATTCTCACAACTAGACCCCGCAAACCGTCGCAGACTTATTCGCGCACTTGAAATTATCCGAACTCAAGGACGTGTGCCTGAACGTCCACGAGATGTATCTGCATCGGAATACGAAGTTGAGTGGGTAATTATCAATCCTGAACGAGATGTGTTGCGTGAGCGAATTGATACGCGACTCGCACAAGCACTAGAGAATGGACTTGTCGAGGAGGTCGAGCGAGTCCGCGAGCTCGTTGGAGATGAGCGCCTCAATGAACTCGGACTTGAATATCGAGTGGTTGGAGAATACCTTCGCAGTGAACGAACCGAGGAATCCTTGCTCTCTACTCTTTCTTCAAAACTTTGGCACTACGCACGTCGCCAAAAAGCATGGCTCCGAAAGCTCGCAGCTACAGCGAACACGCACGATACACTGTAATATCCCAGTGGTTTAGACTTGCTTCTTGCACATATTGATTACCACACTTATCTGTCCAGAATGGATCTGAACTTCCCGGAGTATCTCCAGTTCTTGTTCCTCCATAGGTAAATCCTTTAATGATTGTATCTAGCTTAGTGCCAAGTCGTATATCAACCTTGTACCCATTTCCATGGCTATATGGTCCCGTAGCATGTCCTGGCTCACTTCCTCCAGATACCACAAGACCACATCCAGCAGGACCATTACCGCACTTGTCACTCATATTTATAATTTGTTGAATTGTATCTTGCTGAAGACCGCCAACATTTGTACACCCTGTGCCACTACTACCAGATGCGCAGGCATCATGATTAATTGACACACTGGCTCCCGCGAGCTGTGCTCGAACCTGTCCCTCATTTCCACTTGCAGTATTGGTTTGCACTGCAGAGACTTGGGCTGACCCTGTACCCCCGGTACCATTTGCAGGAGTGTTCAAAGCAGCAAATGAACTTGGGGGCTTGCTTGGGGCAATACACTGTGCACCTTGATCTTCTCCAAGTATAGAGTTCCAGGGACCGAAGGCAGCGTTGCTTGGGTTATAGACAGCCTTCATAAGTGAATCAACGAGAAGAAATGCTCCAAGTGCAATCAGAAGCCCAATTGCTGCATTCATGATTCTTTTATTTGCAAGACTTCTCCCTTCTGGATTCCCCCTGCTCCAAATATATGAGAAGCCCGCAAGTGCAATTAATAGTGTCATGAATACAACAGCCAATGATATACCAAGATTCATTGTCCGTTGGAAGGTATTAAGAATACAGCCCCAACCAGGCGCAGAAGTTTGCGCAGTTACACCATTTGCATTAATTGGTGTCAGGCAGTTGCATGCTGGAGAGATAATTGGACCAAAAAATGGAGTTGTGGCTGCATGGACTGTTGGTACGGCAAATACAAACAGAAGAGCAGTAACTGCTGTGGCTTTTAGTAATAATCCATTCATACTATGAAGGAAGCTGGACAGAACCTGGACAGAAACTAAAGCCTAGATTTTTCCCACCATATTGAGGATTTACGTATGTGGTAGTAATGACGAGATATTTCAGTGTACACATTTGTTGCTGAGTTATTCCAAGCTGAGTTTGAAGTGCTTTTTCCGCCTCAAGCCGAGCTGTTCCGAGTGGTTCTGTTGCTAGTCCTAAGATAAAAGTTCCATCTAATTTATTATATACAATATTGTAATCGGTGTTCGATCCTGCCTTTGGACAATTACCAGAGCTTGTGCATGCTCCACTACTTCCTGCAATATAGTATGAGTTTTTATTTGCTGGGTCTTGAACTGTAACACCATTACGTATAAAGTTTTTTGTCGCAATTGTTGAGTTTGCGGTCGGTATCATAATTGCATCAGGAGAACTAGTAGTGACCACACCAACCTGAGAGCTTGAGGAAGTACTGTTTGTCTGAGAAACACCTAAGTTAAAATTTGCTGTCTTATTTTGACCAGAAGTACCGTGAACAAAAAAACTAAAATATATAATTATGCCAATCAAAAGAAAGGCAACAATTCCTAAAATTATCCAAATGTAGTATTGCTTCATAGAAATAAGTATAACTCACTACCCGCCAGCATTCGCAACACAGGCCTGATGTGCAGCGGTACTATCTTTATTCCCCGTCCAAGCACTATAACTACCATGATTAGCCTTAATATTGCAGTCCGCCACAACCGCGCTGCAGGTCAGACTTGCTGCTGCTGTTTGACACTCAGTTAGTAATGCTCCTGGGATTGCATTTCCGTGAACATCAAACGCATTTGCACAATTAAGTGGCCCAGAAACACCGGCGGCCTGGTAACAAGCGGCGTTATTAAAGCAAGCACTATTTCCTTTTAATGTGATTTGAAATGGTCCCCATGCCGTTGATGGCGGTAGGCTTTTTGCTCCATTCCAGTTGTAGTTTTGGTCTATAGATCCACAACCACTTTCAGGACCAGCAAAACATGCGAGTACTGCTGCCTCTGTACTCGACATTTGAACTCCACCATCTGCTGCGGCCTGTTGTACAACCGCAGCATTACATGCTCCAGTAGTTCCGGGAACACTAGCTGCTTGTGTTGCAGGTGAGCCAGACACAGAAGATCCACCAGTACCATTTGCAGCAGAATTAAGTGCAGGTAGACTACTTGGCAAGGATTTAGGAGCAAGGCAGTCTGATCCGACTGTAGGTCCAAGAATTGAATTCCAAGGACCAAAGAAACTGTCAGGGTTATATATAACCTTCATAATCGAATCAACTATAAGCCACGAGCAAAGCACTATAAGTAGCCCGATGACTGCGTTTAGAATTCGCTTATTTGCAAGCGAGCGCTTTTCAGCACTCCCTCCACTCGTCATATATGTAAACCCAGCCAATGCGATAAAAACCGTAATGATGACTGTTGTGAATCCGACAAGAAAATCAATAAGATTTTGAATTGTTGCAAGTATACAACCCCAACCAGGAGCAGAGGCAGGGCTAGCACAGTTACATGCATCGGGAATAATGTGAAAATTAGGACTCAACACCGACACGGCCGAAGATGTGGCAGCATGAGCAAATTCAGGTGCAATTACAAGAAAAAGCAGTGCACCTATTGCAATACGGAATGTAGTAAAAGAAAAACGCATATATAAGCCTTGTGTACATTGTATGTCATCAGATGAACAAATAGCGCTACTTGTCACCAGTCGTGCGTCTGCTATGGTTAGTAGACATTGCCGCTGTTCGGCGAATGGGTCCATAGTTTAGTGGTAGAACATCGGTCTCCAAAACCGATAGTGTAGGTTCGATTCCTACTGGGCCCGCCATGCAATCCGCCGAAAGGCGGTTTTTTGCATGGCGGGCCCAAGCGAGCGCGGGGCGCTTGCGTGTAGGAATCGAAAACCTTGTGAGCATGAAGTCAAGCATTCCTATGCGAGGAGTTCATCCACAAGGTGTACAGTTCCTGTAAGGAAAGGTTTCTACTGGGCCCGCATTTTTAAAAGAGGCAGTAAATAAGGCATTTAGATGTTCCGTTAGTATTAAGTGTTTCCAAGCTATTAAACCATTACGTTGAGCCTGACATTTTGTAAAAGTGTGCTATATTCGAGACGGAAAGGCAGTTTGGTAGATTCGTGCATTCCGCACGTTCCGCACTGAATTAAAAGTATGGGAGAACGCTCAGTTGTAATAGTTTCCAACGACAAACGGGAGGTTATCGAAGAAAAACCTTTTCCAATAAAAGCGGCCCGGGACATCTATCAACCTGGTCAACCAAAGATACCGGCTGGGACCAAAGGATCCCAGATTCGTAACCACTTCCTGCCAGATGGGCTGTATGTCATGGTGCTCTTTGACGGCGAACTGGATCTGACGTGCGTCGATATCATGGGCCAGATGATGGGTATAGATTGCGTATTGCTAAAACTCACTGATGTTGAGGGCGTGGCACAAGAAAAATAAAATAAGAGCGAGCCCTCCCTCTAGATAGAGCAACATTGCCCGAGAAGAAGCCCCGAGGACCCATTCCTGCCTGCTTCCTCGGGCGGCTTCTTTTTATATACTGACATTTCTTTCATTAATAAATATTTCAATTTGAATTAAAATAAGTGTAAATTCTTCATTAGTGTGGTAATTTATTTCCAAGGTAAGAGTGCTCTTATCTTAATCTTCAACACGAGGAACTGCTCCTATGGAAGGTTTTAGTGCGGTTATCAGTACTCCCAGCAATGTCCAGTTCGGACGCAAGGGAGTGGTCGTCGAAGTAATCGGCCACGTGTTCACTGGAGAAAATGGCACGGAACTGCCAATCTCCTCGTACGCCACCCTCAATGAGGCGTATGGTCTCCATCTCGAAGTCAGGCGCACACCCGACTCCAGGGGAACCATCGTCGTCAGGCGTTTCGTCGCCTGCTCATGGAGGAAAGTCCGACGGGAGGCCCGCGAGCTCAGCCGGGCCTTCAGTCGACACCTGAACGTCCCTGCAGTCGTGCAGTAGCGTCGTCGCGTACATTTGCGAGAGGCCGAAACCCATGCGGGCGTAGGCTTTTCTCTTTTATATAGACACATATAGTGCTGAGCCCTCGGGGGTATTTTTATAATGACGATACTGACGATGTTTCTTAGACCAGTGCAAGCAACTCGTTAATTTGTGATATGGTCACATCACAATCCCCCACCTCTTCCCGCCACTTAAAAGTTCGGAAGCTGTCCTGCCAAGCGAGCAAGCACGAGCAGCCAGATACCCTCTGGCTGTTTTGCGTTTGGGGAGGGTGGGAATTGGATGAGGGTGGTGCAATTGAGAGTTGAATGTACCCTTTGAATAGTTTGACATATGCTATATATAATGCATTAATTAATACATGGTTCACAAAAATCACGACATGAATACAAGTCCCATTTCCTGCGACATCCAGGCGCTTTTTGCCTATGCCCTTGGGAATACCAGACTTGTGTCCAGCCGTGATTTTTATAGGGTCTCTTAGATTAAGAAACCACCTCCTTAGAAAAACCTCGGCTGAATAGAAGGCCGAGGTTTTTCTATTCAGATCAGTTCTTTGATAACCAATAAACACTTAGGAGAAAAAAGTGAAGACCAGTCGAAATATCCTGCTATATCGGATACACGTGCTCTTCAATGAGCCGATAATGTGGGGACCAATTCTAATTGTCTCTCTACAAAATCTTGCACACATGTCTCTTGCAAGCATCTATTTCATGGAGTCGGCAATCCTGTGCATCAACGCCTGTTCAGATATTCCATTTGGAGCACTGGCAGACAAGATTGGACGGAAGAAGACGATTATTATTGGTCGGGCTCTGTTGTTTGTTAGCGCAGTCTTCTTCGCGTGCATGACAAACCCATACATGGCGTGGGCTGGAAATATATTCTGGGCAATCGGCTACAGTCTTCAGTCAGGCGCTGATGTCGCCTTACTCTATGATTCACTTAGGGAACAAGGACGTGAAAGCGAATATAAGCGTATTGAGGGAAATGCAACTGGATCGCGACTCGCCGTTATTGCAGCTTGTGCGTTCGCATCAGGCTTTATCGCTCACATTAACCTTCGCTGGCCAATGTACATCAGCCTGCCTTTCCTGCTTATACCTTTCATCTCAGCATTCTTCTTTAAGGAAACTGTTGAGCCGAAGAAGTTCTCGATGAAAGGCCAATATGAAGCACTTAAGGAAGGAGGTCTGTATCTGCTACAGTCCAAAAAACTGCGTTGGATGATTGCCTTTGCTGCACTGCTAGCAACAACGTCAAAAGTATGGTTCTTCACGTATAATCCGTACTTTGAGTATGTGCATATACCACTGCAATTATATGGAGTACTTTTCTTCATGCTCAATATCGTCGCTTGGTTAACCAGTCACTATGCGTATAAAATTGAGCACTACCTCGGCGAGCGTCTATGCATCATCCTGATGGTCATGTGTCTAGGTGTGCCAATTATACTCATGGCGCGTTTCCCAAGCCAGTTGTTTGCGTGCTTGATTCTGGTACAGAATCTTGTACGAGGATTAATGAAACCATTTGTAAGTGACTACATGAATCGGAACATTGCGACTGATATGCGCGCAACTGTCTTGTCCATGCAGTCATCATTGGCAAATCTCGTCTCTGTAATTGGTTTGGCGGTATTCGGCCTCTTCACTGCGAACTTCAACCTGCCAACTTCTTTGATGATTCTGGGAATAATCGCCCTAACACTGGGTACGTGGAGCTATCGCACATATGTAAAACAAATAAACTAAAATAGAGTCTTAACTGCGCTGGTCTTCGGACCAGTGCTTTCATATAAACTCATTTAATAGATTTTAAATGAAAAGCGTAACTTTAGTTAAAATCTGTAATTTGTTATACTGATCACATGATTGATTTTGCAGAAGCCATAAAAAACTATTCTTTTCCTGAAAGAAAGAGTGGTGGAAATATCCACGCAGCTGAAAAGATGATTACAGGAAAGACGAATGAAAATGCGGTTCTGTTAATCGGATACGGCGGTACTATCTCATCTGGATATACCCCAACCAAGGAAACTATTGTGCCGCTATTTCCTTCTCCTGCTATTAAGCAAATTGAGTACATGAACATATTCGGCACGAGCAATCTTGAATTTGAAAGCATTGATGCACTTTCAAAAGATAGTCGAGACATTCTTGTCGAGGATCTTTTTATGCTTCTTGATATTTTGCATCTCGTGCCACACACAAAAGTACTTATTACAACTGGCACGTACATGCTTCCAAAAATCTCGCTATTTATACAACAGAACTCAGAAGACATGCCTCATAAGGTAATAGTCCTTACTGGCAGCATATTGCCAGCAGGTTTTGTTGCAAGTGATGCAGATGCAAATATCTGGTCTGCACTGACTGTGTTAAATTACCGAGCAACAACAATTACTGAGAGCTCTCAAACATTACTTGTATTTCATGGACGAGTCTTTGAGACCAAAGCTGAATTTGAATCTTTAAACTTACACCCGGCGCAACTAGAAAACTTAGTTATTCAGTACCCTCTTACATCTGTCCCGACAGGAGACATACTATAAGAGCAAATCTTAGTACCCTTTATTTTCAATCAGTTTCTCAAGCAATTCTCTCGGGAAGATTGGCTTATTCTCAGCTAGACCCTGGTGATATAAAACAGTTGACGGAGTCAATCCTGGCAGAGTGTTTACCTCAATAATTACCACACTTCCATCGTGCGTGTTTATAAATGCATCAATACGGGAATAGCCCTTTATACCAATACCATCAGCCACTGACTTTATAAGCTTCTTTGTACGGGCGAGTGCTGTAGCACTAATAATGCTTTCTGGTGGTGGTGTGATATTTATACCTGTTCCACCCTGGAACTTTTCTTCCACTGAAAGTACTTCGCCTTCTGCCACAGTTAAGCTAGGATTCAAGACTTTTAGCTTTCCTTTTTCTTCGACTACTCCAACTGTTATCTCGAGCAAGCCTGATTTCTGTATATGCTTTAGCGTATTCCCCACCACCTTCACAGTATCTGTCTCAATAAACTTTTCAAAAAGCAGCTCTTCGATACCTTCGAGTGGCATCTCAATTATATTTGCTTGATTGGCAAACGTTCCTTGTGGGATTCGAGTTATCTTGTTTTTCACAGCCTTGAGATATTTCTGTAGGTCTGATTCTGAATATAAATGCACAACGCCGGATGAGCACCCATCAGTTCGTGGCTTCACAATAACTGTTTGTGCGTTTAGTTGATCTTTCACATCCTCCCAAAGCTGTTTAGTATTTTTTGATTCAATATCTGAAAACTTCATAACTTTTCCAAGTGTTGTAGAGACTCCGGAAATGTGAAGGCTTTCGATAAAGGTGTTTGTGTTCCACTTATCTGCACATAGTTCAGAAACTTTTGAGTCTGGGCCATTAAATCGTATGCCTTTATCTGCAAGAGTTTTTTGTAGGACACCGTTCTCGCCTTCTCCTCCATGTAGCGCGATAAACACAAACGGCGCAACTTTGAGGAACTCTGACATCGTAAGCTTTGTGGGCAGTGTGTTTATCTCGCTCACTTCCTCGGAACTAAGCGCTAGTCGCATTTTCACTTTTTGCTCAAGATATCCTAGTCGCTCGTGTGCCTGCTCAGCATGCTCACAATTTTCAACTATTTCCTCCACTGTGTGATTCAAACAAAATGCATACGGAAGTTTCCAGACAGCTCCTTGCAAATCAAGCAGATACGGTTGTGGCTCGTACTTTTTAGACCCGCGAAGTTTTAGCCATACGTTTGTACCGCTCATAAGTGACACTTGTCGTTCTGATGTCTTTCCTCCGAGTAATATTGGCACAGGCTTTCTTGTAAGCTTTGTGGTGGCTTTTGCACTAGGAAACTTGATGCCGTATCGTTCGCAGGCTCTCGACACTACAAATCGAAGTGTGTCCGCGTGCGTCATCCCAATTCGTGAAGCCTGCTGGAACAAGAAGCTGTTTTGTTCCATTCCACTAATTGGGTTGAAATCTGAAAACCAGATATTTCCATCGTCGAGTACCCACCCATCGAAGCGAGCAAAGTCGCGCATACCTAGAAGTGCAAACAACTGCTCGGCCTGTACTTGAATCTTTTCAATCACTTCATTACTAAATCTGGGTGGGCAGTGATAGGTAACCTGGCGAGTCGGTAGATACTTCTTCCTGAAATCAAAGATCTGGTTTTCCGAATATGCTGTCTCGATTTCAGTAGGAAGTACTGCGACCGGGAGACCAAACCGATTTTGTAAAATTATTGTCGTAAACTCTATACCTTTTGCAAAAGGCTCTATGACAACTCTTGTGTCCATCTTCTGTGAGAAAATAATTTCTGCTTTCTCAAGTGCCTCCTCAACGGTAGTTACTGAAAACACACCGATACTTGAGCCACCACTTGCTGGCTTAACAATAGCTCTTTTTATAGAGTACTCCTTAAAGAAAGCACTCACAGCTTTCTTGTGATCCTTTGCGTGAATTTTCAAAACTGTAGATGGCAGTGTGTAGAAACCTTTTGATGTAATAAATTGATTCACCACATACTTATCAAACGCCTGTCTGCAAGCCACAGAACCGGAGCCAACAAAAGGAATCTTGTGCTTTTCAAGAAATGCCTGAAATTGTCCGTCTTCTCCATATGCACCATGCATGACAGGAAATACAATATCTACACTTTTGAGAAGCGTTATGAGAGCCTTGTCAGTTAGAGGTGTGGCTGTCTGATGGAGTTTGAAGTCAAAGTCCGAAGGGGTGTTGGAGTACAGTTGAGAATTTGAGATTTTGTACGCATTTTTCTGGTGATCTAAATAAATCGCCACAATCTCAACTTCTGGACTGCTCAAGTGATCTAGCACTGACCGTGCAGAATTTAAGGAAATTCCGCGCTCAGCTGATGGCCCTCCGCATACTAAACCAACTTTCATTATGCAGATTCTACCATACTAGTAATATTCCATCTCAGGGTTTGCCAAATGCTTTTTGTGTGGTGGTTCGATGCGGGTTTCTTCGTCCATCTCAGTATCAGTGTCCGTCTCCGTGTCACGTTCGTAGTGGTCGTAGTCATCTGTCCTATCCTCCACATACTCGTGCTCAGGCTTTTCATGTATAAAGTCTTCTGGATTATACGCCTCACCAATCTTTCCTTGAATCATCGCACGCAGGGTTTTCACGCTAAAATATAGCGCGATGATTAGCAGGATTGCACCCGCTTCCCGAACGGAAAGAAGTATGAACGAGCTTTTTGCTTGGTACGAAACAGCCGTAAGCTCAAGCATAAACGCACCTAGTGCGGCAACCAGGATATTCAACATCATTACCCCTTTACTTTGTGGACTGGTAAGTCCAGCAAGGAGTACGAGGAGTAACCCGGCCAGGATTTCGAATATTACACCGAACTCAAGCATGTTCCCCCAGACAGGTATCGCAAAAAACGCTAATGCTGCCGTTGAGAGAAACAATATACGCACGTAATCACCGTAGTAATGTGGAATTCCCTCAAACCATTTGTATTCATCGTATGGCATACCTAGATAATTGTGTCTATGTAATTTTGAATTTCTTCTTTAAAATTGCATCAATACTAAACTCCTTCCAGCACCTTCCAATCCAGAGAGCAAGGAAAAGAAGTGCGTAGATAATAGCTGCCCCAACATCAGTTGAGCCGGCCTGGTACGGACCTCCAAAACCTTCAGCAGTAGACCAGATGACGAGCGTCATGGCTATTCCTCCAATGATTGCGATGCGTGTGAATAGCCCGAAGATAAGACCAATAGCGATTGCCGTTTCAGCAAGCGCTACCAGTATGCCAAACATATGCGGATTTACACTCACCGTCTGAATCCATAAATTAACCCAGTCCTGCACAATCTGTGGCTGACCCTGCACACCTTCTAGGAGATACGAAGTGAAGTTATTTAGAAACTCTGGACTCCACTTAAATGAGGCATCTATAAGCCAAACGCCACCAAAGATTACTCTTAAGATGGCGAATGACTTGTCTTCTGAGAGTTTTTTCATACTCTCCAAGTATAGACTATTTCTTGACCTCTTTAAAGAGCTCCCTTGTTCGCGTGTTTTTATCGAATTTCTTGAGCTCAAGCTTTCGCTCCACCTTTTTCTTATTCTTGCGAGTAAAAATAGTGTGGCCTGAAGCAGAACGCATTTTCTGGAGTCGATCTTGTGACATATAGAGAAGATACCAGAATTCGGCGTAGCCTGCAAGCTGCCTATACTGTAGCACCCGCCTTTACTTTTGGCTTTGCTGTGGACTTGCTGGTTTTAGCTTTTAGGGCTGATTTTCGGACGTCAAATACTGGCTGGCCATTTTTAAGAGTCACAGTCACAGATCCTCCCTCCATAACTCCCTGATCTACCATAAGTGAGGCAATTGGAGTCAAAATCTTGTCCTGTATGGCACGTTTGAGTGGTCGTGCGCCATACTGAGGGTTATACCCAATTTCAGCAAGCCATGCCCGAACTTCGGGTGCAATGGTAAGTGTGATGCGTTTCGCAGTAAGGCGAGCAAGCACTTCTGTGATTTGTCGCTCAACAATACCAGAAAGTGAATCTTTGCTGAGCACATCAAAGATCACAATGTCGTCGAGACGATTCAAGAACTCTGGACGGAAGTGTTCTTTAAGACTTCCTGTCACACGCTCTTTCACTTCCTCATACTGTGCTGCGACTTCTGCACTACTGTTTCCGAAACCAATGCGTGCCATACGGTCAATGTACTCTGCGCCAATGTTTGAGGTAAGAATTATAATGGTGTTTTTGAAGTTCACCTTTCTTCCCTTTCCGTCGGTAAGATGACCGCTATCGAGTACCTGGAGCAGGATATTGAAAACTTCTGGATTTGCCTTCTCGATCTCATCGAAGAGCACGACTGCGTACGGTCGGTGACGAATGCGTTCAGTGAGTGAGCCTGCTTCTTCGTATCCTACGTAACCCGGAGGTGCTCCAATAAGTTTTGCTACAGAGTGCTTCTCCATAAACTCACTCATATCGATACGAATAAGGGCATCTGTGTCATTGAACATAAACTCAGCAAGCTTTCGTGAGAGCTCAGTTTTTCCAACTCCAGTAGGCCCCATGAAGAGGAACGAGCCTATTGGGCGATTTGGATCTGCAATACCTACACGCGAACGCTTCACTGCGTCTGTAATTATCTTCACTGCCTTCTCCTGACCAATGACGGCTGCTTTTAGTTCAGCTTCCATTCGTGCAAGTTTTGATGCTTCCTCTTCGAGCATGCGTGCCACCGGAATACCAGTCCACCTTGAAACCACCCCAGCAATTTCTTGCTCAGTAACTTCTTCATGAAGAATGCGACGTGACTTCTGAAGAACCTTGAGACGTTTCAACTTTGACTCAAGTTCCTTTTGAAGAACTGGTATTTTGCCATAACGGATTTCTGCAACCGTACCCAGATCTGCCGATGACTCTGCAGCATCTGCTTGCGTACGAAGTTTGTCCAACTCGGTCTTAATGGCTCGAATACCATCAACCACTTCCTTTTCGTTTCTCCATTTGAGCTCGAGCTCACCTGTCTTCTCACGAAGATCTGCGATTTCTTTCTCAATTACTTTGAGCCGTTCACGAGTCTCTTTTGCGTGCTCTGGAACTTTTCCGGAGATCGTCTCATCATCTTTCTGAAGTGCCTGCTTTTCGATTTCGAGACGACGAATGCGACGATCAGTCTCTTCAAGCTGTGGTGGTTTGTTTTCTAGCGCAATTCGTAGACCAGCAGCAGCTTCATCGATAAGGTCGATAGCTTTGTCTGGAAGGAAACGGTCTGTGATGTAGCGTGAAGAAAGCTCAACTGCATTCACGATCGCACCATCGGTAATTCGCACACCATGGAAAAGTTCGTATTTGTCACGAAGGCCTCGCAGAATAGCAACGGCATCTTCGATTGAAGGCTCGTTCACAAACACAGACTGGAAACGTCGTGTAAGGGCTGCGTCTTTCTCGATGTGCTGTTGGTATTCCTTGAGTGTTGTGGCGCCGATGATGCGCATTTCACCTCGTGCAAGCGATGGTTTAAGCATTTCAGATGCGTTCACTGATCCTTCTGCAGCACCTGCACCCACAAGTGTATGAAGCTCGTCGATAAAGAGTATTACTTTCCCTTCTGACTTCTCTACTTCTTTCATCACATTTTTCATACGCTCTTCGAACTCTCCGCGATACTTTGTGCCAGCGATCATAAGTCCGAGGTCAAGTGACAAAAGCTCTTTGCCTTTAAGTGATTGTGGCACATCTCCTTGTGCAATACGCGCAGCAAGACCTTCTGCAATTGCAGTCTTTCCAACTCCTGCTTCACCAATAAGCACAGGATTGTTCTTTGTGCGTCGTGAAAGAATTTGAATCACACGGTTAATTTCCTGATCACGCCCAATGACTGGATCAAGATTATTTTCTGAAGCCATTTTTGTGAGGTTTCGAGTGTACTTAGCTAGTGCACGAAAACGCTTTGGCTCTGCAACCTGTCCATCTTTGCCAGTCTTAAGTTCTTTCAAGATCGCCATGACTGATTCTTCATCAATTTTAAATCGCGAAATAGTATCCGCAGCTGGACCTGGGTGCTCAAGCACTGCAACAAAGAGATGCTCAGTTCCAATAAAAGGATCATTCATTTTTGCAGCAATCTTGCCGACACCCTCAAGTATTTGAGCAAGTTCTGGTGTTAGGTAGAGGTTATATGACGGAGAAAGTGTCGAAGATGCTTCTGGAGTTTCGAGGAGCTCGAGGAGTGTATCAGAAAGCAGCATGGTATCGATGTCCATGTGATCAAGTACTGAAAAGACCAAGCTTTCTTCCTGGTGTACAAGCGCAGTGAGAAGATGTAGCGGACTCACGTGGTTTTGCCCACGCTCAATAGCCAGCTCATGCGCCTTTTTTACCGCTTCTTTTGCTTTGGTTGTCCAGTTTTTGAATGGTGGCATATATTTAAATGTATACTATATATAACAACCTATACCAATACTACGGTGTAGCAGGGCTAGACGTTGCATTGAGAAGCGTGGTGATTTTATCAGCGTAGAAGTAGAGCCCAGTTGCACCTGTTGAGATACCAACAATATTTCCTGAAAGATCGACTGCTGAATTCCCAGCTGGAACAGAAGGAAGGTTTGTGTGTACGCCGGTTTCATCAATTTTTGTAATAATTCCTGCGACCGCACTACCATCAGCAGTTAGCGAAACCACGGTCTGCCCCGCCTTCAAAATTGAATGATCTACTATTGTAGGTGAAGATGGTGTGAGGAGTTTTGCAGAATCACTAAATCCGTAGATCGTAATAGTTGCACCTGCACGGGAGATTGATGCTTTTTGAAGTGTACCTCCAGGAAATAGAACAGCTACACTTGATGGGAGCCCTGCAATAGTAGCTGTTACGACTGCGCGAGCTTTTGGAAGATATGTACCTGTTGCAATAAGGGGTGTCGAGGTTCCTGCGCCAGCATATATTTCAACAGACCGTGAAGAAGCGGCAGCAATTGCAGGTGGAAGCAGTGTGTCGTTGCTTTCAACCACTGTCTTTGTGACTGTTGTAGGTGCTGAGATAATCGACGCAAGAGGTGTTCCGGTAGCCACGGTCTCGATAGTGTGATCAACGATACGATTCACTGTTTGAGTTACCGTTGTGGGGGCCTGGTCGAGCAGTGACACAGTTAATACACCTGTCGCAATAGACGTAATAAAGTTCACGAACAGCATGAGGAGCAAAAGCTGGGATTTTGATAGTTCTTCGATATCCATATATATAGTATAGCGCAATCAATAACTTATAAGCTAGTCGTACAACGCATATTAAGAAATAGTGACTTCGTTGGCAGAGTCGGTGGGTATGGCCTCGGCGTTACTCACTCCGCGGGTCCTGGCAATTTTTCCTCGTATTTCACCTACTGCTTTCCTGCGCACTTCAAAAATTGCTCACCCGCCCATTGCGTTACTCGAGGCATACCCACCGACTCTACTGAAGATTAACTCGCTGCAAACATACTTAACAAACTGCGAGCGAAAATAAATTATAATATTGAATATATAATATATAAAAGGAAAACCGCCCAGCCCGCAAGGAGCGTGACGGCTCCTCGGGACAGGACGGTGGGAAACCCTATGGCTCCAAAGGATCTGGCTGTACCCCAATGTGAGAAGTAGCCGGCTCTCCCATTCTTCCGCGGACTTTCCCCAGTGTTGAGCAGGACTGATCTTCCCATGGGAGAGAGTCGTCCGTTCCTTCGCAAGCACCTAGTGCCTTGAGCTGTCGCGAAGGCACGAGAGACAGGGAATTTGCCTTCACCCATTGCCTCTCAGTGAGCTTGTTCGGGTAGACGAAGGCGCCGCCGTTCATAACGTCCAGGGAAACTTCCCGCACATTTACATACGCCGGATTGCCACTGGGATTAACGAAGACGACCTTTTTCAGTGTCTGAGGACCGGCAAACCTCGAATAGCCGTAGCCCATGGCCAGATACCCTCCGACGCATGAGCTTGGCTTGGTATCGCACTGCAGGTCAAAGTGGTTTATGACAATCCTGGGTGTGGTAGCAATAATTACCATATCTACGGCAACAATTGCTGCAATACCGATACCGAGCAGTCTGAAAGGGGTGATTTTCATCTTTGTCGTCCTCCAAGACGGAAAAAAGAGCAGATGTTTAGTATGTATTACTACAGTCTTTTGTCAAGAAATTGCACCTCTTTTATTAGTGCTTTTACAAACTGCTCAAGGCGTCGCGCCTTAGTTGTGGGACCCCATGAAATGCGAAGCGTTGAAAGTGCAGCGGCTGAATCGTTTGTCATTGTAAGTACCACTCTAGAACCAGTGGCATCTGTTTCGCATGCGCTTTTCGTGGATACGGCAAAACCTGCCTGGGAAAGGAGCATAACAAGGTAGTCTGTGTCTCGATTCGGAAGTGAGATATTTAGAATGTGTGAAGCGTGTTCCTTTCCGACGTTTTCTATAAGGTCAGGGAAAGCGGTTTTGAGAGTTGAGAGGAGTGTTGCGCGCGCGCCTGCGGCGCGCGCATTGAATTCCTCCTTCCCTGTTTGTACTTCTGTAAGCGCAACCGCGAACGATGCCGCAAGCGCAGGACTTTCAGTCCCAGGTCGAATTCCCTGTTCCTGTCCGCCACCTTGTACTAATGGCTTTAGAGATACAAATGCGCTTGTGCGAATAAGTGCACCAATTCCGCGTACTCCACCAATCTTTTGTGCATCTAGTGTAAGCAAGTCTGCGCCAAGGTGATTGCAATCAATCGACTCAGTAAAAGGTGCCTGACTTGCATCTATGTGTAGTAAGGGCTTCGATTCTGCTCGAAACAACCCTTCCTTTTGTGCTGCCAGAATAACTCGTCGCACATCTCGTGCATGATATTTCGTACCTGTTTCCCCACAGACCAAATCCATACTCACCAATATTGTCTCAGGACGAAGTTGCTTTTTTAGTTTCGTGAGATCAATAGTCACTCCCGAACCAGAGTCAATAAGCACGAGTGCCTCAACCTGCGCGCCTGCGGCGCGCAGGTTTTCCATCGTTTCAACTACTGACGCATGTGCGGTTGGTAGATAGAGCAGATGTAACGACCGCATCTCTCGTCCAGTTGCCACAAGCACCCTTACGTGACCCTGTATCGCAATTGCATTTGCTTCAGTCGCACCTGAAGTAAATATGACACTATCTGATTTCACTCCTGCAATTCGCGCAATAGTCGTACGTGCCTGTTCTAGAGCACGATGCGCCATATCACCTTCACTATGTGGCGATGAGGGGTTCCCATACAGTTTACTCGTCTTCACAAAAGCTTTCCAAGCAGACTTGGAGACAGGGGCCGCAGACGCCCAATCGAGATAAGTGCGAAAGATATTCATAGGTATTCTCTGTGTATTTACAGTAGAGCACTTACGTAATAATTGCAAAGTAAGCGATTTTGTGATGTACTGCACTATATGACACGCACTCCTCGCCCACCAATTGTCGCCGTCATGGGCCACATCGACCACGGAAAGTCGTCGCTCTTGGACTATATCCGCAAAGCAAACGTAACCGCTGGCGAAGCAGGCGGCATTACTCAACACGTCTCAGCATATGAAGCCGTACACGAGTACGAGGGAGTAGCTCGCACAATCACCTTCCTTGACACACCCGGACACGAGGCATTTCGTGCACTTCGCTCACGCGGCGCTCAAGCCGCAGATATTGCAGTGCTTGTAATTGCAGCGGACGAAGGCGTAAAGCCTCAGACAAAAGAAGCTTTTGATGCAATTGAAGAAGCTGGCATTCCGTTTGTTGTGGCTTTTACAAAAATGGACAAAAACGGTGCAGACATGGACCGAGTCAAGAATTCGGTTATCGAAAATGGTATTTATCTAGAAGGACTTGGTGGATCAATTCCATACACTCCCGTATCTTCAAAGACTGGTGAAGGTGTTCCTGAGCTTCTCGACCTTGTACTACTCACTGCAGACCTCGCAGAACTCACTGCTGATGCATCACTTCCAGCAACCGGTTTCGTACTCGAGTCATCACAGGATCCAAAACGTGGAATCAGCGCAACTATCATAATCAAGGACGGAACACTAAAAACCGGCTCAGTTGCAGTTGCGGGTATTGCAACAGCTCCAGTACGTTTTATTGAAAACTTCCTTGCTAAGCGTATCGACGTCGGAAATGCATCACAGCCAGTATCGCTTTCCGGATGGACCAGTATTCCTGCTGCAGGCACACCATTTACAATGGTTGCAAACAAGAAAGAGGCTGAGCAACTCATAAAAGATAGCGAGCAGGCGCCAGTCGGGCCTCGTAATCGAGAAACTGCCGAGGCAGACCAAGGAAAGCTTCTTGTGCCCGTCATAATCAAGGCTGACGTCACCGGAAGCATTGAGGCCATCATCCACGAGCTAAAGAAGGTCTCACATGAGCATGTTGCGCTCAATATAGTTGCTGACGGCGTAGGAACTGTGTCTGAAGGCGACGTAAAGACTGCGCAGGCTGGTGGAGCGATGATAATTGCCTTTCACGTGGGAGTTGATCAAAGTGCTCGCGAGCTTGCTGAACGAGCAGGAGTGCCAATTGAGGTCTTCTCAATTATTTATGATCTAGAGAATCGAGTAAAGGAAATACTAGCGGAGCGCGCACCAAAGGTGCGCGCAGAAGAAATCCTTGGTAACGCCAAACTTCTCAAAGTATTCAATGCCAGCGGAGGCAAGCAAGTCATTGGCGCTCGTCTCGATACTGGCTTCGTTAAGCTCGGGGATCTTGTGAAGATTGATCGTCGCGGAGTTCCTCTTGGTATGGGCAAGGTCACAAACCTCCAACAAGCACGTGCAGATGTAAAGGAGATTCGTACTGAAGGAGAATTTGGAGCTCAGATAGAAACTAAGGTAGACATTGCAAATGGCGACACCTTTACCTTCTATCAAATTAAAGAAGGCTAATTACATACCTATGGATAACAATGCAAAAGTCCGCGGAGAAAAGGCCGCCTCAAACCTCCTCCACCTAGCTGCTGCATATATTGCAATTGAGGCAGGACGTAACACACTTATCACTCCAACTCGCACAGACATCAGCCCTGACCGAAAGAACGCGACGATTTTCGTAAGTGTATTTCCAGATGCTGAAGCAGAACACGCAGTAGCTTTCCTTGCTCGTCACCGTGACAACTTCCGCAAGTACCTAAAGCAGCATGGTCGCTTTGCAATACTCCCATTCATAAAGTTCGAGCTCGACTACGGAGAAAAGAACCGCCAGCACCTCGACGAACTTTCAAATCAAATTGCAAACGATACTGTTGAGAGTCCTATATAGCAAAGTCAGCCTCTACAGGTTATTATCTATCTATGGCCTGGTGGCGAAGTGGTAACGCGGGAGTCTGCAAAACTCTTATTGCGCGGGTTCAATTCCCGCCCAGGCCTCAATAACTCTGGTGCAAGTGGTAAATTAGTTCTTAAAGAATTACAATATAAAAGTACGCCGGGATGATGGAATGGTAGACAGCGGGGACTTAAAATCCCCTGGCAGTGATGCCGTGTGGGTTCGAGTCCCACTCTCGGTACTAACACAGGTTGAAAGGTTCTGGTTTATCGTATATGATTTCAGGAAGGTGAAAAACGGGCATTACCGCCTGTATGATTACATACAACGGTTCGCTCGGTACAAGTCGTTGAGGTTCACCGCCTGTATTAGGAAATACAGCCGGCTCTCTCGGCGCAAAGGAATACATGCAGACATGTATTCCTTTGACCTCGTTCACCGCCTGTAGCTCAGTTGGTAGAGCAACTCCCTCTTAAGGAGATGGTCCCTGGTTCGAATCCAGGCAGGCGGACCACACTACATAAGTGAAGAAGGAGAAGAAGTATTTAAAGGCTTGGACTAAATGACAATAATCTGTAATACTAGGAACTAAGCCCAGGTGGTGAAATTGGTATACACGCCTGCCTTAGGAGCAGGTCCTTTCGGGGGTGGAGGTTCAAGTCCTCTCCTGGGCACTAGATAAAAAGACCGGCGCTTCCTATGGAAGCGCCGGTCTTTTTAGTAGAATACTACCTCCTCAACCCTTCACACCTCTCTAATTAATTACTACCAGAATACTCCCCAAGAACGTTATAATCGCCGTAGTTCCAAACATAATCATAAGACCTATTAATCCCCAAAGAATGTGATCCTGACCCTTTTTGCGAGCTTCAGCATCATCTGAGCCACGTATGTACTCAATTACTCCCCACAGAAACACAACAAAGGCAGCAATTGCTAGAAGTGTAATCACGGGAATAACTATAAGTGCCGTAACCTTTGCAAGAAAGGCATCAAGAACTGCATTGGCTGGAGGAGGTGCGTTTGTGGGCATATATATATAGTACCAGCTGATAGCAGAAAACCGCGTCCTTTGACACGGTTTTCTGTGGAGAGACTGAACTAAAAATTAGTGCTGATATAGAGCTTGTGGATAGTTCGGCGCATTTGATTTTAAGCTAACAGATCCGACCAAGATATTTACCAGTCCCCACACTGAGACCATGACAAAGAATCCAATAAGTCCGTAAAGCATAAGGCTTTTTCCGCCTTCTCTTTTTTCTTCATCGCCTCCATTTAAGATAAAGGTTTGGAACACTCCCCAGATAAAGACGATAAATGCAACTGCAAATAGAACTGGGACTGCAACTTGATTTATTATATTCATAATAAACGTACCGAGGCTTTGCACACTATCAACTGTTTGTGCGAAGGCGAAAGCTGGTACTGCGAATGCTGCTGCGAGTAATGCTAATTTCTTCATAGAATAAATAGATAATTAAGGTAACGCCGAGTTACTCACTTAAGAATAGCCTGTACAGGGCGTACGTCAACGAGTTTGAGGTGGGTAATGTGGAAAAAGACTAGTAACAGTTTCCGTCTACTCCGAGAGTCAATCCTGCAGCATCACACGATGCTGCTGTTTCGTTACCAGGTGCTGATACATAACCATTATTAGTTGTATCTGTACTACCAACTGTTGAAGCGTCAACACAGTTTCCATATTGATTATTTACTTGACCATCTGGACATGCACTATATAAACCGCTGTAAGTACCCGTGGTGTCCGTCGCACATGGCACACCAACTGCTTTAGGCGAACCATCTGGACACGTTCCTTGTGAAGGGTCTGTCCAGTTACCACTTGAATCTTGCACTAAACAAGGAACTCCAATTTCTTTTGGTGACCCGTCTGGACAAGTACCTTGAGACGATGACCCTCCACCTGTAAACCAATTATAAATTCCGTTCGCAGCACCACCAATTCCATTAGTAATTCCGCTCAATAAATTATCGGATCCTGCACTTCCAGTTAAGGTATTGGATCCACCTCCTCCTGAAACGGAGTTTCCCCCATTTCCAGATGCTCCATTAGTTAGTGCATCATATACGCTTTGCTGATTACCACCTGAATTCGACGGAACATATGTGCCCCCTTGATTTCCAGAACCATAGCCACCTCCTGACGAAGAATTGGTACTTCCATACGTAGGGAACGTAAAGGACGGAGCGCCCGACTGAGAGAATCCAAACGTTGGTATGTCAGGACGAGTAGCATTATCAAAACCAAATGAGTTTACAAGCAAATTAATGAGTCCCCAAATAGAGAACATCACGGCGAAACCTATAACTCCCCACATCAGAAAGCGCTGACCCTCTTTCACTTTTTCTTCATCACCTCCTCCTGCAATAAAATACTGATATATCTTAAATATGAAAAGAGCAAATGCAATTGCAAATATGACCGGAACCACTACAAGGTTCAGTATGTTCATCACGTAGTTGAACAATGAAGGAATGTCGTTTACGTTTTGGGCGAATGTGATGAAAGGAGTAAAAAGTAATACCGACCCGAGCACTAACTGTATACGTAATAGTTTCATAAGCTTAAGAATAACAGGGATTTATAAATAGTGAGGAGGTTATACACTTTTCACGTTTAACCATTTCCAACTACAGTGTTTAGTGTATTCAGAAGAATATTAACTAAGCCCCATACACTGAAAAGCACTCCCAGCCCAATAAGACCAAAAAGAAGTGCCTGCTTCCCTTTCTCTTTTGCCTCTTCCCCGTCCTCGATAAAGAAATATTTAATAATATTTATAAGGAAGAATATAAATGCAAGTGTGAAAATAACAGGCACAACAAAGCTATTTACAATATTTACGATATTTACAACGACCTGATCAAATCTCATAAGCCTTGTACGGTAGAAGCAATGACCATTGCAATCGCTTGCGCCCCAAGCAAGAGAAGTCCTCCAACTGCAGTCCAGAGTAACGAGGAACGTGCGCTTTGCACTTTCTCAGGATTTCCTTGTGCCATAACAAATTGGAACCCAACAAATACAAGCATGAGTACTAGGAAAATTGATCCAATTTTTACTACGTAGCCCAAAATCTCTGACAAAAGTGTTGCAAGATCAGGTGCTTGCAATGGATTCCTAAGAATACCTGATCCTGAAGTATTTGTAGTAGGCGAACCGGTTTGTGTTAGTCCTGCACCACTTACTGTCGAGCTACACGCAGGATAATTAAGTGTATAGTCGTATGTCTGCTTTGTAAGCAAAACACAGTCATCAAGTACCACAGCTCCGGCCGGCAACTGCCCAATTGAATCTCTTTGTGCTGCACATGAACCTTGATCCGAAAACACTTGCCCAGTTATGTCTACACATTGCGGATTTGCTGACGTATTTACTACAGCCACTTCGTATGAATATTGGTTGACTGCTGAAGCATCAAGGTTTCTAGAATATGTATATGTGCCATTAGTGACTGTATTTGGGCTCGTAGGCGCAAAACTCAAAGCACTAACTGAAGCTCCGCATACCGGATTATCAAGTGTGTAATCATAATTAAGCTTTGTAATTTGAGTACAATTATCAAGCACAGATGCGCCAGCTGGGAGTTGGTTATTTTCTGTCGCTGTGCAGTCGGCTGCTGTTGGGTATACGCGCTCTGAGATTGCATAACATGCGGGACTTTGGGAAGTATCTAAAACTTTTAGTTCATAGGAATACTTGTTTAGCACAGATGAATCAAATGATCTGGAGTATGTATACGTATCCGCATGCGCCGGACTATACGCTAAAAGAAAAAGTGCCGTGAGTACGAGCGTGCTGTAGAAGTTTTTAATCATGAAGAAGATTGTAGTGCGGAATCAAGTGCCTGATCAGTAGCATTTACTGCATCTGCTGCATGATATTTGCCTGTGCTTATATTTGATATCATAGCTGAGAATATACTATCCGTAGTTACAGCGTCTGGGGATAGCCATCCATTAGATATGAGTGCGTCTGGGTAGTACACAGGAGCATATAAGTCACCAGGTGGTGGAGCAAGGAGCATGCGATTTGCAGGAGCCATTGAAAGTGCCTGTGCGGCAATTGGGAGATATGAGACTCCTGTAAGTGCAGTGGCTGTCGAATATGCCCCTGTAGGATTATGTGATGCTTTTGGAATAGCGAATGCGTATGCGAGTCCGTAGTCAGTCTTTATTGTCGATGTCTGGAGTTGTGGGATTTGCGCCATGTCGAATGAAAGATTTGGGTTCGCTGCCTTTATTTGCGGCTCTTCTGACGCATAGCCGACATAGAATGCCAGCGACCCAGCTAGAAATGCTTGCTTTGCAGAACTATTTCCAGAGTTCCAGGTATATACAGTACGCGATGGATCTGCAAACTGTGTGTAGAAATTTAACGCAGCTGCGAGTGGAGACACGCTACCGTACGATGCGCTTGATGTATTTGATAGTACTGAATGAATTCCTTGATTTACTGACTGCGTGATTGGTGATCCTGCCTGCATGAAAAGCAGTGAGAGAATACCTCGTGCATTTTCAATATTGTTGTACGTACCAAAGGCAACAGCACTTCGAGATGTGGCATGGTTCCTGTGCTTACACATAACACATTAAATCCTGCCACATCTCGAAAGATCGGAAGAGCGTCGTGTAGGGAAAGAGTGTGCACGGACGTGTAGATCT